>OMXR01000004.1 GCA_900315045.1 uncultured Sutterella sp. | reverse complement strand
ATTTCCTCGGCAAAGTACACCACGCCGTACCCGGTGGCTTCCGTGCGGGCAAGCGAGCCGCCGAACGTGAGGCCCTTGCCCGTGAGGATGCCTTCGTACCTGGTGGTGAGCCGCTTGTATGCGCCGTACAGGTAGCCGATTTCGCGGCCGCCCGTGCCGATGTCGCCTGCGGGCACGTCGATGGTCGGGCCGATGTAGCGGTAGAGCTGGATCATGAAGGCCTGGCAAAAGCGCATGATCTCGGTGTCGGACTTGCCCTTCGGGTCAAAGTCCGAACCGCCCTTGGCGCCGCCGATCGCGGTGGTCGTGAGGGAATTCTTGAAGACCTGCTCGAAGCCGAGGAACTTCAGAATGCTTTCGTTCACGGAGGGGTGCAGGCGGATGCCGCCCTTGTACGGGCCGATCGCGGAGTTGAACTGGATGCGCCAGCCGCGGTTGACCTGGATTTCGCCCTTGTCGTCCACCCACTCGACGCGGAACTTGACGGTCCTTTCGGGCTCGACGATGCGCTCGAGAATCTTGTGCTTCTGGTACTTCGGGTCCTTGTCCATCAGCGGCTGAAGGGTGTTGAGAACCTCTTCAACGGCCTGGAGGTATTCGGGCTGATACGGGAAGCGAGCCTTGAGTTCGCTCAGAACCTGTTGGGTGTAGGACATGGTAGATGTGCCTTTCGGTGAAATGCCAGAGGTTGGAAAAATTGCTCTTGCCGCAGGCAAAAGGAGCTGGAGCGCCTTTTATGCGAGGCGGTTTTCAAGTGTAACTGCGGCGGTAAATCCGTCCTACGCTATTTCAGTTATCGAAGATGAGTTTTTCTAACTTTTCTTTAGAAGCAAAGGGATAGGAAAAGCCGGACCGAAGCGGGCGGGCTGAGCCCGTTGTATCCTTCGCGCACTGCCCGCAGGGCATTTGCAATAAAAATGGAGACTCACGCATCATGGCTTTCAATCTCAAGAACCGGTCGCTGCTTTCGCTCGTGCATCACACTCCCGAAGAAATCCAGTACCTCGTCGACCTTGCCGCCGATCTCAAGGCGGCCAAGCGCGCAGGCACCGAGCAGCAGCGACTGAAGGGCCGCAGCATCGCCCTCGTGTTCGAAAAGACCTCCACCCGCACGCGCAGCGCCTTTGAGGTTGCCGCATACGACCAGGGGGCGCACACGACGTTCTTTGAACCGTCGACAAGCCAGTTCGGCCACAAGGAAAGCGTCAAGGATTCGGCCCGGGTTCTGGGGCAGATCTATGACGCCATCGAATACCGGGGCTTCAAGCAGAGCACGGTCGAGGAGCTTGCCCGGTACGCTGGCGTTCCGGTTTTCAACGGACTCACCGACGAGTGGCATCCGACGCAGATGCTCTGCGACCTGCTCACCATGCAGGAGGCCTCGCACAAGCCCTTTGCGCAGATCAAGTTTGCATACCTGGGCGACGCCCGCTTCAATACCGGCAACAGTCTTCTTCTGGTAGGAGCCAAGATGGGCATGGATGTGCGCATCGGAGCGCCCAGGGAATACTGGCCGAGCGAGGAGCTGATCGGCATGTGCCGCGAAATCGCAAGCAAGACCGGAGCCCGGATCACTGTCACGGAGGATCCGCTGGAAGCCGTGCAGGGCGTTGATTTTGTCCATACCGACATCTGGGTTTCCATGGGTGAGCCCAAGGAAGTCTGGGATGAGCGCATCGCCAAGCTCATGCCCTACCAGGTGAACGGGGCGCTCATGAAGGCAACGGGCAACCCGCAGGTGAAGTTCATGCACTGCCTGCCCGCCTATCACAACGCCGAGACCAAGGTGGGCGCCGACGTGATGAAGGCGCACCCGGAGCTCGCCGACGGCATTGAGGTCACGGAGGAAGTCTTCGAGTCTCCCGCCTCGATCGTGTTTGCACAGGCCGGCAACCGGCTGCATACGATCAAGGCCGTGATGGTCGCCGCGCTTGCCTGATCGCTGCTAATCGTTCCGGGCGATGGGCCGGGCCAAAGCTTTGCCGCCGCCGCGAGTATGATGTGGCCTCTCCGGCCGATCGGCCGCCGGCGCGCAGGGCGCCGGCTCATCAAGGAATAGGAAGAAATGGCTCTCGATACTGTTTTATACGACCTCTATCCGGTAACGGTGCTCAGCGTGAGCGGCACGACGCGGTTTCTCGCCAGGCTCCTTGCCTGCGACCACCGGAAACTCCCCGTTGGCGGTGTGGTGCGCGCCGTGATGCTCAACGCCTCGGCCGGGGTGATTGACACCGTGATACTCGCTCGGGTCTCGCAGGACGACTACCGGCTGGTTCTGACGGGCGAAGGCGCAGATGCGCGCGAAGCCTGGATCCGGCAGGTGAGCGCAGCCTTTGATGCAGAGGTCGCCTCCAGCAAGCTGACCGCCTTTGATTTCATCGGCAAGCTGCCCGTTGAAGGCGTGGAAATCCGCAAGGGGAGCTATCAGGAGACGAGCGGCATCGGGTTTCTCAGCCTTGGCTGGAAGCAGACGGTGCTTGGTCCGAAGGAGAACATCGCTGCCATGCACGAGAATCTCCTCAAGGCGGGCGCAAAGAAGGGGGCCGAGGGCGGCACCGAGGCGCTTCGCATCCTGGCAAGGGAACCGGCGCTCGGGCTTGAATACGATGAGTCGACAAGTCCGCTCGAGTGCGGCCTTGAGGATGCCCTTGATTTTGAGGACAAGTCCCGCGTGTTCATCGGACGCGCTCTTTGCGAAGAATTCAGAAACACGGGCAAGTACGAGCGCCTTCAGCTGGTTGCATTCGACACGGCATTTGATCCCAATGCGCTCACCCAGATCCCCATGGTTGTGGTTGGCGAATACGGCTACGAAGTGAGCAGCCTGGTGCGCGTGCCGGAAATGAATCTCACGGCAGCGCTCGTGCGCCTTCCGCATGAGGTGAAGGTGGGCGAGCATCTCGGGGCGATCGTGAAGACTGCTCCTGCCGTGAAGTGCGAGGGCTGCCTGGTGATCGATCCCCAGGCGTAGCGGGAACACCTCGCAAATGCTTGCAAAGGCCGCCCCGGGCGGCCTTTGCGCTTTCCGATCAGAGGACGGTGAGCCGATACGCGCGGCTTCCGACGCCGTTTTTCTCCGCCATGTCGAGAATCGAGAGCGTGTGCTCGGCAATCCACTTGCCGCGAGTCGCGGCGTCCGGAGCGCTTTGCAGCGCAATGTCCGTGCAGACCGAGTCGATCGCCACGGGATCCATCGAGGCAAAGACGCCGATATCGCCCGCATCCACCGCGCCGGGGCAGTTGTCCCTAGGCGCGAAGGCGGGCATTGCCGCTAGGAATGCCCAGCGGCCGGGGCGGGCCGCAAGGGCGGCCTTGACGGCATCGGTGATCGATTCGGCAAGGATTTTGTCCGGTTCCTGGATCCAGCGGTTGAACGCGCGTCCGCCGCTGTGGATGTTGCATCTGCCCGGATAGGGCGACAGCGTGATCGACAGGTTCTTCAGCGTGCCGCCCAGCATCGGAAGGTTGTGCAGCTTGAAGCGGACGATTGAAATGACCGAGTCGTAGTTCGCAAAGTGCGACCCCACCCGGTGGGACTTCAGGTGGAAGCCACCGGGAACGGGCAGGTCGATCGAGCCCTCGTCGTCAATGATGTCCGTGGGGGCGATGCCGGCAAAGCCGAGCTCTGCGGCAAGCGCAAGGCGCTCCCGCGTGGAGGAGTACGTGTTGGACTCGAGGAACGTGCCTTTTGCCTCGCGTACGACCGAGGTGATGAGCCGCGGGTCGATGTAGGGTTTGCCGTGCCCTTCGAAATTGACCTTGACTCCGACCCTGCCCGAGGGCTTCCAGCTGAGAGCCCGGTAGACGCGCAGCATCGCAGCGTCGGACAGCTCGGGGATGAAGAACACTTCCGGAGCGGATGCGTTCGTGACCCGGTGCTCGAGTCCGGCAAGGTTGGGCCTGAAGCCTGCGGCCTGAGCCGGCTGGCAGGCTAGAGAGGACAGGGCAAGGGAAGCCGTGCCCAAAAGCAGATTGCGGCGCTGAATCATGGCGGTGTTTCCAGGTGATTTTTGAGATAGGGAACTGTATTCGGGGGCTGCCGCGGGCGCTTCGCGATTCCTCGCCTTTTTCTATCCATTCCGGCGAAAATGGACAGGCAAGGAGATCGGCGCGGGACCGAACCGTCCGATAGAATGCGCTCCCCTATTCGATCAACTTTGCCAACGGATCTAAACCGTGAACGCGAAAACCATCTATCTGCGCAGCTTTGGCTGCCAAATGAACGACTATGACTCGGCCCGCATCATTGACCTCATGCGCGAGCGGTGCGGCTACAGCCGGGTTCAGACTCCCGAAGAAGCCGATCTCGTCGTTGTCGTGACCTGCTCGATTCGTGAAAAGGCCCAGGAAAAGACCTTTTCCGATCTGGGGCGGATCCGTGAAATCAAAAAGACCCGTCTCGGGATGATGATTGCCGTGGGCGGGTGCGTTGCGAGCCAGGAGGGCAGGCACATTCTTGAGCGTGCTCCCTGGGTTGACGTGGTCTTCGGACCGCAGACGCTGCACCTGCTTCCCGAACTGCTCGAAAAGCGCAGGAAAACCGGCAAGCCCCAGGTTGACGTATCTTTTCCCGAGATCGAGAAGTTCGACCATCTGCCCGCTCCTACGGCAAGCGGCCCGACGGCATTCGTTTCGATCATGGAGGGCTGCAGCAAGTACTGCTCGTACTGCGTGGTTCCCTATACGCGCGGCGAGGAGATCAGCCGCCCGATGCTCGACGTGCTCGTCGAGTGCGCGCATCTTGCCAGCCAGGGTGTGAAGGAGCTCACGCTGCTCGGCCAGAACGTCAATGCGTATCTGGGCAAGGGGCCAGACGGAAGCCTCGTCGATTTTCCGCTGCTCCTCGAGTATGTCAGCGAGATCGACGGAATCGAGCGCATCCGCTACACCACCAGTCACCCCAAGGAATTCTCCGACCGGCTGATCGAGGCGTACGGCAAGCTCCCCAAGCTCGCCAATCACGTCCACCTGCCCGTGCAGAGCGGCTCGGACCGGATCCTTGCCGCCATGAAGCGCGGCTATACGCATGACTGGTATCTGGAACGGATCGCAAAGCTGCGCGCCGTGCGGCCCGACATCTGCGTTGCCACGGACTTCATTGTCGGATTTCCCGGGGAGACGCAGGAGGATTTTGACGAGACGATGCGCCTCATTGAGGAGGTCGGGTTCGACGCAAGCTTCTCGTTTGTCTATTCCAAGCGTCCGGGCACGCCCGCCGCGGACCTTCCCGATGACACGCCCCAGTGCGAGAAGCTGCGCCGCCTGCAGCATCTGCAGGCCGTGGTGGAGGCCAATGCCACGAGAATTTCCGAGGCGATGGTGGGGAACGTCGAGCGCTGCCTGGTGACGGGCGAAGCCAAGCGGGGCGAGGGCATCCTTTCGGCCCGCACCGACAACAATCGCGTCGTGAACTTCAAGGGTGAGAAGTCGCTGATCGGACAGATGGTCAGCATCAGGATCACCGAGGTGTATCCGCACACGCTGGGCGGTGTGCTCAACAAGTAAGAGGCAGCTTGGATGAAAAAGCAGGATCAGGGAGCAAGGCAGCGCTCCGAACTCGTTTTTTCCTTTGATGCGACGGCTGGAGAGCTTGCCGCACTGGTGGGGCCGCTTGATGAAAACGTGCGTCAGATCGAAACGGCCTTTGACGTGAAGATCCGGCGCCGCGGGGCGCAGTTCAATCTGGAGGGAAAGGACGCCGCCCGTGCGCTGCGCGCGCTCGAGATGTGCGCAGCCCGCGTGCATGCGGGCAGCGAGATCTCCGTCAACGACGTGCAGATGATCATCATCGCGGAGCAGTCGGGCGCCACCCAGTTTGCCGAGGAAGGCGAGCAGACAGTGTTTCTGAAGACGCGCCGCCCGGGACTCAAGCCCCGCACGCCGCATCAGCGCGACTATCTGAATGCGATCCAGAGGACGGACGTGACCTTCGGCATCGGACCCGCGGGCACGGGCAAGACCTATCTGGCGGTTGCCGCCGCGGTGGATGCGTTTGAGCGGGGCGCCGTGGAGCGCATCATTCTCACGCGCCCCGCGGTCGAGGCCGGCGAGCGTCTCGGGTTTTTGCCCGGAGATCTCGTGCAGAAGGTCGATCCGTACCTGAGGCCCCTTTATGACGCGCTTTTCGATCTGTTCGGGTTTGAAAAAACGCAGCGCCTCATCGAAAAGCAGGTGATCGAGATCGCGCCCCTTGCCTTCATGCGCGGCAGAACGCTCAACAATGCGTTCCTGATTCTGGACGAGGCGCAGAACACGACGGGAGAGCAGATGAAGATGCTGCTCACGCGCATCGGCTTCGGGACGCGAGCCGTGATCACGGGCGACATCACGCAGGTCGATCTGCCGCGCGGCGTGAGAAGCGGACTGGCGCAGGCGGCCGACGTCCTCGGGGACGTCAAGGGCATCAGCGTCGTGCGCTTTGATGCCGAGGACGTGGTGCGACATCCCCTCGTCGGGGCCATCGTGAAGGCCTACGAGAAGGCGCTCGCCCGGGAAAAGGCTGAGCAAAAGGATCGGGGCGGGCGCGCTGAGCGCCGCCGCCATGCGGAGGAGGAAGATAATGAGCAAGCGTAAGCAGCAAAGTTCCGTGATTGAGTTTGAAAGGGCGGACGGCGCGCAAAAGCGCCTGCCCACGCGCGAGCAGATGCGCGCCTGGATGCTTGCCGCAGCCGACGTGCCGCTCGAGATGACCGTTCGGTTTGTTGGCGAAGAGGAAGGCCGGGAGTTGAACGGCAGATACCGCGGCAAGGACTGGGCAACGAACGTGCTTACGTTTGATTATCAGCACGAGCCCGTGGCGCAGGCCGACCTCGTGATCTGCACCAGGGTGCTCGAGCGGGAAGCCGCCGAGCAGGGCAAGTCGTTCCGCGCACACTTGGCGCATCTGCTGATTCACGGAGTCCTGCACGCCCAGGGCTGGGATCACGAGAGCGACGATGAGGCCGAGGAAATGGAAGCCAGGGAGCGCGAAATCATGGCTTCGCTTGGCCTGCCCAATCCCTACAGCGACCGGGCTCGGGGCCATTGATTTCTGTCAGGGGCAGAGAAATGGATAAGGAAAAGCAGCCGCGCCGTGATCCGCTCGGGCAGCGTTCGGTGCGTCTGGCGCTTGCGGCCTGCGCCGGGTTCATCGCCGCTGCGGGTTTTGCCCCGGTGTCGCTTGCCGGTGCAGCGGCCGTGGGATTTCTTGCTCTGGTTTACCTCCTCAGCCGTTCGGGAAGTGTCCAGGAATCGGCTCTGATGGGCTGGTTCTGGGGGATTGCGTATTTCTCGGCGGGCCTGTCCTGGACATACCACTCCATGCACGTGTACGGTGGAGTGCCTGCCGTTCTGGCGGCTGCCGCGGTTGTTCTTCTCGGAGCGGCGCTGGCGCTCTTTCCGATGGGGGCGGCGTTTCTCACGCGCTTCATCGGTGCCCCGGCCGCCGTGAGCAGCGCCTTTGTCTTTCCCGCCCTGTGGGTGATCGGCGAGTGGCTGCGCGGGGTGGCTCTCGGCGGATTCGGCTGGCTTTCGCTCGGATACGCATTCACCGAGGCGGTGTTCGGCGCCTGGGCTCCCGTGGGGGGCGTGTATCTGGTGAGCGCCGTGCTGGTCTTTGCCGCGGGCGCCATGATTGCCTTCATGGAGATTCCCAAGGAGCGCTCCCTGCTGCGCGCCGCTTTTGCGCTCTGGCTTGGGGGCCTGATGATCGGCTCGGTTGCGCTTGGCGACGTGAGCTGGTCCAAGCCCGCGGGCAAGCTCGAAGTGAGGGTTGTTCAGCCGGATCTGCCTCTCGTGGTAATCGCCCGTCCTGGGGACGATGCAAGACGGCTGCCGCGCCTTGCGGCAATGAGTGATCGCGCTGCCATGGGCGGCAAGGGGCTCGACCTCATCGTCTGGCCCGAGAGCGTTTATGTGCAGCCTCTTGAGCGGCTCGCGGCTGAAGCGCTCGAGCCGGTTCGGGTTGCCGAAAAGACCGGGGCGAGCGTGGTTTTCAATGCGTTTGCTGAACCCTCCAGGGGCAAGTTCTACAACGCCATCTGGATCGCGCAGACCGAAGGCCTGCGGCTTGCCAACGTCTACGCCAAGCGGCATCTCGTCCCGTTTGGAGAGTTCGTTCCGACGGGCTTTCGCTGGTTCGTGGACCGGCTCGGCATCCCGATGGTTGACCAGCAGCGCGGCGCGCTTCCGAAAAGCCCCGTGCGCGTGGCCGGGGTGGATCTTGCGCTCACTGTCTGCTACGAGAACATGTTCGGCGAGGAGCTGCGCGACTGGTGGACGTTTTCGAGCCCCGGGCTCATCCTCAACCAGTCCAATCTGGGCTGGTTCTCCGATCCCGCAGCCGTGCAGTTCACGCAGATGAGCCGCATGAGGGCGCGGGAGACTGCGCGTCCCGTCCTGCAGGCGATGATGGGCGGCTACTCCGCGCTCATCCGGCCGGACGGCGAATTTGACCGGGTCGTCGGCAAGGGGGCGCAGAATCTCGATCTCACGGTTCAGGCCTACGGCGGACAGCCGACGCCTTTCGTGCGGATGGGCAACGCCCCGCTCCTTGCGCTGATGCTCCTTTTCGTCTTCCTTGGCATCGGTGCGCGGTTCCTGGCGAGCCGCAAAGGCTCTCGGGGAGCGCGGAACTGATCGGCGCGCGTTCCCGCTTGGGAGCCTTGCTGCCTCCCTTGTTTTTCCCTTTTTTGCAATTGTCAGAGCAGGGGAGAAAAGCGGTAAAATCTGCCGTTATTTTTGTTTGCTCCGGTCTGGCTGACGGCTGGCCGGGGCGAGTTTTGTCTGAAAAAGCCCATGATTACCTTTCAAGAAGTGATCCTGCGTCTGCAGGACTATTGGAACAAGCAGGGCTGCGCACTGTTGCAGCCGATCGATATCGAGGTGGGCGCAGGCACGAGCCACACGGCGACGTTTCTGCGTGCACTGGGTCCCGAGCCCTGGCGCGCCGCGTACGTGCAGCCCTCGCGCCGTCCCAAGGATGCGCGCTACGGCGAGAACCCAAACCGCCTGCATCAGCACCATCAGTACCAGGTGGTTCTGAAGCCCTCGCCCGTGAACATCGTCGACCTGTATCTGGATTCGCTTCGCGCGCTTGGCATTGACACCGAGGTCAATGACGTGCGCTTTGTGGAGGACAACTGGGAAAACCCGACGCTCGGCGCCTGGGGTCTTGGCTGGGAAGTCTGGATGAACGGCATGGAAGTGACGCAGTTCACGTACTTCCAGCAGGTGGGCGGCCTTGAGTGCAAGCCGATCACCGGCGAGATCACCTACGGGCTTGAGCGCCTGACGATGTATCTGCAGAACTGCGACAACGTCTTCGACCTCGTGTTCACGAAGTGGAAGGATGGCTTGGGCAAGGAGCATACGCTTACGTACGGCGACGTCTTCCATCAGAACGAAGTCGAGCAGAGCAAGTACAACTTCGAGGCGAGCGATCCGGAGAAGCTCTTCAAGCAGTTCGACTATTTCGAGAGCGAAGCCAAGCGGCTCATGGAGCTGCAGCTTGCGCTGCCCGCATACGAGATGGTTCTGAAGGCCGGCCACACGTTCAATCTGCTTGATGCCCGCGGAGCCATTTCCGTGACCGAGCGTGCCGCCTACATCGCCCGCATCCGCAACTTCAGCCGTGCCGTTGCACAGAGCTACTACGAGGCTCGCGAGCGTCTCGGCTTCCCGATGCTCAAGGACAGCAACTAGGTGAACAGGATTTGAGAGAAGAAAATGACGAGTTTGTTAGTTGAACTTCAGACCGAGGAACTGCCGCCCAAGGCGCTCAAGAAGCTTTCCGAAGCTTTTGCCGACGGCGTGCAAAAGAGCCTTGCGGCTCAGCATCTGCTTGCCGAGGGTTCCGTTTGCACCGGGTATGGCGCGCCGCGCCGCATGGCCGTGCTGCTCACCAATGTGCTTGAGAAGGCCCCCGATCAGGCATTCCGCCAGAAGCTTGTTCCGGTGCGCGTGGGCCTCACCGCCGAAGGCGAAGCCGCTCCGGCGCTTGTGAAAAAGATGGCCGCGCTCGGCATCACCTGCCCCGTTTCCGAGTTAAAGCGCGTGAGCGACGGCAAGAATGAGCAGCTGGTGTACGAAGGCGTCAAGGTTGGCGTCGAGCTCGCCGCCGGACTGCAGAAGGCGATTGAGGATTCCGTCAAGGCGCTCCCGATTCCCCGCGTGATGAACTATCAGCTTGCCGACGGGCACACGACCGTGCAGTTCGTCCGTCCGGTCAAGCACCTCACGGCCCTTTACGGCGAGACGGTTGTTCCCGTCGAGATGTTCGGCCTGAAGGCCGACCGCATGACGATGGGGCACCGCTTCCACACCAAGGCTCCCATTGCGATCCGCACGGCGGACGGCTATGCAGAGCAGCTTCGCGCCGAGGGCAAGGTCATTGCTTCGTATGCCGAGCGCCGCGCCAAGCTCGTCGAGCTGCTGCACGAGGAGGCCGCACGCCAGGGCGGCACGCTGATTGCGCCCGAGGATCTCATTGACGAGACGAATTCCCTCACCGAGTGGCCCGTGATCTACACGAGCGGCTTTGAGGAGAAGTTCCTTGCCGTGCCCGAGGAGTGCCTGATCCTCACGATGCAGACGAACCAGAAGTACTTCCCGATGCGCGATGCCGCCGGCAAGCTCATGAACAAGTTCTGCCTCGTCTCCCACCTTGAAGCCAAGGACGGGGGCGATGCGATCCGCTCGGGCAATGCGCGCGTTGTGCGTGCACGCCTTGCGGACGCCGAGTTCTTCTACACCCAGGACTGCCAGCAGACCCTCGAGAGCCGCGTGCCGGGCCTTGAGCACGTCGTCTATCACAACAAGCTCGGCACCCAGGCCGAGCGCATGAAGCGCGTGAAGGCGCTTGCCGGCATGATTGCAGGCCTCATCGGCGCCGATGCCGCCAAGGCCGAGCGCGCCGCGATGCTTGCCAAGGCTGACCTGCGCACGCTGATGGTGGGCGAGTTCCCCGAGCTTCAGGGCATCATGGGCGAGTACTACGCCCGCAACGATGGCGAGGCCGAGGATGTGGCCAAGGCGATCAGCGAGCACTATGCGCCGCGCTTTGCGGGCGACGCGCTGCCCTCTACCCCGGTGTCGATCGCCGTGGCGCTTGCCGACAAGCTCGAGACGCTGACCGGCATGTTCGGCATCGGCCAGATGCCCACGGGCGACAAGGATCCGTTCGCGCTGCGCCGTCATGCGCTCGGCGTGCTGCGCATGCTGATCGAGAAGAAGCTCGACGTGTCGCTGCGCGGCCTCATCGAACGTGCCTTTGCAATCGAATGCTCCGTCCCGGGGCTCAAGGACGAGACGGAAAGCCTGCTCGGCTTTTTCTTCGACCGACTGCGCGTCATGATGCGCGAGCAGGGGTACAGCGCCCAGGAAGTGGACGCCGTGCTTGCCAAGCGCAACAGCAATGTGCTCGACACCCCGGTGCGTCTTGCCGCCGTGAAGTCCTTCATGGCGCTGCCCGAGGCCGAGAGCCTGACGGCCGCCAACAAGCGCATTGCCAACATCCTGAAGAAGGTCGAGGGCGAGGTGAGCGATTCCGTCAGCGAAGCGCTGATGACCGAGAATGCTGAAAAAGCCCTCTACGCCGCCGTGCTCAAGTATGAGCCCTCGGTGAAGGCCTCCTACGAGGCGGGCCGCTTTGAAGACGTTCTGCGCGCCCTGACGGCCTTGAAGGCACCGGTCGACACGTTCTTTGCCGATGTCATGGTCAATGCCGAGGATGCCGCCGTCAGAGCCAACCGCCAGGCGCTTCTGAAGCGTCTCTACGCGGTCATGAACAGCGTGGCGGAACTCTCGCGCCTTGCCAAGTAACAGGCGCATTGCCTGATTTCGGCCGCGGCTGGTGCTTCATCCCGCCGCGGCCGGTCATATCTGAAACCCCCTGACAGGAGGGATTCCATGCGATACATCCGGGCTGCAGTCTTTTATCTTGTCGCCTGCCTGGCTACGATTGTGTGTGCCGGCGGCTGCGTTGTCACCTGGCCGGTGCTGCCCCGAAAAACGCGCTATCTGTTCGGAAAGTGCTACGGCAGGATTCTCGTTGAAACGCTGCGGGTGGTCTGCGGCGTGCGCTACGAAGTGATCGGGGCGGAGAATATCCCCGCCGATGCCGCCCGCCTTGTGATCCTCAGCAAGCACCAGTCGGCTTGGGAAACGCTTTTTTTGCCAGCTGTCCTGCCCCGGCCGATGTCGTTTGTCTACAAGCAGTCGCTGCATTGGATTCCGCTGCTGGGCTGGGCGCTCAAGTCGCTGAACATGGTGGCGGTCAACCGCAACAAGGGCGTGAGCGCGTATGCGAATTTTCTTAAGAGGGGGCGGGACGCCGTGGAGCGCGGCTGGTGGATCATGCTCTTTCCCGAGGGCACGCGCGTGGCTCCCGGAAACCGCGTCCCCTATAAGAGCGGCGGCGCACGCTTTGCCGTTGCCTGCAATTGCGACGTGCTTCCCGTCGCGCTCAATTCAGGACACTGCTGGGGCCGCAATCAGTTCGCCAAGAATCCCGGCACGATCACGGTGAGTTTCGGTCCGGTCATTCCGACCGAAGGCAAAAGCGCCAAGGAGCTCAATGAAGAGGTTGAAAACTGGATTGAGCAGGAGCTTGCCCGGATTGAGCGCCATGAGGCGGAGCGCGCTGATGCCGGCAAGTGAGGAGCAGAGCTTTGCCCTCACCGTCGCGGGTGCGGCTGACTCATCTGGCGTCATCTACTACACCGTGCGCCGCACGGGTAAAAGCAGGATTGCCGTTCGCGTGAGCGAGCGCGGCGTTGTCGTGACGGCGCCGCGCTGGGTGCCGAATCGGGAAATCGAGGCGTTTGTCGCGGAGAAGCGCTCCTGGATCATTGAGCACTATGACAGGTGGCAGAAGGCGAGGGCCGACTCCGGGGATCCGGCAAGAATCTTTGCCGAGGGCGGACGGCTCCCCTTTCGCGGCGGCACGCTGACGCTGCGCCTTGGCGCAGAGAAAACCGCGATGCGCGGGGGCTCGGAGCTTGAAGTTGCCGTCAGTGCCGGTGCGGGGGGCGAAAGCATTGCCCGCGAGGTATTCCTCTTCCTTTTCGAAGCGGCGCGCAGCGTGATCGGCGAGCGGATTGAAAAACTCGCTCCGCGCTTTCCCAGACAGGCAACCAAACTTGCGCTTTCCAACGCGAAGCGCCAGTGGGGGAGCTGCACTTCGGCCGGGCACATTTATTTTTGCTGGCGCCTCATCTTTTTTTCGGACGATGTGATCGATTATGTGATCGCGCACGAGTTTTCCCATCGCGTGCACATGGATCATTCGCCGGCATTCTGGCGTCAGGTCGAGAGCATCCTTCCCACATACAGGACGGGCCGCGACAAGCTGCGGGCAGTGCATATAGCAGCCCTGCCGCTCTGAGGCAATCTCCGTCATGCGCTATTTTCGGGTTTGGACACTATCTCTTGGGGGAGGGGCAACTCGAGACCACAAGTAATCCGTGACTGCTGCGGTTTTCTTCAACCGGTTCCAAAAAACATCCAAAAATCAATCTTTTCAGCCTGAAGTCTTTGTGGTAAAGTTCGGTGTGAAAAAGTGGAGGAAAGTGGGGGAAAGTCCCTGAAACTCCACTTTTTGCATCGTTTGCAGCAGTTCTGCAGGAAGTCAGGCCGTGTTTCAGGGAACATCACTTTTGTCACTCGACGCCAAGGGGCGCATGACGATGCCGACCAGGCATCGCGAGGCCCTTGAAGGCGTGTGCGCGCTCGCCGTGACAGTGACGAGGCATCCCGACGGCTGCGTGCTGATCTACCCGCGCCCGGTCTGGGAGGAAAAGCGCAAGGCGCTCTCGTCCCTGCCCTACAGCGCCCGCGCTTTGCAGAGAATTGTGCTGGGCGGCGCCGTCGACCTCACCGTGGATGCTGCCGGCAGAATGCTGATTCCTGCGGAACTAAGGACGCTGTGCGGCCTGAACAGGGAAGTTGCTCTGCTCGGGCTGGGCGAGCATTTCGAACTGTGGGACGTCGGCCGGCTCGCCGAACGGGAGAAGGCGGCGCTTGAAGCCGGTCTTGCCGAACAGGCAGCCGACTTCCAGTTCTAGGCGGAGGCGACGATGACCGGCAGCGCACTCCACACCGAATTCCGCCATCGCTCCGTGCTCGCCTGCGAGGCGCCCGAGGCGCTTGTGCACAACCCCGATGGCCTGTACGTCGATGCGACGTTCGGCCGCGGCGGGCACAGCAGAACCATTCTTGGAAAGCTTTCCGATCAGGGCAGGCTCATTGCCTTTGACCGGGATCCCGAGGCGATTGCCGCCGCGGCGTCGATCGCCGATCCGCGCTTTTGCATCGTGCACAGTCCGTTCTCGGCCATGAAAAGCGAACTTGCCGCCCTGGGCGTGACGCAGGCCGACGGCATCCTCATGGACATCGGTGTCTCCAGTCCCCAGATTGACGATCCGGAGCGCGGATTTTCCCTTCGCGCCGACGGGCCGCTCGACATGCGCATGGATACGAGCCGCGGCATGACGGCCGCTGAGTGGATTGCACGCGCGAGCGAGAAGGAGATTGCCGAAGCGCTCAGGACTTATGGCGAAGAGCGTTTTGCCGGGCGCATTGCCCAGGCAATCGTGCGCGAGCGCGAGGAGCATCCCATCGTGCGCACGGCGCAGCTCGGCGAGCTGATCGCCCGCTCGGTGCCCCGCAACGCGAGCGACCCCAGACAGAACCCGGCAACGAGAAGCTTCCAGGCGATCCGCATCGTTGTGAACGGCGAGCTCGATGAACTGAGCGCCGCGCTTGAGAGCGCAGGAGCGCTGCTGCGCCCTGACGGACGCCTGGTGGTCATCAGTTTCCACTCGCTCGAGGACCGGATCGTGAAGCGTTTCTTCGAGCGCGGCGCGCACCCCGAGCGGGAGATCGATCCGCGGCTGGCGCTGCGCGCGGCTGAAATGCCGCTGCCCTTGTGGCGGGATGCGGTGCGCGTGAAGCCGGGCAAAGAGGAGTGCGAAGAGAATCCGCGGGCCCGCAGCGCCGTGATGCGCTGGGCGGTGCGCACGGACCGCGCCTGGGATGACGGGCAGGGAGGGAATGCAAGATGATTCGCCTTTCTGCGATTGCCGACAGAATTCTGGGCATGACGGCGTTTCTTGCGACCGTCTTGCTTGTTCTTGGGGCTGCGCGCCTCATTACGACGCAGTACCAGATCCGCCAGGTCTTCATTGAGATCGAGGCCGAGAAGCGCATTGACAGGGAGCTGCAGGACGATGCGAGCCAGCTCAGCATCGAGCTTGCCCGCGCGGCCCTGCCGGCGAGCGTGAATGCAAAGGCGCTGAAGAAGGGGTTCAGTACGGCTGAACTCGAAAGAACCGTCATGATCGAAGTGCCCAAGGAGCGGCTCGAGCACGAACAGATGGAGGTCTTCAGAAAATGAGGGTCTCGCAGAAACTGCTGGTGCTGACGGTGCGCATGGGCGAGCAGTGCGCCGCGTGGATTGCCGCCAAGGCCAAGGAACTCTGGCGCAAGGACAGTGCGCCCAAGAAGAGGTCGAGCGACGGAACGGAGGCGGCGCTGCTCTCGATCCGCATTCCTGCGGCCCGCAGCAAGCTTGTGTTCTTCCTGTTTGTGGCCGGCTTCCTTTCCGTGATGGGGCGCGCGTTTTACCTGCAGTGCGGCATCGAGACCGACTTTTTGCAGCGCCAGGGCGAGATCCGCTACGCAAGGACCTTGCCCGAGCCGGCAACCCGCGGCCAGATTGTCGACCGCAACGGCGTGGTGCTCGCTTCGACCATCCCCGCCCGCTCGATCTGGATCAATCCCAAGGAATCGCTCTCGCAGATCACGCCCGATCAGATGCGCAAGCTCGCGAAGCTTCTTGGCGAGCGCTACGGCGACCTCAGAAAGAGGCTTTATGCGAAGAGGAACAAGTCCTTCGTGTACATCGCCCGCCAGATCAACGTGGATACCGCGCAGAAGATTGAGGCGCTCGGCATTTCCGGCCTCACGGTCAACAACGCCGTGCGGCGGAACTATCCCGAGGGCAAGTTCTCGGCGCACGTGGTCGGCTTTACCGATCAGGACAACCGCGGACGCGAGGGCGTGGAGCTGGCCAACAACTCCGTGCTCTCCGGCAAGGCAGGATCCCGGCGCGTCATCCGCGACCGCATGGGCCGGATTGTCGAAGACATCTGGGTGCGCGAGGCGCAAAGCGGCAACGACGTCGTGCTCTCCATCGACTCGCGCCTGCAGTTTGTCGCGCACGTGGCCTTGAGCAAGGCGATCGAAAAGCATCAGGCAAGCGCCGGCGCCGTGGTTGTGGCCGACGTGCAGACCGGGGAAATCCTCGCGATGAGCAACCTGCCGACGTACGATCCCAATTCCCGGCGAAAGCTCCGGCTTGAGAATGTGCGCAACCGCGTGCTCACGGACTCGTACGAGCCCGGCTCGACCATGAAGCCCTTTGTTGTTGCGAAGGCGCTCGACATCGGCATCGTGCGCTCGGACACGCTGGTGCAGACGAGCCCCGGCAAACTCACGATCGGCGACAAGACGATCGGCGACACGCACGATCACGGACTGATTACCGTGAGCGAGGTGATTTCCAAGTCCTCCAACATCGGCACGTCCAAGATCGCGCTTGAAATGCCCTCCGAGATGCTCTGGCAGATGTACGACGTGCTCGGCTTCGGACATTCTCCGAAGATTGGCTTTCCCGGCGCGGCGAGCGGCATTCTGCGCAACGGCAAGAAGTGGCGTCCGATCGAGCAGGCGACGATCTCCTACGGGCACGGCATTTCCGTCACGCTCATGCAGATGGTGCGCGCTTACACGTCCCTTGCAAGGAACGGCGACGTGATCGATCTCACCTTCAAGCGAACCGACCGGCCGGCGCAGGGCATTCAGGTCTTCCGTCCGGAAGTGGCCCGCCAGATGCGCCAGATGATGATGAATACCGTCAAGGACGGCGGCACGGCCCGGCTCGTGTCGGTTCCCGGATTTACCGTGGCGGGCAAGACCGGAACGGCCAACAAGATAGAGAACGGCAAGTATGTCGACAAGTTCGTGGCATCCTTCATCGGCATGGCGCCAGCAACGCAGCCGCGCCTCATCGTGGCGGTGATGATCGACAACCCGACCAAGGGCAGCCACTACGGCGGAACGATTTCCGCACCCGTTTTCAACGAAGTGATGGAAAGCGCTCTGCGCTTCAAGGGAATTCATCCTGACGATCACGATGCGTCTTCGAGCGCCGGGATTTTGGTTAGAGGCATTCGAAATGACTGAGCAATACCGTGTTGACGGGCACGACATCGTGACCTGGCTGAGAAGCAGGGCAAAGGCGGACGGAAACCTGTGCCTCGATTCCCGGGAGATCTCTCCCGGGGATGTCTTCGTGGCGCTCAAGGGCGCAAAGAGCGACGCCGTCGCCTTTGCCCCCGTTGCTGCCGCCCGGGGCGCCTCGGGCATGCTCTACGAAATGGGCTCGGCGGTGCTGCCGGGGACGCTGCCTGCGCTTGCCGTGGACGGTCTGCGCGAAAGGCTCGGCACGATCGCCCGCGACTTCTACCACGATCCCTCGTCCCGGATGATGGGCATTGCCATCACGGGAACGAATGGCAAGACCTCGACCTCGCACTGGGTGGCAAGGCTCCTCACGGCACTCGGGCATCCCTGCGCGGCGATCGGCACGATCGGCTGCTTCCTCGGGGCGGAAAAAATCCCGAGTCCGGCGCTCACGACGCCTGATGCGGCAAGCGCCCAGAGACTCTTCAGCACCATCGCCGCGCGCGGCGCAACGGCCTTTGCCATTGAAGCGAGCTCGATCGGCCTTGAGCAGGGGCGGCTTCTCGGCACCTCAATCCACACGGCGATTTTTACGAATCTCACGCGGGACCACCTCGACTATCACGGCTCGATGGAAAACTACGAGGCAGCCAAGGCGATCCTCTTTGACTGGCCGCGGCTCAAGTGCGCCGTGGTGAATGTGGACGATCCGGCAGGGCTGCGGTTTGCGGCAAGAACGGCTGCCCGCGGCGTGCGCACGATTGCCTGCACGCTGCAGGGGACGGAGCCTCCGCAAGGGGCGCAGTGCCTGTCTGCGGACAACATCCGCGCGGCAGCGGACGGCATGCATTTTGATGCGCACTGGCTGGGCACGACGTATGCGGTGAACAGCCGCGCGGTGGGGCTTTTCAACGTTGCCAATCTCCTGGGCGTGGCGGCTGCGGCCATCTCGCTCGGCCTGCCTGTGCGGCAGGTGTTCGAAGAGCTCGCGAAGCTCGTTCCGCCCGCGGGGCGCATGCAGACCGTGAGTGCGCAAGGCGCGCCGCTCTGCCTTGTGGACTACTCCCACACGCCGGACGCC
The DNA here is from genome assembly GCA_900315045.1 of uncultured Sutterella sp. GTDB lineage: Bacteria > Pseudomonadota > Gammaproteobacteria > Burkholderiales > Burkholderiaceae_F > Duodenibacillus. Next base: position 91,211 of record OMXR01000004.1, on the reverse strand, counting down.
CTCGAGAAGGCGATCGCGGCAGTCCGTCCGATTGCCGCCTTCAGGAAGGGGCGGATCTGGACGGTATTCGGCGCTGGCGGAGACCGGGACAAGGGCAAGCGTCCCATCATGGGGGCGGTTGCCGCGCGGGATTCGGACGAAGTCATTGTCACAAGCGACAATCCGCGCACGGAGGATCCGGCCGCGATTGCCGCGGAGGTGGCGGCGGGCGCCGGAGCCCGCGCCCGGGTGATTCTTGACCGCCATGAGGCCATCGTTGCCGCGGTCTGCGAGGCTGCGCCCGAAGACGTGGTGCTCGTTGCGGGCAAGGGCCACGAGGATTATCAGGAAGTCCAGGGGGTCAAGCATCACTTCAGCGATGCCGAAGTGGTTCGGGAAGCCTTCATTGAACGCAAAACGAGAGAGTCAAAATGACAGGGAAGGAGCCTCTCTGGACAATTGCCGAGCTCGAACGGGCCCTCGCGGGAGAGGCCAGGGAAGTCATCGGACAGTGTGCCGGCCCCCTCGGCCCGGTCGTCACCGATAGCCGGAGAATTTCGCGCGGCTGCATTTTCATCGCGATCCGCGGCGCCAAATTCGACGGGCATGATTTTGTAGCGGGAGCAAGCGCAGCAGGCGCCGGTGCCGTGGTTGTCGAGCACCGCGTCGAGGGCTGCAGCTGCCCGCAGATTGTCGTTCGCGACACGCTGGATGCCTATGGCGCGATTGCGCGCTTCTGGCGCAGGCGCTTTTCTTCGCCCGTGATCTGCGTCGTGGGTTCCAACGGCAAGACAACGACAACGCAAATGATCGCCTCGATCCTGCGCGCTGCCTGTGGAGAGGCCCATGCGCTTGCCACCGAGCGCAATTTCAACAACCAGATTGGCGTGCCGATGATGCTCCTCAAGATGCGCGATACCACGCAGTACTCGGTGATCGAAGCCGGCATGAACCACCCGGGCGAGATGAGCCGCCTGGCGAGCTTCATCCGGCCGACGGTTGTCGTCGTCACCAATGCACAGCGGGAGCACCAGGAGTTTCTGGACGGTGTTGAGGCGAGCGCCCGCGAAAACGGGCTTGCGATCGTGAGCTTGCCCGATAACGGAGTAGCCGTGCTGCCGCAGACGGATGGCTGCGCGCAGATATGGGCCGACCTTGCCCGGGCGCGCGGGTGCAGAACGCTCTGGTATGCGCACGGCGGAGAAAGCGAAGTCACGGTCAGGAGAAGCGCAGGCGGCCTCACGCTGAGCCTTGCCGATGGCAGAACCGCGCAGATTGAGTTCTCGCTCCCCGGCGAGCACGTGGCGCATGACGCGGCCGCCGCCGCGGCGGCCTCGCTCGCTGCTGGAGTGCCGCTTGATGCGGTTGTCCGGGGCCTTGCGCAGTTTCGCCCGGTCAAGGGCCGGGGCGTGCATCACAGGCTCTCAAGCGGAGCCGTGGTGGTCGATGAGGCCTATAACGCAAATCCCGACAGCATGCGCGCGGCAATCGAGGTGCTGGGCGCGATGCAGGGGCCGCGCATCCTGATTGCGGGCGACATGGCCGAAGTGGGCGACGCTTCCGAGGCCGCGCATGCCGAGATCGGCGCCTTTGCCCGGGAAAAGGGAATTGAAGAATTCTGGTGTGCCGGCGAGCAGATGAAGGCCGCGGCCGCCGCATTCGGTCCCGCCGCGCGGCATTTCGAGACGACGCAGGCCTTGCAGGAGGCCGCGATTGATGCGGCGAAAAGGCCCGTCTCCATGCTGCTCAAGGCGTCCAACTGCATGGGCTTTGCAAAGATTGTCGATGCGCTTTTGCAAGGCGCTTGAGCTGAATTTCAGTAGGTTGTCTGATTATGTTGCTGCATCTATTCCAATGGCTTTCCGAGTACTACCCGAACTTTTCGGTGTTCAACTACCTGAGCTTGCGAGCGCTGCTCGCGGCGCTCACGTCGATGATCATCGGGTTCGCCTTTGCACCGTGGGTGATCCGGGAGCTGCGCGCCCTGAAGCTCGGGCAGGAGGTGCGCGGGTACGGGCCGAAGTCGCACCTTGCCAAGCAGGGGACGCCGACGATGGGCGGCGTACTGATTCTGGTGGCGATCGGACTGGCAACGCTGCTCTGGGCCGACCTCAGAAACCGCTTCGTCTGGGTGGTGCTCTTCGTGACGATCGGCTACGGGCTCGTGGGCTGGACCGACGACTACCGCAAGGTCGCCCGGCATGATCCCGAGGGCATGAGCGCGCGGGAGAAGTTCGGCTGGCAGAGCCTGATCGGAGGCATTGCCGCCGTCTATCTTGCCTTTGCCGTGGCGCTTCCCGCCGACAGCAACGTGTTCAGCTCCTTCACGCACTGGGTGACGAACGGCTTTACGCTGCCCGCGCCGGCAAAGCTCGACTTCATCGTGCCGTTCTTCAAGACGATCGCCTATCCGCTCGGAATCTGGGGCTTCATCGTGCTCACGTACATCGTGATCGTGGGGACGTCGAATGCCGTGAACCTCACGGACGGGCTGGACGGGCTGGCGATCATGCCGAGCGCCATGGTGGGCGCTGCCCTGGGCATTTTCGCCTACGTCGAGGGCCGTGCCGACTTCTCGAGCTACCTGTACATCCCGTACATTCCGGGCGCGGGCGAGCTCGTCGTGGTCTGCGCGGCGCTTGCCGGAGCAGGGCTTGCGTTCCTCTGGTTCAACACGTTCCCGGCGCAGGTCTTCATGGGCGACGTCGGAGCGCTGGCGCTCGGCGGCTGCCTGGGTACGGTGGCCGTCATCACGCGTCAGGAAATCGTCCTTGCGATCATGGGCGGAATCTTTGTCGTGGAAACCCTTTCGGTCATCATTCAGACCACGTACTTCAAAATGACGCACGGACGCAGGGTTTTCCTCATGGCTCCGATTCATCACCATTTTGAGCTGAAGGGCTGGAAGGAAACCCAGGTTGTCGTGCGCTTCTGGATCATCACCTTCATTCTGGTGCTCGTAGGACTGTCGACTTTGAAGATTCGCTGATGGAAAAGACTGCTTTGATTTTAGGCTGCGGAGCCTCAGGGCTCGCAGCAGCCGAATACTTGACGAGACGGGGCTGGAGCCTTGTCGTGGCTGATACGCGCAATGCACCGGGAGGGCTTGCGCGTTTGCGCCAGATTGCGCCCGAGGCAAGGTTCACGGGGGGCGCGATGCCGCCCGAGCTGCTTGACGGCGTGGAGCTGGTCGTGATAAGCCCCGGGCTCTCGCCCGAACACTCGGACGCCGCGCCGCTCGTTGCCCGGGCAAGAGCCCGGGGCACGCCCGTCGTGGGCGAGATCGAACTCTTTGCCCGGGAGCTTGCGCGGCTTCGCGCCGAGACGGGCTACGAACCGCGTGTGATCGGCATCACCGGCACCAACGGCAAGACGACCACCACGACGCTTGTGGGACTGATGATGGCGGGGAGCGGTGTTTCCACCCATGTGGCCGGAAATATCGGACCGAATGCCATCACCGAGCTCCTCAAATGCGAGGACGAGAAGAAGCTGCCCGAGTGCTGGGTGCTGGAACTGTCGAGCTTTCAGCTGGAAACGACATCGTCGCTTGTGTGCGACTGCGCGGCCTTCCTGAATCTCACTCAGGATCACATCGACTGGCATGGGTCGCTAGAGCGCTATGCCCAGGCCAAGATGCGCATTTTTTCGGAAAAGACCATCCGTGTCCTGAATCGGGAGGACCGCTTCACCATGCAGGCGGCAGGGGAGAACCTGACCGAGACGTTCGGCGAGGGCGAGCCCCGCTCGCCTGGCGAGTGGGGCCTCTCTGAGCGCGACGGCCTCATGTGGCTTGCCAGGATCGCCCGGACCTCTGGCGCCGAGAGCAAGAACCGGTTCCTGCGCGAACCCGATCCCGGGATGGAACTGCTGATGCCCGAACAAGCCCTGAAGATTCGCGGGCGGCACAATGCCATGAATGCCCTGGCGGCTCTGGCCCTCACGGTTGCCGCGGGGGGCTCTCTTGCCGCAGGGCTCAAGGTGCTGACCGATTATCGCGGCGAAGCCCACCGCGTGCAAAGCGTGCTCACGGTGAACGGCATCGAATTCATCGATGATTCCAAGGGGACCAACGTTGGCGCGACGGTGGCGGCGCTTGCCGGTCTCGGACGCGCCGGCGTGAAGAGCTCGATCATTCTTGGAGGAGACGCCAAGGGACAGGATTTCGGACCGATCGCCGAGGCGCTCAAGCTGTACGCAAGCCACGTCGTGCTGATCGGCCGGGATGCGCCCCGCATCGCCTCGGTTCTGGCAGCGCAGGGCATTCCCTACGAAGAGTGCGGAACGGATTTTGAAAAGGCTGTTGACAGAGCCTTTCTGGCCGCCGAGGCCGGGCAGGCGGTGCTGCTCAGCCCGGCGTGCGCGAGCTGGGACATGTTCACGAGCTACGCTGAGCGCTCCGAGCGATTTGTCGAGCGCGCCAGGCAGCTCGCCGGGCAGCAGGAAGGCGGCAAACAGGAGCTTTAAACCGTGGGCTGGTTTGGGAACAAGAGAAGAAGCCGCGGGCTTGAACTGTTTGACACGGGGTACACCCTTGAGGGGCTGCCCCGCTCGAACGTGAGCCCGGAAGGATATGACCTCACGCTGGTTCTGGTGGTGGCCGCCCTTTTGTGCCTCGGTTCCCTGATGGTCTATTCGGCATCGATCTCGCTTGCAGACAGCACCAAATACCACACGACGTACACGCATTTTCTCATCCGCCACCTGATTTCGATGGGCATTGCCCTCGGAGTGGGGGGCCTAGCGCTCTTCATTCCCATGCGTGTGTGGCGGCGCCTGTCTCCCGCGATCATCATCATCGCGATTTTGCTTCTCATCGCCGTGCTCATTCCGGGCATCGGCCGCTCCGTGAACGGTGCGAGGCGCTGGATCGGCCTCGGATTCATGAATCTGCAGGTTTCGGAGGTGGCCAAGTTCGCCGCCCTGCTCGGGGCCTCCTGGTTCACGGTTTCGCGCCAGGACTACATGCACTCGCTCAGAAAGGGCTTTGCGCCGATGGCGCTGTGCCTGGGATTCGGTGCGGCGCTGATCAGCATGCAGCCGGACCTCGGGGCCACCATGGTGACGATCTGCATCACCATGGGTGTGCTGTTCCTGGGCGGCCTGAACCTCTGGATCTTCATTTTCGTGATCATCGCCGTGGTGATCTTCGGCGTTCTCGCGGTCATCCTCACGCCCTGGCGCGTGGGCCGCGTCATGGCGTATCTGAATCCGTGGGACGCTGAAAACGCGCTCGGAAAGGCTTATCAGCTCAGCCATTCCCTGATTGCGTTCGGCCGCGGCGAATGGTCGGGTGTTGGGCTGGGCGCTTCGGTCGAAAAGCTCCACTACCTGCCCGAGGCGCACACCGACTTCATCCTCGCCGTGATCGGCGAGGAACTGGGGTTCGTCGGCGTGTGCGTGGTGCTGATCCTTTTCTATACCTTCATCCGCAAGGCCTTTGCGATCGGGCGGCAGGCGATCAAGCTCGACCAGATCTACAGCGGTCTAGTCGCCGAGGGCATCGGCATCTGGGTGGGCGTGCAGGTCATCATCAACGGCGGCGTGGCGACGGGGCTTTTCCCGACCAAGGGACTGACTTTGCCGTTTGTGAGCTACGGCGGCTCTTCACTCCTCGCTACAATTACCGCTGTTGCCCTTCTTTTAAGGGTGGACAGGGAAAATCGCATCCTGATGCGAGGCGGAAGCGTTTAGGACAGAGCAATGACTACTGACAGCAAACAGAAACACCTTGTGATCACGGCCGCCGGTACTGGCGGCCATGTCATGCCGGGGCTTGCAGTGGCGCGGGAAATGATGCGCAGGGGCTGGCAGGTGACCTGGATCGGCACCCAGACCGGCATGGAAGGGAACTTGGTCGCCAAGGACTCGATCGACTTCATTGGTCTGGACTTCCGGGGCGTGCGCGGCAAGGGGCTTCTCGGGAGCCTCGAGGGACTCTGGAAGCTGCGCCTTGCGAGCCGCCGCTGCCGCAAGCTGATTGGCGAGCTCAAGCCAGACGTTGTCTTCACGACCGGCGGGTATGTTGCCGTCCCCGTCACGGCCGGCGTGAAAAAGCACAATTCCAAGCTCGTGGTCATGAACTGCGACGCCGATCTGCTGATGTCCACGCACATGATCGTGAAGCAGGCCTGGGGGCTTGCCTGCGGCTTTGCCGGTTCGGCGCGCTCCTACGCACCCACGATTGCCAAGATCACCGGCAATCCGGTGCGTGCGGACATCGAGGCGATCGAGCCGCCCGAGGAGCGTCTGGCCGGCAGGGAAGGCCGTCTGCATCTGCTCGTGTTCGGCGGAAGCCTTGGCGCCAAGGTTCTCAATGAAACGCTTCCCAGGGCGCTCGCCCTGTTTGACGAGGACAAGCGCCCCGAGGTGATCCACCAGTGCGGAGCCAAGGCCGTGGATGAGGTCAAGGCGCTTTATGAAGCGCAGGGCGTGAAGGCCGAGGTGGTCGGGTTCATCGATGACATGGCCTCGGCGTACCGCTGGTGCGATCTCGTTGTCTGCCGGGCCGGCGCAACGAGCGTTTCCGAGCTTTGCGCGGCCGGCGTGGCAAGCGTTCTGGTGCCCTTCATTGCCAAGACCACGCAGCACCAGAGGGGCAACGCCAAGTACATGGCCGGAAACGGCGCTTCGGTGATGATCGAGCAGTCGCATCTCACGCCCGAATACCTGTTCGGCGTCCTCTCGAGCATGAAGCGCTCGAAGATTCTGGATCTGTCCAAGAAGGCGCGTCAGATCTCCCGCAAGAATGCAACGGGCAGCGTCTGCGACATGATCGAGTCCGTCGACCGCATGAAGAAAAAGCCCTGATTGAAGGAGCCAGGATGAAATTCGTTGTCAAACATCTGCATTTCGTCGGCATCGGCGGCACGGGCATGTGCGGCATTGCCGAGGTGCTTCTGAATCTGGGCTATACGGTGAGCGGCTCGGACCTTGCGGTGAATGCCGCCACCAAGCGCCTTGCGGCGCAGGGCGCAACGGTCTACTGCGGACACGCTGCCGGCAATATCGAAGGCGCCGACGCGGTTGTGATTTCAAGCGCCGTTCATGAAGACAATCCCGAAGTGGCGGCAGCGCGCGCTGCGCACATTCCCGTCGTGCCCCGGGCCGTGATGCTCGCCGAGCTGATGCGGCTGCGGCGCGGCATTGCCGTGGCGGGCGCCCATGGCAAGACGACGACCACGTCGCTCACGGCAACGCTGCTTGCCGCAGGGGGGCTCGACCCCACCTACGTGATCGGCGGACGGCTCAACAGCTCGGGCGTCAATGCAAGGCTCGGAACCGGCGAATACCTGGTTGCCGAGGCTGACGAGTCCGACGCCTCTTTCCTCAATCTCACTCCCGTGGTCTCCGTGGTCACCAACATCGATCAGGATCACATGGATACCTACGGGCACGATTTCGAGCGGCTCAAGAAGGCTTTCGTGGACTTCATCGCGCGGCTTCCCTTCTACGGAGTCGCGGTGCTGTGTCTGGATGATGAAAACGTGCGCTCGATCATGCCGCAGATTCACCGGCGCATCGTGACCTACGGCTTTGATCCGGAGGCCGAGGTCCGGGCGGTCGACGTCAGGAGCTGCGGCACCCAGATGCGCTTTACGGTGCTGCGCAAGAATCACGAGCCGCTTCCCGTGCTGCTCAATCTGCCCGGCATCCACAACGTGCTCGACTCGCTTGCCGCCATTGCCGTGGCGACGCTGGTCGGCGTGGACGATGCGGCGATCGTCAAGGGACTGGCGGGATTCACGGGCGTCGGACGGCGCTTTGCACAGTACGGCGACATCCCCATCAAGGATCGGCCTGGGGAGACGTTCAAGCTTGTTGACGACTACGGCCACCACCCGCATGAAATGGCGGCAACGATTGCCGCGGCGCGCGGCGCCTGGCCCGAAAAGCGCCTGGTTGTGGCCTTCCAGCCCCACCGCTACACGCGCACCCGTGACTGCTTCGAGGATTTCGTCAAAGTGCTCTCGGGCGTGGATGTGCTGGTGCTTGCCGATGTGTACCCGGCCGGCGAAGCGCCGATTCCGGGCGCCGACGGAAGGGCGCTCGTGCGGGCGCTGCGCATGGTGAGCAAGGGCGACATCGTCTTCTGCGACAGGATTGAAGAGGTCCAGGGCGCGGTCGAATCCGTGGTGAAGGACGGCGACGTGGTGCTCACCATGGGGGCGGGCAGCATCGGAAAGGTTGCGCTGCGGCTTGCCGGAGAAGGCTAGTTTTTTTTGAGGGATGGGCGAAGGCTTATGCAAGACGGATTCAAGGTTGACGAGGCGACGCGCACCAGGCTCGGGCGCGTGGCGGTGCTCATGGGGGGATTTTCCTCCGAGCGCGAGGTATCGCTCTCAAGCGGCTCGGAGGTGCTCAAGGCCCTTCGCGAGGCAGGCGTGGATGCGCATGGGGTCGATCCCGCAGCCTGCTCCATCGCCGATCTCGCAGGACAGAAGTTCGACCGTGCATTCATTGCGCTGCACGGCAAGTTCGGCGAGGACGGCACGGTGCAGGGGGCGCTTGAGTACTTGAGGCTCCCGTATACGGGGCCGGGCGTTCAGTCGAGCGCCATCTGCATCGACAAGTCCGTGACCTGCGCGGTCTGGCGCGCGAATGGCCTGCCGGTCGCCAGGGGAATGCTTGTGCGGGATGCCGCAGAGGCAGGGAAAGTTTTCGAGACGCTCGGCGGGAGCGTTGTCGTCAAGCCCGTTCAGGAAGGCTCTTCGATCGGCGTCGTGAAGCTTCGCGATGCCGATGAGAAGACGGTGCGCGAGGCGATCGCCGCTTCGCTCGCCTACGGTCCCGTGCTTGTGGAAGAGCGCTTCTTCGGGCGCGAGTTCACGGTTGCTGTGCTGGACGGCAAGGCGCTGCCCATCATCGAAATCAAGGCTCCCGAAGGCGACTACGACTACGTGAACAAGTACACCGGGGACGCCGTCAAGTATGACTGCCCCGCACACCTGCCCGAAGAGGTTTCCAGCGCGATCCGCGCGGCCTGCGAGAAGGCGTTTGCGGTCGTCGGCGCACGCGGCTGGGCGCGCATCGATGTCATGGGGCGCGAGGATGGCAGCTTCATCCTGCTTGAGATCAACACCTCGCCCGGCATGACGCCGCATTCGCTCGTTCCCATGGCCGCCCGCGCCGTGGGCATGAGCTTTCCCGAGCTCTGCGTGCATGTAGCGCTTTCGGCGCGGCTCGACCACTAGCCGGGGACAAATCCGGCAGGGGTTCGGGCAATGACGGCAAGGGGATGGATTCGCTTATTCGTACGGCTGGCGGCACTGGCAGCGGCCGGCACTGCCGTTTTTTACGGCACGGCGATCTATCGGAACTACATTGATCCGGCCCTTCAGTTTCATCGGCTCACGATCATTGGCGTGGCTGAAGGCAGCGCCGGCGCTCAGGAAGTGCAAAGCAGCGTGCAGGCTGCGGTTGACGGAAAGAATTTCTTTCTGGTGCGCCTTGATGAGGTCAAGGCGGCAGTCGAGGATGTCTCCTGGGTGAAGTCGGCCAGCGTCGAGCGGGCCTGGCCTGACGGCATGCGGGTGACCGTTCGCAAGCACGAGCCGGTTGCGGTCTGGGAGGACGGCAGACTCGTTTCCACCGATGGGGTTCTGTTTGTGAACAGCGAGGTGGGCATTGAGCGCATCAGTGCGCTGCCGATTTTTTCTGGCGACGCGAGCGCATTGACGGACATTGTCCAGCTCTGGGGGCAGTTCCAGGTGAGGGCCAGAGAGGTCGGCCTGCAAGTGAAGACGGTGAACGTGTCGATCCTGGGCAGCTGGCGCATTACCCTTGAGTCGGAAAAGACCCCGGAGATCACGGTTGAGCTCGGGCGCTCGAAGGTGCGTGCGGTCCTGGTCGACCGGTTTGACCTCGTGGCCGGATACTTCCATAAAATCAGCGATATGATGCAGGGATACCCGGTCTATGTGGATGCGCGGTATCGCAGCGCGTTTGCCGCGAGGCTCCCCGATCAGGACAGCTATGAGAGATGGGAGATCGCTAAGGGACTGAGAAAGCCCGAGGCCGATGAGGAGGATGAGGATGCGCTGCCGGGCGCAGCAGCCGAGCAGGCGGCCGAACCCGTGAAGAGCAGGCAGGCGGGCAAGGCGAAGACACCCGCTGACGGCGCTGCACGGAAGAAGTCCGCTGCGGCCTCAGCTGCGGCCAAACGGCCGGCAGCGGCAAGCGGGGCGGCCGCGGCCAAAAAACCGACGGTCCGCCGCTCTGCCGGCCCGTCTTCGGGAATCCGGGAGACAATCTATCCAAAGTAGGCGTTGATGAGGAAAGTCGGCAAGTGGAAAAAGAGCAGGGACATTACATTGCGGCGTTGGACATCGGCTCAAGCAAGATTGCCGTAGCGGTTGCTTCGGTGAGCGAAGACGGTCGGCTGCGTTTTGTCGGTTTCGGCAAGGTGCCTTCCAAGGGCATCCGGCAGGGGTGCGTGCAGAACATCGAGCTCGCAGTGACCTCCATCCGCAATGCGCTCGAGGAAGCCAAGGAAATCTCCCGGATTGAATCGATTCCGAGCGTCTACGTGGCGCTCACCGGCAAGGGGTTGCACTCGATCAACAAGCAGGGCAGGGTGGTCATTCAGGATGGCCAGGTCACCGAGGCCAACGTGAAAAAGGCCCAGCAGCTTGCACTCGCCTTCGACAGCAAGGAGGACGGCAACGCGCCTGACGACAAGATCGTCTCCCACGTCCTGCAGATGTACACGATCGGATCGGATGACACGCCGATCTATGAACCGCCGGTGGGATACAAGGGCGAGGTGCTGCGCGCCTATGCGCACCTGGCGATCGGCCCTGACAGCATGGTTCAGAATCTGCTCACATGCGTACGGCGGGCAGGAGTCGACGTCGACGGGCTGGTGCTGCAGCCCTGGGCAAGCGCTGCAAGCTGCCTCACCCAAACGGAGAAAAAGCTCGGCGTCATCCTGCTTGACTTTGGCGCAGGGCTGATCGACATTGCCTGCTACAAGGACGACATCGTTCAGTACACGGCCGTCGCGACGGCTGGCGGAAATCTTTTCACAAACGACATCGCCACGTACCTCAAGTGCACGATTGAAGAGGCCGAGCGCATCAAGCTCGCTTACGGACACATCCCCGAGCGGCCCTCGGACCGCTATGAGAAGATTCACTACACGTACGAGCCCACGGGCAAGGCCAAGGAAGTGACCAGCGCCGAGATCGTGAACGTGCTTGAGCAGCGACTGCGGGAACTGATCGGGGTGCTGCGCACGTATTATCTGGACAAGCAGGACTGGACGCAGCAGGCAGCGGCCGGCGTCGTCATCACGGGCGGCATGGCCGAAATGCCCGGCTTTGACAAGGTGATTGAGGATGAGCTTGGGCTCAAGGTCCGCATCGGCCACCCGAACCCCTGGCGAGGCGGCGGCGTGAGTCTTGTTTCGCCTGCCGACTCCACCGTCATGGGCGTGCTCGATGAAGTCAGGCGCCGCCGCATGATCGGCGAGCGCAGCAAGCGCTCCTCCCGGGGCGGCTCCCGGATCTGGAGTGCCTTCAAGCGGCTCTGGGTGGGGGATTTTGCCGATTGATCGGAAAATAGCCGGGCTGTGCGCGAGCGATCCGGAGAACAACTTAACCTGAAGGAGGCTCGGCGCCTTCTGCTGGCAGGACAGATGCCCGCGGGGACGCCGTCGTTGTCTATGAAGAAGATGAAGGTTGCGATTAATGAGGATCTGAGGCGCTACATCCTCACGGAGCGCCAGACGGTCAGTCTGGATGAGGCGGACCTCACCGAAGTCTCCGCGGTGGTGTTCAATGACAAGGATGCGCCGGAGTGGATCAAGACGGTGCGCGAGACCGGGTTTGCGATCCCGACGTTTGTCGTGCACAGCTCGGCCCATCCCCTGACGGCGAATGTTTTGGGCAAGGTGCGCGGCATCTTCAATTACGATCTGACGAACGCCGCTCTGTACGGCCGCCAGGTCGACTCCATCGCCCAGGACTATGAAGACAAGCTTCTCCCGCCGTTCTTCGACACTCTGGTGAAGTACGTTGCCCAGGGCTACACGCAGTTTCCATCCGGCAGGGCGCGAGTTCTACAACTTCTTTGGCGAGAACGTGTTCCGTGCCGATCTTTGCAATGCCGATGTGCCGATGGGGGATCTGCTCATTCACGAGGGCGCTCCGTACGAGGCTCAGAAAGCGGCGGCCAAGGCCTACAACGCGGACAAGACGTATTTCGTGCTGGGCGGCACCTCGGCATCGAACAAGGTTGTGCTCAATGCGGTGCTGACTCCTGGGGATCTGGTGCTGTTCGATCGCAACAACCACAAGTCCGTTCACCACGGTGCGCTGCTTCAGGCCGGCGCAACGCCCGTGTATCTCGAGACGGCGCGCAATCCTTACGGCTTCATTGGCGGCATTTGCTTTGACGAAGCGTACCTGCGCAGCCTGGTTCGGGAGGTCGCGCCCGGGAAGGCCGCTGAAAAGCGCCCCTTCCGCCTTGCCGTCATTCAGCTTGGCACGTACGACGGCACGATCTACAACGCAAGGCAGGTGGTGGACCGGATCGGACGCCTTTGCGACTACATTCTCTTTGACTCGGCCTGGGTCGGCTACGAGCAGTTCATTCCGATGATGAAGGACTGCTCGCCGATGCTGCTTGACCTTGGCCCCGAAGATCCCGGCATTTTTGTCACGCAGTCCGTGCACAAGCAGCAGGCGGGCTTCTCCCAGGCGAGTCAGATTCACAAGAAGGACCGCCACATCGAGGGGCAGGACCGGTTCGTGCCGCACAAGCGCGTGAACAACGCGTTCATGATGCATGCGTCCACAAGTCCCTTCTATCCGCTTTTTGCCGCGCTCGATGTCAATGCCAAGATGAACGACGGCGAGTCCGGGCGGGCAATCTGGCGCGATTGCGTTCAGGTCGTGATCGAGGCGCGAAAGCTGATCCTCAGGAACTGCCGCTACATCCGGCCGTTTATTCCCCCGGTCGTGGACGGCGTGCGCTGGGAGGACGTTGACACGCAGCGCATCGCCACGGACCTGCGCTTCTTCCAGTTCAAGCCCGGGCAGAAGTGGCACGCTTTTGAAGGGTATGGAGAAAACCAGTATTTCGTCGATCCGTGCAAGCTGCTGCTCACGACGCCCGGCATCAGCACGGAAACGGGCGAGTACGAGAGCTTCGGCGTGCCGGCAACGATCCTTGCGAACTTCCTGCGCCAGAACAGCATCGTGCCCGAAAAGTGCGACCTCAATTCGATCCTCTTTCTGATGACTCCCGCCGAGAACATCGCCAAGATGGAGCGTCTCGTGAACCAGCTCCAGCGCTTTGAGCAGATGCTCGATGACGATGTTCCGCTCTCGGAAATGCTCCCCGACATCTACAGGGCGTACGAGGACCGCTACCGGAGCTACTCGATCCGGGAGCTCTGCCAGGAAATGCACGACTTCTACAAGAGTCACAACGTCAAGCAGCTCCAGAAGGAAATGTTCCGCAAGGCGCATTTCCCGAAGATGGCCATGCTGCCGCAGGCTGCGCATTTTGAGTTTGTCCGCGGCAATGTCGAGCTGGTGCCGCTTTCCGAGGCGCGCGGACGGATCGCGGCCGAAGGCGCCCTGCCGTATCCGCCGGGCGTGTTCTGCTGCGTGCCGGGCGAAGTCTGGGGCGGACCGGTGCTTGAATACTTCCTCGCCCTCGAGGAGGGGATCAACAGGATGCCGGGCTTTACGCCCGAACTGCAGGGCGTTTACGTCGAGCAGGATCGGGACGGACGCAAGCGCGCGTTCGGCTACGTGCTTACGGAAAAGCGCGCGAAGGAGCTCGGGGTGGCATGAACCCTTAAGGATCCGTCTGTGGAACGAGGCTTTGCTTGCGCTCCGCAAACGGATTCAGCCGCGCTCGCCCAGCAGCCAGTCGACTGCAGGGATCACCGACACGCCGCCCGTGTTCTCCGGCATCTCGTTCTGATCGAGCGTAATGACGAGGCAGGGATAGCGGTCGCGCAGCGCCCGGAAGGGGCGGAGCCTGGGCGCGACCGGCCCCGTTGCCGCCACCTGGACATAGCAACCCGAATTCTCTCCCCGGCAGACGAAGTCAATCTCCGAAGTGCCGATCTTGCCTGCGTAGACGTGCTCGTAGCGGCGCTTTAATTCCAGAAAAACGATATTTTCCAGAAGCTGCTCGACAGAGCGTTCCATCATCGCCGTGATATACGGAGTCATGGCCGGATCGGTCAGGTAGTACTTGGAGATCCCAGGCATGACGCGAGACTGCTTGATGTCATAGCGGTCCGCCGTGACAAACATGCCGCAGTCGACGAGGGCCTGGAGATAGCGCCCGGCCGTGATGTCGGAAATGTCCGTCTGGCCGCTCGCAGCGGCAAGGATCTTGGCAATGCTGCGCGCCGAGACAGGAGTGCCGGCAGTGACCGCGAGGTAGGCGACGACGCGGCGCAGCGACAGGGGATTTTTCAGCCTGAACCGCAGGCCGACATCCCGGTACATCAGTGATTCAACCAGAAGCTCGTAGTAGGGCGAGATGAACGAGTCGTCATCGATGTGCCCGGCAAGTGCGGGGAAGGAGCCCAGTTTCGCGTAGCGGGAGAAGTCTTCCCGGGAAGAAAAGCCGTCCTGCATGGCGCCGCGAAACTCTTCGAAGGAAAGCGGGAACATCTGGATGACGGTGCACTGGCTCGCAGCGAGTTTTCTTGTCTCCGCCTGGTTGGATGCCGTCGAATAGACCTCGATGTCGGCAAACTTGAGGAGGCTTTCGACAAGTTGCGCGAGGTTTTCGCTTTGCTGAATCTCCTCAATGAAGACGTAGACGCGTTTATTTTGCGGCCGCAGCCGTTCGATCTGCCGAATAAGAATTTCTGAATCCAGAAACTCCGCCTGGGCAAGCTTGTCCAGGTCGAATGTCAGTACTTGGTCTTGTGTGAGCCCCGTTGCCAGAAGCTCATTTTTGAACTCGGCAAGCAACGTGGTCTTGCCGCATCGGCGCGGCCCGGTCAGGATTTTGACTGTTCCGTTCCCCAAGCAGGATCGCAGTTTTGCGAGGTAACGGGGACGCGCAACGTGGGTTAAAGGCATAAAAGCGATTTGTTGTTCTTTGGATATCCGTGAAAGCGCATGTTAACACAAATTGAAATACGCGAATTTATGAAAAATGCATTTCCTGGAAAGAATCGTCCGGTAGCTTTTTCTGATGAGATCCGGGCGCCGTGCCAGCCATGCAGACGGGAAAGAGTGCGGGCAGAAAAAACGGGGCGAGGGTGCCGCGCCCACGGGCGGCATCGAAAGCGGGCGGTTTCTGCTTCGCTTCCTAGAGTAAGAAAAATTAATTTCAGAGGAGTGCAGCACAAAAACGCGCTTTTCATAAATAATGAAATCGAAATTAGAGTTACATCGAAATTCTCTCAATCAACAAATTAAGATTTGCAGATATTGTTGAAAATCAAGAAAAGACCGCAGGGAGAAAACTGCGGTCTTGCGCCTGTAGATTGCTGATTTATTAGGATTTTACGGGCGGGAGCCAATCCTGGGCCTGCCTGCACATGGCCCAGAGGGGATCCGGAATGGCGTAGTGGTCAGCTCTGCCCAGATCAAGAGCGCTCTCAACGCGGGCGTTCTTGTCCTTGAGGAGCAGCGTGCCAAGCCGGGGATTCATCATGATGGACTTGCCGACAGCGGTAAATTCACAGAGCCCCGACTTGAGCGCATTGTCAAGATCCTCTCCCGTAACCAGACCTCCGACGCCGACAAGCGCCATGCGGTCCGCAATCTTCTTGTGGATGAGCGCAAGGCGCGACTGACCCGCCCCTGTGCCGCGGCGGGCAGCCTGGGAAAAGTTCTTCTGGGAGACATGCAGGTACTGAAGCGGCCTCTGGCAGAGCGCCTCGACAAGCGCAAGCGTCTCAGTCATGGAGATGCCGTCCTCCTCGGGCTCTTCGGGCGAAAGCCGATAGCCGATGATGAAGTCCGTGCGGTTCAGCTTCTCGCGAACCTTGCAGACCGCATCGGTGACAGCAAGGGCAAAGCGCATGCGGTTTGCCACGGAGCCGCCATACTGATCCGTGCGGCGGTTCGTGTGCGCGGAGAAAAATTGCTGCAGAACAAAGCCGTTCGCGCCGTGAATCTCGACTCCGTCGTGGCCCGATCGGATTGCGTACTCGGTGGCCCGGGCAAAGGCCGCGACCAGCGCTTCGATTTCCTGTTCGGTCATCTCGTGCACGCCGTCAGCGGCGCTCGGGCCGACTGCCATCGTGCCAGAGAGTGCCGCGGAAGCCTTGATTCCGCCGTGGTGGATCTGAAGGATCGCCTTGGCGCCGTGCGACTTGACGATTCTGGCACGCTCGGCAAGAGAGGGCAGATCCGCTTCGCTGATGGCGCGCGGCTGGCAGGGGAACGTCAGGCCGTCTTCCTGCACCAGGGTTGCCCCCAGAATATAAAGACCGATGTTCTCGGCGCGCGTGTCGAGGAATTTGGCTTCGGCCTCATTGATCGAGCCGTCCGCATTGGAACTGAAAAGAGTGAGCGGAGCAACGGCCAGGCGATTGTCGACAGGAACGCCGTTGTTCAGGACGTAGGAGGTGAAGATATTGGAATCCATGGGTAAGCCTTGCGTATAAGTAGTGGTTTTACGTGATCGGGCGATTATAGATAGGGCTGGTGGCCGTGTCGGATCTTTCTTGTCCCGGCAATGAAAAACTTGCAACAAACCGTTTCCGAAAACCGATCGTCCCGCCAGCGGCTTGATTGGCGGTCCGCTTCCGGCTCTCAGGAAAACATCTTAGCTGCCGCCTTGCATGGCGCTGATGAACGCTTTGGCACGCTGAAATGCGGCATGCGTGTTCGTTTGGCTATTGTGGAACGAAATGAAAAGTGCAAGAATAACAAACACAAGTCATGCGCCGAATGGCGGAAGAAACCCCGTCAAAAGAGGTCTTTGGCGGCAAAGGAGCCACCGCGCGCGCAATGAAAGCAGGGCTGCCTATATAGAGAGGTTGCTTGTGAACAAAGGAAAACGAAAGATATCCTTTTCAATCCAGACGAAGATTCTGGCCTTGATATTTGGAGCGCTCGCGCTGTTCGGAGTGATTTCGGCACTAGTGAGCTATCGTTTCTATGAAGATGCGACCATCGCGCAGCACAAGCAGCTCGGTGTGGCGACTTCCGCTCTTGTCGCCAGCGTCATTGACGCCGACCGCGTCTCCTCGTTCATCAAGGAGGGGACTGACGATGAAGGCTATTTGATGACAAGACGCAAGCTTGAGATCATCAAGGGCAGCTCCCCCAATATTGAATACGTCTACGTCTACAAGATTCTGCCCCAGGGCTGCCAGGTCGTCTTTGACCTGGATACCTCGGAAGATGCCCAGAGCCAGCCCGGCTCCATCGTCAAGTTCGATGATTCCTTCAAGCAATACCTGCCTGCTTTGATGAAGGGCGAGAAGATCGAACCCGTCATTTCGGATGACACCTACGGGTGGCTTCTCACGGTTTACACGCCGGTGCGTGACAGCAAGGGTGTGACCCAGTGCTACGCAGCCGTGGATATTTCCATGAACGACCTGCGCAACGATTCCAAGCGGTTTTTCAACACGCTGGCGCAGTTTTTCTCCCTTGTCATGCTGTTCATTCTGATTCCTGCCGCCATTTGGGCGCGCAAGATGATTAACCCGATCAACCGCATGGCGGAAACCACGGGGCGGTTTGTCTTTGATAACGAAAAGAGCATGGAGGAGAACCTCTCCAAGATCGCCAGGCTCAATATCAGGACGGGAGACGAGCTGGAGAATCTGTACCGCTCGTTCGTCAAGATGACCGGGGACAGCGTCCGGTATATCAAGGACATCAACCAGAAGAACGCGACAATCCAGAAGATGCACGAGAACTTGCTCGTGACGATTGCCGAGCTCGTTGAGAACAGGGATGAGAATACCGGCCAGCATATTCGCAAGACGGCCAAGTATGTCAGCCTGATTCTTGAAGAGATGAGAAGGCGCGGCGTGTACGCTGACAAGCTGACGGACGAATACATCAACAGCGTGGTTCAGGCGGCTCCCTTGCACGATGTTGGCAAGATCCATGTGCCGGATATGATCCTCAACAAGCCGGGCAAGCTCACGGACGAAGAGTTCGAAGTCATGAAGACGCATACGACGCACGGCGGAAAGATCATCGATACCATCATCGAGCTGATGCCCGAGTCGAACTATCTGGCAGAAGCGAAGAACCTGGCCATGTATCACCACGAAAAATGGAACGGCAAGGGCTATCCAAGCGGTCTTGCGGGTGAGGATATTCCGCTTTCGGCCAGGGTGATGGCCGTGGCCGACGTGTTTGACGCTCTGGTTTCTCGGCGCAGCTACAAGGAAGGATTCCCCTACGAGAAGGCGCTTGGCATCATTCAGCAGGAAAGTGGCAAGCACTTCGACCCGCAGGTGGTGGAGGCGTTCATGGCTGTGAAGGATAAAGCCCTGGAAACGGCTGAAGGGTTCATTGCTCGGGCGAACGCGCCATTCAATACGAGACCAGCAACCTCAAAAGCTTAGGCGGTTGGGCTGAGAGTGAGTGCCTTGTGGGGAACGATGGCGCTCATCGACGCGTTTTAGCGGCGTTGCCTCAGCCGCTGCCGGTCGGCTCCGCCATCTTTGGGCGCCGCCGCTAGCTGAAGCAGTGCAAGATGAAATCGTCTTTGACTCTATTGCCGCTGATTGCCTGCCTTCTGGCTTCCCCTGTTTCAGTGGCCGCCAAGGGCGAGGTCGTATACATCGAGACTGGTTGCGACTACTACATCCTGCAAAGCAGCGACGGGTTTGCCTTGGTTGAGCATGCTGAAGGACCGACTCCATCCGCAGATGACGTGATAGTCGGCGATTTCGAGTCTTACGGAAAGAAGCAGCTTTTCAACCGGACGAGCCGCGAGAGGATCAAAGGTTGGGTAGTGGATTATTGGCTCGCGCAAGATGAAGCGATGCAGATGTATCTTGAGCAATGCCGCCGGTAAACGCGGAGAACTGACAACCGCACAAAGTGTGAGTGAGCTTTTTGCTGAACCTGGCAAGTGATCAAGCCTTGGCCTATCCGGATATGGTGCAGGACAAGTGGTCTCCGGTGGCTACATGCTTGTAATGACAGGATGAAAAGGGAGAGATCGACGTGTTGACTTTGCGACTTCTGGAATCTGAGGAGAAGCGGCTTGAGCATCTTGCAGAAGCTGCTGGACGCACAAAGACTTTCTATGCCCGTGAGGCAATTCTCAAGTATCTGGACGAAATTGAGGACATCTACCTGGCAGAGCGTGTGATTGAGCGCGTTCGCAGCGGTGAGGAGAAGGTCTATTCGTCCGACGAAATGGAGAAACTCCTTGCCGTAGAAGTTTGAGTATGCTGAAACGGCGGTGAAAGACCAGCTGTCCATGGATCAGCAACAGACCGGGAATCAGGCCGACGCCGATAGTCTTGGTTGCGGCGCGGGCTGCCTTGTCAGTCAAAGGAGGTAACTGCCTGAAAGCCATACGTTTTTTCTCCTAGCATGTAGCAGGCGGGACGGAAATTGATCCCTGTTTTGCGATACCTGCTACATTATCTGCTACATGCTTCGCTGCGCTTGACGCTTATCAAGGTGAAAAAACGTGATGAGACCTGATAAGTCCTGATAAGCAAAAAGTGTTGCAAATCAAGACACTAGAGACAAAACCGGACGAAAAAAAGGGAGAGTCGAAAAGACTCTCCCTAGGCATTCTGGGGTGGCTAGAGGGGCTCGAACCCACGACAACCGGAATCACAATCCGGGACTCTACCAACTGAGCTATAGCCACCGTAAATTTTTTCTCCGAACTGGTGATTGGCCTGCCCGGCAGGATTCGAACCAGCGACCCTCGGCTTAGAAGGCCGATGCTCTATCCAGCTGAGCTACGGGCAGTTCCAAGTTGCGGTTGGTCGGGGTGAAGAGATTCGAACTCCCGACATCCTGCTCCCAAAGCAGGCGCGCTACCGGACTGCGCTACACCCCGGAGAGTTAGGCATTATAAGGAGAATTCACGAAGGCGCAAGACTGGTTGAAAAAATAATCTGCGCGCACATCGGTTTTTTGGCACAATCCGGCGAACTGTACGAGAGTAATGCTCGGGAAAACAAGAACTTGAGGGAAGATCAGGTGCACAACGGAAACTTTGATCGCGGAGAAACGGTTGAGGGACTCGCAGGCGATCTGCTGCGTGATTTCTGGCGCAGTGAAGACGGCTTGCGGCTTGGCTCCTTTCTTGATTCCAGACGGAGTGACGGCGCAGTGATCTTTCCCGCGGATCCCTATCGCGCCCTGAGGCTGACGCCGATCGAGAGCGTGCGCGTGGTGATTGTCGGACAGGATCCCTATCCAACGGCCGGCCACGCCATGGGGCTCGCGTTTGCCCTGAACCCTGAGGTCAGGCCGCTCGCACGCAGTCTTAGAAACATTTTCCGGGAGTTGGGGGAAGAGTTTTCCCGTCCCGAGCCTTCCTGCGGTGATCTGACGGGCTGGGCCCGTCAGGGCGTTCTGCTCATCAATACTGTTCTCACGGTGGAAGAGGGGCAGGCAGGATCCCACGCCGGCAAAGGCTGGGAGGTTTTCACTGGCAGCCTGATCCGGGCTGTGGCCGGGCGCGACCGTCCCTGTGCATTTTTGCTCTGGGGCGCCGCTGCGCAGAAAAAGGAGGAGATGATCACCGTTTTGGGCGGTCGGATGCATCTTGTGCTGAAGGCAAATCATCCTTCGCCGCTCTCCGCCAGACGCCCTCCGGTTCCGTTTTTCGGGTGCGGGCATTTCCGCAAGGTCAATGAATGGTTCAAAGAGCATGGCGAGAATCCAATTGACTGGTTCGACATCCCCGAGGCTGACGGGCAGCCCCGTCTTTTCTGACATCTGTCTCTTGTCAGAGCGAGACGAGAAAAAGTCCTGCTGTTTCGACACAAAAGCCTGCCGAGCGGCGATAATTAACAGAATTTTTTGATCGGCTTTGCTCAAGGTTAGGTTTCACTATGCCCATCCAGATGGTTAATGATCACCCCGAAACGTTCGTGGCCGTTGTCAAGGTCTTTGGCGTTGGCGGCGGCGGGGGAAACGCAGTCGAACACATGATTGACAGGGAGGCGCGCGGCATTACCTTTATTGCCGCCAACACCGACCGGCAGGCGCTCAACCGCTCCCGCGCCGACATCGTGATTCCGCTTGGCAAGACAGGGCTGGGCGCTGGCGCAAGACCTGAGGTCGGCATGCAGACCGCGCAGGACGCCGCCGAGCAGATCCGCGAGGCGCTTGAGGGCACGCACCTTCTCTTCATCACGGCGGGCATGGGCGGCGGTACCGGCACTGGGGCCGCTCCTGTGATTGCCTCGATTGCCCGGGAAATGGGCATTCTCACCGTTGCGGTCGTGACAAAGCCGTTTGAATTCGAAGGGGCGCGCCGCATGCGCCAGGCTCAGGCCGGCATTGACAATCTCAAGGAGCACGTCGACAGCCTCATCGTCATTCTCAACGACAAGCTTGAGGACGAAGTTGGCGGAGCGGCGACGATCAAGGATTGCTTTGCCGCGGCCGATGAAGTGCTGTACCGGGCTTGCAACGGCATCGCCGAAATCATTCATACGCCCGGCATCATCAACGTTGACTTTGAAGATCTGCGCACGGTGATGAGCGAGCGCGGCACGGCGATGATGGGAACGGCAACGGCCAAGGGGCCCGACCGCGCCAAGGAGGCTGCCGAAAAGGCGATTGCCTGTCCGTTGCTTGAAGGGGCAAACCTGCAGGGCGCCAGGGGGCTTCTGGTCTACATCACGGCTTCTCCGGAAACGATGTGCCACGCTGATGTCCGCCAGGTCATGACCACCATGACGAATTTCGTGAGCAAGGATGCGAACGTGATTGTCGGCACGGCTTTTGACGACACCATGGGAGAGGAGCTGCGCGTGACTGTCGTGGCAACGGGGCTTGACGATCCCGTGCGCGAAGAGGCTTCGATGGTCAGTCCCGTTGTGAACATGACCCGTGCGGCTCCTCAGGCTCAGAGCCAGCCGCGCAGCGCGTTCAGCCAGAAAACGTCGGATTTCTTCCGCAGCAATACCCGCCAGGCAGCCGCCCCTGAGCCACAGGTGCAGGAGGACGAACCCGAGCAGGGGTCCCTTGAGCGACCCAGACTTGAGCCGATCGCTCGGCCGGCAGACGCACAGCAATCGCCTCTGGAGGAATCCTCTCAGAGAAGAGTCATTTCCGGCGTGCCTTCCTACCTGCGCAACAACGGCGGTTTCCACCGGTAAAGGAGCGGGAGATGATTGTTCAGCGTACCCTTGCAAAAGAAGTCACAAGGGTTGGCGTCGGCCTTCACTCGGGCAGAAAGATTACGTTGACGCTCCGTCCGGCAGGCGTGAACAAGGGGATTGTCTTTCGCCGCGTCGATTGCGATCCGGTGGTGGAGCTGCCCGCCCGTCCGGAGAATGTCAATGACACGCGCCTTGCCACCACGCTCAATGTCGGCCCGGTCTTTGTCTCGACGATCGAGCATCTGATGAGTGCGTTCAACGGCCTTGGGATCGACAATGCGGTTGTTGACGTCGATGCGCAGGAAATTCCCATCATGGACGGATCGGCGGCCGATTTTGTCGGCATGATCCGCGAGGCCGGAATCAAGCGGCAGGACGATGATCGGATTTTCGTGCGCGTTGACAAGACCATTCGTGTCGAGGAGGGCGACAAGTGGGCGCAGCTTGAACCTTACAGCGGCTTCATTGTCGACTTTTCGATTGATTTTCACCATCCGGTGATTGACGCAACGCCTCAGCGCGATCAGTTTGACGCCGCCAGGGACGACTACAGCGACAAGATTGCCGTGAATCGCACCTTCGGATTCGTGTCCGATTTTGACAAGCTGCGCGCCATGGGACTGATCCAGGGCGGCTCCCTGCAAAACGCGGTTGCCGTGGACGAGAAGGGAATTGTGAATCCGGAGGGCCTTCGCAACGAGGCTGAATTCGTCCGCCACAAAATGCTTGATGCAATGGGCGACCTGTATGTCCTGGGGCATCCGCTCCTTGCCCGCTACAGCGCGAGCAAGTCCGGTCATGGCTTGAACAACAGGCTGCTGCGGGCTCTGATTGAGGATGAAGATGCCTGGTCGATGGGGCCGGCCGACGAGCGGGAAGTGCCCTGGCTCGCGTAGCGCAGATCAGTCTTCGGCGATTTGCCTCAGCGTTCTGGCAAGCCGCTCGAGTTTCTTTCTGAGGGACGAGTCTTCGGGAAGGGACTGGGCGGCTTTTTCAATGCTCTCCGCGCTTTGCCTGGAGCCCTTGCGCGGCTCGCCCTTGGGCAGGGCGCTTTCCGGGATCGTTGCGTTCACCGGCCTCACTTGAATGTCGAGCAAGCGGACGAGCCCCGTCTGGGCGATGGCGTTCTCGATGCGCCGCATCAGCTGCCTCAGCTTGCTTTTCTGTCCGGGTGTGCGGACATAGAGGATCACCTTGTCGGCAGTGACGTGGACATTGGCGGTATCGGAGAAGTCCACCCCGATGTGGTACCCTTTGAGCGCAGCGTGAAGAGCCCGGGCGACGAGCCTTGAGGCGTGGAGCTGCTCAGCCAGACCGAATGCACGATCCCTTGGGGCTTCGTTCAGGCTGCGGCTGGCTGTCATCCAGCGGTTGCGGGTAATTCTGTCGTTCGCGTATCTCATGGCCGGGCGTCTGTTCCTCAGCGCGATTATAGGGGCGAGCGGGTGCCTGTCCTGCGTGCGTAACCCGGCGCGGCCGTCCGCCTGGCTGTAAGCCTCTGTAACTGCTTTCGTTTTGGGGCTCCCCGCAGGCCTTATCTGTGCCATAATCCGCCGATTGTCTCCGGTGCTCCCGAAACTGAACGGGCAAGCGCCCCTTTTTTGCGTCCCTGCTTTCGCATGAGCAGGGGATTCTCTGATAGTAGTGATCCTGAGATGTTTGATTCTGTACTGACCAAAATTTTCGGCAGCCGCAACGACCGCCTTGTTAAGCAATACCGACGCAAATGCGCGCAGATCAACGCGCTTGAGCCTGAGATGCAAAAGCTCACCGACGAGCAGCTCAAGCACAAGACTGTCGAGTTCCGCGAGCGGCTTGAGAAGGGCGAGGATCTGCAGGCTCTGCTGCCCGAAGCGTTTGCCGTGGTGCGCGAGGCGAGCGTGCGCGTCCTCGGCATGCGCCACTTTGACGTGCAGCTGATCGGCGGCATGGTTCTGAACGACGGCAAGATTGCCGAAATGCGAACGGGCGAAGGCAAGACGCTCACCGCTACGCTTGCCGTGTATCTGAACGCGCTGCCCGGCAAGGGCTGCCACGTGGTGACGGTCAACGACTACCTTGCCAGCCGCGATGCCAAGTGGATGGGGGCGCTCTACAACTTCCTCGGCATGAGCGTGGGCACGATTCTCTCCCAGCAGCCCAACGAGGAGAAGATCTCGGCGTATGCGGCCGACATCACGTACGGCACGAACAACGAATTCGGCTTTGACTACCTGCGCGACAACATGGAGTACGACGTTGCCGCCAGGCGCCAGAGAGGCCTTTACTACGCCATCGTCGACGAAGTGGACTCGATTCTCATCGACGAGGCCCGGACTCCGCTCATCATCTCCGGCGCTGCCGACGACAACACCGATCTGTATCGCGTGATCAACGACATCCCGGCCCTTCTGACCCGCCAGGCCGATGAAAAGGGCGACGGTGACTACTGGGTGGATGAAAAGCAGCACCAGGTGTACATCTCCGAGAAGGGGCACGAGAACATCGAGAGGATCCTCACCGAGCGCGGCCTCATCAAGGACGGCACGAGCCTGTATTCGCCCCAGAACATCATCCTGCTGCACCACCTGAATGCCGCGCTCAGGGCGCACACGCTCTTCAACCGCGATCAGCACTATGTGGTCCAGAACGGTGAAGTGATCATCGTTGACGAATTCACCGGCCGCCTGATGCCGGGGCGCCGCTGGTCCGACGGCCTGCACCAGGCCGTGGAAGCCAAGGAAGGCGTCGAGGTCCAGCAGGAAAACCAGACGATGGCTTCGATCACGTTCCAGAACTTCTTCCGCATGTACAAGAAGCTCGCGGGCATGACCGGCACGGCAGATACCGAGGCCTATGAGTTCCAGGACATCTACGGCCTGGAAACCGTCGTGATCCCGACGCACCGCAAGATGATCCGCGTGGACGCTCAGGACAAGGTCTTCCGCACGGAGCAGGAGAAGTACGCCGCGATCGTCGAGGACATCAAGGAGTGCCGCACGCGCCAGCAGCCGGTGCTAGTGGGCACGACCTCGATCGAAAATTCCGAACGACTATCCAAGCTTCTTGACAAGGAGGGCATCGTCCACAACGTGCTCAATGCCAAGCAGCACGAGCGCGAGGCGCAGATCATTCTGGAAGCCGGCCGGCCCGGCGTCGTGACCATTGCCACGAACATGGCTGGCCGCGGAACCGACATCGTGCTTGGCGGCGGCATCAACAAGCAGATCGACGAGGTGAAGGCTGATGCTTCTCTGAACGACGAGCAGAAGAAGGCACGCATCGAGCAGATCCGGGCAGAGTGGCAGAAACTCCATGACCAGGTTGTCGCCGCAGGCGGTCTTCGCATCATCGGCAGCGAGCGCCACGAGTCCCGCCGCATCGACAACCAGCTGCGCGGCCGCTCCGGCCGTCAGGGCGACCCGGGCAGCTCCGTGTTCTACCTCTCGATGGAGGATCAGCTGCTGCGCATCTTCGGCGGCGACCGCATGCGCGCAATCGCCGACAAGCTCAAGCTTGAGCATGGCATGGCGATTGAGTCGAAGATGCTCACGCGCATGATCGAGAGCGCCCAGAGAAAGGTCGAGGGGCACAACTACGACATCCGCAAGCAGCTGCTTGAGTTCGACGACGTTCAGAACGACCAGCGCCGCGAAATCTACCGTCTGCGCAATGAAATCCTCGAGTCCACCGACATCGGACCGATGCTCAAGGATCTGCGCGAAGGGTATTTCACGGATCTGTTCCGCGCCAGCGTTCCGCCCGATACGGTTGAGGAGCAGTGGGACCTTGAGGGGCTCTGCAGCACGCTCAAGGCTGAGTGGGGCATCGACATTCCGATGAAGCAGATGCTCGATGCGGACAACAACCTCACGGACGAGGATCTGCTTGCCAAGCTTCTGGAAACCGCCAACGGCATTGCCGACCAGAAGGAGGAGCTTGTCGGACACGAGGCTTGGGTCGGCTTCGGCCGCCAGGTTCTGCTGCAGGTTCTCGATACCGCGTGGCGCCAGCACATCACGGCGCTCGACGCTCTGCGCCAGGGCATCTACCTGCGCAGCTACGGTCAGAAGCAGCCCAAGCAGGAGTACAAGCGCGAGGCGTTCTCGATGTTCGAAACGCTGCTTGACCGCGTGCGCGAAGGCCTGTGCCGCGTGCTGATGCACGTTCAGATCCAGATGCCCGATGAGGAAAGCGTTCAGGTGCCCGCTGCGCAGTCTGCTGACGGGGCCGATGAGGGCGAAGAGCAGAGCCCGATTGACTTTTCGCATGTCGGCCGCAATGATCCCTGCCCCTGCGGCTCCGGAAAGCGCTTCAAGGACTGCCACGGCAAGCTGAGCTGATTGCCCTTCAGCAAAGGAGACCGCGGAAGTGAACGAAACGACGGAAAAGCTGCTTGTCGAGGTGCTCGAGCGGATCAGCTCGATGCTCCCCGAGAGCAATCGGGATATTGACTGGAGCGCCCCGGCCTACCGCTGGGTGACGCGCGTGTGTTTCGGCACCCAGGTGGGCCGGCTTGAGCCGGTAGCAAGTTTTGCCTCCGTGGATCTTGACCGGCTGTTGCACGTCGAGCAGCAAAAGGAGCAGATTGTGAGCAACACTGAGCAGTTCGTGAAGGGGCTGCCGGCGAACAATGTGCTCCTCACGGGGGCGCGCGGCACGGGCAAGAGCTCGCTCATCCGTGGCTGCCTGACGCGCTTTTATCCTGAGGGGCTGCGGCTCATTGAGGTCTCCAAGGAGGATCTGCGCGACTTGGCGGATATCGTGAAGGCTGTTGCGGGCCGTCCGGAGAAATTCATTCTCTTTTGTGACGATCTGTCCTTTGAGCTGGGAGAGGGCGGCTACAAGGCCCTCAAGGCGGCTTTGGACGGCTCGGTTGCCTCGGGCGGCGACAACATCGTGATCTACGCAACCAGCAACAGGCGGCATCTGATGCCCGAGCCCGTGACCGACAATGACGGAGCGAGGCTCGACGCTGAGGGCGAGCTGCACCCGGGGGAGCTCCTTGAGGAGAAGCTCTCGCTTGCCGAGCGCTTCGGCCTGTGGCTGTCGTTCTATCCGTTCACGCAGGACGAGTACCTAGCGGTTGTTCGCGGCACGCTTGAAGCGCTTGGCACGCCAGCCCATCTGATCGAGGATGAAAACACGCGGCTCGAGGCGACGCAGTTCGCCATCCAGCGCGGCGGCAGAAGCGGCCGCGTGGCCGTGCAGTTCGCCCGCAGTTTTGCCGGCAGAGCCGCACTTGGCGCCTCCGGCAGGTGAAGCCCAAGGTGACTCGTCCCGTCACGCTTGTCTCGGCGGCAAGCTCGAGCGGGGAGAAACGCCGCTTGAGTGCCTGGAGCGCGAGTTCCTTGAAGAGCTTGGCGTGCGCATCGGCTGCTGCATGCCCTGGCTCGCGCTCGAAAACGATTATCCCCACGCTTATGTGCGACTGCACATCTATCGGATATTTGCCCACGAGGGAACGCTGCAGGCGCGCGAGGGTCAGATGTTCCGGTGGTTTGACTTCGGAGACATTCCGCGCGGAGTGCAGCTCCTTCCCAAAGTGGCGCAGATGGTGCGCTCGCTGCACATGCCGCAGATTGTCCGGGATTGGCGTTTTGACTCTGACGGCAGGCCTGTGATTGACGGGGTCGCGGGGACTGCGGTACCGCATCCGGAGAATGCCCGCTGGGAGATCCCGGAAGGCTCTCAATTTGCGTTGCTTGATGCTGGGCGGGAGGTCGCCTGGCGCAGTCCGGTTCCCGTCTATTTCCCGGCATGCGATGAGAGCGAACTCACGAGTGCGAGAGAGCTCGGGGCGCACGGCATCGTGATTGACGGCTGATGAACGGATTGCGCTATCTGCGCGCCTTTTCCTCGGCTTCGCGCTGCATGCGCTCCAGTTCCTCCTCGACAAATTTCGGATCGGCCGATCCCGGGGCGCCCTGGATGAGATAGTCGCCTGCGGCCCAGTGGCCTAGATCGATCATTTTGCAGCGCTCGCAGCAAAAGGGCCGCCAGGGATTGCTCTTGTCGTAGGGAATCTTCTTGCCGCAGGTCGGGCAGGTCATCATCATGGCCGTGTCTTCCTAGATGCCGCAGATGCCAAGATCAAACTCGAAGTCATCCCTGGATGGGGGCGTCTTCATCCGTTCGCTGGAATCCAGAAAGTGGATCCAAAGCAAGAACTTGTTCACGCTCACTTCCGGAATATGCGTTGATTCAGGCGGCAGGGCGATCTGCACGATCGCCCAGTTGATTGCGCCGGGTACGGGAAGGTTGAAATTGCCCGCCTTGGCCTCGCAGTGCTGAACGGCGACGGAGCTGCGAAGGACGTCAAGGATGCAATCGATCGCGAGCTTGATGGGCGTCATGCCCCGAAGCCATTTGCGGAACTGTTCGTGGCGCACCTCAAACGGGCGGCTCAGCCAGAACTGTAGGCTGGGCAGGTCAAATCCGCAGCAGCCGCCAGGGATTTGCGAGCGTGTGCGGACCGTGCTCAGCCAGTCGTTGTCCCGCAGCGACTGGGGGCTTCTCATCGTCGGATCGGGATCGAGCAGGGCCGAGAGCGCCAGGTCGATTTGTGCGAGAAAGAGTTCATGCTGGGGCGCGTCAAAGCAGGCCGGGCAATCGCTCCCGGAGAGCTTCTGCTTCATGCGCTGCAGTTCCTGAATGAGATCCTTGCGCAGATCCGGGCGGGTCGTCAGGTCGATCAGCTCGAACAGAATATCCATTGCAACCATGGCTGCGCGCTCATCCTGCTGCTCCATGAAGTAGCGCATGCGGGACATCGTGCGCTCAAGACGCATGCACATCCGAATTTTCTCGGTGCATGGGAACTCGTAAATGATGCTTTGCGATGCTGTCATGGTGTCGCTCACTGCAGTTGGAGAGTGGGGGAGAAGATAGCACATCCGCTCCCCGGTTTGAAGAGAACCGGCGCTGGCTTATGACTGTTTTTGCGCGGCTTTTTCCTTGGCAAGCGCCGTGTACTTTTCGTGCAGCGCCTGGACGGCGGCCACGAGATCTTCAATGCTGCCGTTGTTGTCGATCACATCGTCGGCAACGGCAAGGCGCGCCGCGCGGCTTGCCTGAGAGGCGATAATCGCCCGGGCCTGCTCTTCGCCAAGATGCCGGTCGTAGACCAGCCGGTTGATCTGCTCGTCGACGGGGACGTCGATGACAAGCACGCGGCTGACGGCCTGCGCCCAGTTGCCGCTTTCGACAAGAAGCGGAACGGAGAGAATCACGTACGGCTCGTGCAGCTTCTTGAGCTGCTCGAAGATTTCGCGCTTGATGAGCGGATGCAGGATCGATTCGAGTTTCTTCAGCTTGGCCGGTTCCGAGAACACCGTCTCGCGCATCAGCCCGCGCTTCATGCCGCGCACGCCAATCGTATCCGGGCCGAACGCAAGGGCGATGTCGGGAAGCGCCTTGCCCCCGGGGCCGGTCAGCTCGCGGGAGATCTCGTCGGCATCAATCACAGTGACGCCAAGAGCGCGAAAGGCATCTGTTGCCGTGGTTTTTCCGCTGGCGATACCGCCGGTTAATCCGATCAGAAGTGTCATGGCCTGGTCTCCAAAGAGCGTTCCAACCTGCTCCATGCCCCTATTGTAGGTCGGATCGGAAAAAATGGGTTCGCAGGGCGCGTCCCAAATCGGGCGGCCCTGTGCGCGCGGCTACCCGAACAGCCGGGCGAAGAGCCCCTGCTTCTCGTAGGGAGCGCTGCTGAAGGACGTGACCGTGTAGCCGGTTGCCCCGATCGCAGAGCGGATCGCCTCTTCGGCAATGGGTGTTTCGGAGATGATGACCGTGCGTTTTGCCTTGTGGTCGGACTTGACCGACTTGACGGCGAAAGCCTTGCGCACGGCGTCGTTCACATGGCTTTCGCACATGTTGCAGGCCATGCCGTCAACGCCGACAGTGATTTTGTACATGAAGGAACCTCCGGAAAGTGAAGAAGCTGAATGATAATCACTTTCATCAAGAGCTGGATTCTGGACAAAAAGAAACGGCGGACTCAAACTGAATCCGCCGTTTCCGAAATCCTGGTCGGGGTGAAAGGATTCGAACCTTCGACTCCTACGTCCCGAACGTAGTACTCTACCAGGCTGAGCTACACCCCGAGTCTTCGCAACTAACGGTCTCTGTTAACCGCGAAGAGCAGAAACTTTATCAGACTTTCCGTGAATTGTCCAGAGGGGAGTCGAGAAATTGCCGCTTTCCCGAGTTCGGCCTCCTCCAGAGCCTTCGCCCGGCAGCGGTCAAGGGCGCCGCTCGAGCGGATGATGCGGCTCACGGCGGGCAGATCCCCGTCGCCCTCGCGGATGGCCTGGACAATGACTGCACGCTCCTCATCCGAGCAGTTTTCAAGGGCATAGATCACGGGAAGCGTCACCTTGCCTTCGCGCAGATCGGCGCCGAGTTTTTTCCCGGTTTCATCCGCATTTCCGGCGTAGTCCAGAATGTCGTCGACGATCTGGAAGGCGTTTCCAAGATGCAGCGTGTAGTCGACGCAGGCGCGCTCCATCTCAGGCGTCGCCGGAGAGATGGCGGCCGCCATTTTCGCCGCAGCCTCGAAAAGGCACGCCGTCTTGCGCTCGATGACGGCGAAGTACCGGGCCTCGTCCACATTGGGGTCATGGGCGCCCGCCATCTGCAGCACCTCTCCCTCGGAGAGCCGGTTGGCGGCATCGGAAAGCGCCCGCATTACGCGCAGATTGCCAAAGCGCACCATCATCTGGAACGAGCGCGTGTAGAGGAAGTCTCCCACCAGAACGGCCTGGCCGTTGCCCCAGATCTTGTTGGCGGTGTCGCGCCCGCGGCGCTGCTCGCCCGCATCCACGACGTCATCGTGCATGAGTGTGGCGGTATGCAGAATCTCGATGATGGCGCCAAGGTAGGCGGCGGCCTCGGAATCGGCCCCCATGGCCCGGGCCATGAGGATGAGCAGCGCGGGACGCATGCGCTTGCCGCCCGCTCCCGTGATGTACAGGCCAATTTCCTGGACACGCGCAACAGAGCTTTCCATCTGCTCGGCAATGATTTTTTCAACCTGCGCCATTTCCGGCGCAATCGGAGCTAGAGCCGCAAGGACGGCCTGCTTGGTGGTGATGTTTGCACTCGTCATAGTGGCGGGGATTATAAGAGCGATTGTGCGGACGCCGCCCGCGGCGCGAGGATTAGCCGAGCAGACGCCTTGAGGCGGCAGCTGCCAGAGCCTCGGCCCTGGAGTGCACGTCAAGCTTGCGGTAGATGCTCTTGGCGTGCGAAATGACCGTGTTCCGGCTGAGCGCAAGCAGCTGGCCGATCTCTTCGGTGCTTGCTCCGCGCGCCATCAGCCGCAGCACCTCGGTCTCGCGGCCCGAGAGAGGAGAGTCTGCGGGAGCCGAGCCGCCCTGTCCCCGGCAGGCGAGCGCGCGCAGAAAGGACTGGGAGACAGCCTGGCTGATGGGCGAGCCGCCCCGGTCCATCAGCTCAAAGCAGGCGATGATGTCAAGGTCCTGATCGGCAAAGAGCATGTAGCCCGATGCGCCGGCCAGCACGGCCTGCATGACGGTTTTCTCTTCGGCGACGTCGGTGAGGACAAGCACCCGGCAGTGCGGATTTTTCTTCAGGATGAAGCGGATCAGATCGGCGCCGCTGCCGTCGGGCAGCTGCATGTTGACAAGCGCAAAGTCAATCGGCTCGCGCAGCTTTTGCAGCGTGTCGCGCCGGCCCTGGCAGGCGCAGACGACGGGGTAGCCCGCGATGCGCTTGATCTGGGCGATCGCCTGGATCCTTCGCCTTTGATCCGGCTCGACAACAATAACTCCGCGGGCTATCGGCATGGGACGGTGAGATTCCTACAAAAGCATGCCTTCGAGCCGCTCGGTGTCAGCTGCAAAGGAGCGGATGCCCTCGGCGAGTTTGACCGTGGCGACCTCCGAGCAGTTCATGCGGTAGCGGAACTGCGCTTCGCTGATGCTGATGGGATCGGTCTCGGGCACGGCACCGGGATCAAGTGCGCGCGGCAGCGGCGAGAAGGAGTCTTTCAGTTCATCCATGAACTTGGGGGCGATGGTAAGCAGATCGCAGCCGGCAAGCGCAAGGATTTCGCCCTTGTTCCTGAAGCTCGCGCCCATGATCCGGGTGCGGCTGCGGGCGCCCTTCAGACGCCTGAAGATTTCCGTCACGGACTGCACGCCGGGATCCTTTGCGCCGCTGTTGGCGTTCTCGTCCCAGCAGCTGCCTTCGGCGGCCTTGAACCAGTCATAGATGCGGCCCACGAAGGGGCTGATGAGCGTGGCGCCAGCCTGGGCGCTTGCCTCGGCCTGCGCAAGGGCAAAGATCAGTGTCAGATTGCAGTTGATGCCCTCGGCCTGAAGAATCCGGCAAGCCTCACATCCCTCCCAGGTTGCGGCGATTTTGATCAGTACCCGGGAGCGGTCAAAGCCGAGAGATTCGTAAAGGGCGATGATGCGGCGGGCGCGCTTCACGGTTTGCGGGACGTCAAAAGAAGCCCGCGCATCCACTTCCGTCGAGACGCGCCCTGGGATGTGTTCGAGGATTCGTGCGCCAAAGCCGACGAGAACGCGGTCGGCACGCTCTTCAGCCGCAGATGCCTGGCGCTTTGCCTGCTCAATGATGGCGCGGTACTTGTCAAGGCGCGCAACCTTGAGGATGAGGGATGGATTGGTCGTAGCCTCTGCCGGGCGCACTCTGGCAATCTCGTCGATATCGCCGGTATCGGCCACAACGATGGTGTATTCGCGCAATTGCTCAAGTTCGTTTCGCGTCTGCATGGATGTCTTTCCGATGAAGTAACCAAGGAAGAGTATCAGCAAAGGGAGTCTGTTGGTAGGCTGGCGTTCCTCACGAAATCCGGGTGCTTGGCGGGCAGGCCGAGGTAAAGAGATGAAGAAAAGATTTTTCGCAGAACTTCTAGGCTCTATGTCCTAGGGGGAAATGACGCTTTTGGCTCGCAGGTGCAAAAAGCCTAAAACGGACAAAAGATATAATTGATCGATTTTGTAGAGCCCTTTCGCATTGCCTTTCCGGCTTCTTTTTCAGCTGGATCGCACGGGAGGGGATGCTCGCAATGAAGCCCGCATTTTCCGCTCTTTGCGGGGCCATTTCACAGGGAGAGTATTTTGACTTCCATCATTACCGATACGCGCGCCCAGGCGGCTCTGGTGCTCGCCGACGGCACAACGTTTTTGGGACGTTCAATCGGCGCAGCCGGCATGGTCACCGCCGAGGTTGTGTTCAACACCTCCATGACCGGCTACCAGGAAATCATCACGGATCCAAGCTACACGGGACAGATCGTGACGCTCACGTATCCGCACATCGGAAACGTCGGCGTGAACAGCGAGGACTGCGAAAGCACCCGCGTCTATGCCGCAGGGCTCATCATCCGGTGCGCCTCGCCCGTGGTCAGCAATTTCCGCGCGCAGGAGCCGCTCGATGCCTATCTCAAGCGCTCCGGCGTCGTCGGCATCAGCGACATCGACACCCGGCGTCTCACGCGCATTCTGCGAAGCCGCGGCGCGCAGCCCGGAGCGATCGTTGCCGCCGAGTCGGGCGAGCTTTCCGAGGAACAGCTGCAGGCGGCCGCCAGAGCCGCGGCCGGCTGGGGCTCGATGGTCGGCCGGGATCTGGCGAAGGAAGTGACTGTGGACAAGCCCTACGAATGGACGCAGGGCACCTGGTCGCTGCACGGCGCGGACGGCGAGCCCGGGTTCACCAACCCCGATACCTCCAAGTACCACGTCGTCGCCTACGACTTCGGCGTGAAGCGCAACATCCTGCGGCTGATGTGCGACCGGGGAATCCGCGTCACGGTCGTGCCCGCCCAGACGCCCGCCAGCGCCGTGCTGGAGATGGCGCCCGACGGCGTGTTCCTCTCGAACGGACCGGGCGACCCCGAGCCTTGCGGCTATGCGATCGAAGCCGCCAGAACGTTCCTTGAAAAGAAGATCCCGCTTTTTGGCATCTGCCTTGGCCACCAGATCATGGGCCTCGCGGCAGGAGCCAAGACGGTCAAGATGAAGTTCGGCCACCACGGCGGCAATCACCCTGTCGAAGACATCGCCACGCATCGCGTGTACATCACCGCGCAGAACCACGGGTTTGCCGTGGATGCCGGCACGCTGCCCGCCAACGTGAAGGCAACGCACAGGAGCCTGTTTGACGGATCGCTCCAGGGAATGGAATTCCTCGATGCGCCTGCGTTCAGTTTCCAGGGGCATCCCGAGGCAAGCCCCGGCCCGCATGACATCTGCATGCTTTTTGACAAGTTCGTGGACCTGATGAAGGCCGCTAAGGCGGGGAGCTGACGGCATATGAGCGAACAGGTTGTATTAGCGGCGCTTGCCGAGGCGCGGGAAGGCCTTGAGAAGCTTCTGCACAATCGGCCGATGCTTCAGGCCGTGGCAGAGGCAGGACACCTCATTGCCGAGAGCCAGCGGCGGGGCGGCGCGGTCTACTCGTGCGGAAACGGCGGGAGCCTTTGCGACGCCATGCACTTTGCCGAGGAGATGACCGGGCGCTACCGCAAGAACAGAAAGCCCTACCGGGCAAGCGCGATTTCGGACGTCTCCCACATGGCGTGCGTGGCCAACGACTTCGGCTACGAACACGTGTTCTCAAGATGGCTTGAGGCATACGCTACCGACCGGGATGTCGTGCTCGCGATCAGCACCTCGGGCACGAGCGGCAACATTCTCGCCGCCGCGCGCGCTGCCAAGATGAAAGGGGCCAAGGTGATCGGCATGACCGGCAAGGCGGGCTCGCCTCTTGCCGAACTCTCCGACATCGCAATCGTCACTCCCGCCGGCCGCTACGCCGACCGCGTGCAGGAGCTGCACATCAAAGTGATCCATATTCTGATCGAGCTCGTCGAGCGCGAGCTTGATCCGCAAAACTACGAAGACTAGCCATGCCAAAACGTACAGACATCCAATCGGTCATGATTCTTGGCGCCGGTCCGATCATCATTGGTCAGGCCTGCGAGTTCGACTACTCCGGGGCGCAGGCTTGCAAGGCGCTGCGCGAGGAGGGCTACCGCACCATTCTGGTCAATTCCAATCCGGCCACCATCATGACCGATCCGCAGACGGCGGACGCAACCTACATCGAGCCTCTTGACTGGCAGGTGGTCGAACGCATCATCGACAAGGAAAGGCCCGATGCCATCCTGCCGACGATGGGCGGACAGACCGCGCTCAACCTCGCGATGGATCTTTCCCGCGAGGGCGTGCTCGAGAAGTACGGCGTCGAACTGATCGGCGCATCGCCCGACGCCATTGACAAGGCCGAGGACCGCCAGCGCTTCAAGCAGGCGATGGAAAAGATCGGCCTTGAGAGCGCCCGCTCGGGCATTGCCTACAGCATGGCCGAGGCGCTTGAAGTGCAAAGCCGCGTGGGCTTCCCCACCGTGATCCGTCCGTCCTTCACGCTGGGCGGCTCGGGCGGCGGCATCGCCTACAACATGCAGGAGTTCATCGAGATCTGCGAGCGCGGGCTTGCGCTCTCTCCGACCCACGAGCTGCTGATCGAGGAGTCGCTCCTTGGCTGGAAGGAATACGAGATGGAGGTTGTCCGGGACAAGGCCGACAACTGCATCATCGTCTGCTCGATCGAGAACTTCGACCCCATGGGCATTCACACGGGCGACTCCATCACCGTGGCGCCGGCCCAGACGCTCACCGACAAGGAATACCAGATCCTGCGCGACGCCTCGATCGCCGTGCTGCGCGAGATCGGCGTGGATACGGGCGGCAGCAACGTGCAGTTCGCCATCAATCCCGAGAACGGGCGCCTGGTCATCATCGAGATGAACCCGCGCGTGTCGCGCTCCTCGGCGCTTGCCTCCAAGGCGACGGGCTTTCCGATCGCCAAGATCGCCGCGAAGCTTGCCGTCGGCTACACGCTCAATGAACTCAGGAACGAAATCACGGGCGGTGCAACGCCGGCCTCGTTCGAGCCGACCATCGACTATGTGGTCACCAAGGTGCCGCGCTTTGCCTTCGAGAAGTTCCCCCAGGCCAACAACCGGCTCACCACGCAGATGAAGTCCGTGGGCGAGGTGATGGCTGTCGGCTCGAGCTTCCAGGAGTCGCTGCAGAAGGCTCTGCGCGGCCTGGAGACGGGCAAGGACGGCCTCACGCCCATCACCAGCGACAGGGAGATCATCGCCCGCGAGATTTCCGAGGCGGGCCCCGAGCGCATCCTGTATCTGGCCGATGCGATGCGCGTCGGGATGAGCGACGAGGAGATCCACGCGAAGACTTCGATCGATCCGTGGTTCCTTGCTCAGATCCGCGAGCTCATCGAGATTGAAAAGCGCGTCGAGAAGCGCTCGCTTGACTCGGTCACCCGGCAGGAACTGCTCTTTTTGAAGAAGAAGGGCTTCTCGGACAAGCGCCTGGGCAAGCTCTTTGACGTGAAGGAGGATGCCGTCCGCGCCAAGCGCCATGCCCTCGGTATCCGCCCCGTGTTCAAGCGTGTCGACACCTGCGCGGCCGAGTTTGAAACCCGCACCGCGTACATGTACTCGACCTATCAGGACGAGTGCGAGGCGGCTCCCTCGGACAAGAAGAAGATCATCGTGCTTGGCGGCGGTCCCAACCGCATTGGCCAGGGCATCGAGTTCGACTACTGCTGCGTGCATGCCTCCCTTGCCCTGCACGAGGATGGGTACGAGACGATCATGGTGAACTGCAACCCCGAGACCGTTTCAACCGACTATGACACGTCCGACAGGCTGTATTTTGAGCCCGTGACGCTCGAGGACGTGCTCGAGATCTGCCACGTTGAAAAGCCGCAGGGCGTCATTGTCCAGTACGGCGGACAGACGCCGCTCAAGATCTGCCGCGCGCTTGAGCGCGAGGGGGTGCCCATCATCGGCACGTCCACCGACGCGATCGACTGCGCGGAGGATCGCGAGCGCTTCCAGAAGCTGATCCGCGAGCTCGAGCTCCTGCAGCCCGAGAACCGCACGGCGCACACGGAAGAAGCGGCCGTGCGCTGCGCCAACGAGATCGGCTATCCCATCGTGGTGCGTCCAAGTTACGTGCTCGGAGGCCGGGCGATGGACATCGTGCACAGCGATGACGAGCTGCGCCGGTACATGCGCGAAGCCATTCAGGTGAGCGAAGAGAGCCCGGTGCTGCTCGACCGGTTCCTTGACGACGCCGTCGAGATGGATGTGGATGCCGTGAGCGACGGCAATGTCGTCGTGATCGGAGGCCTCATGCAGCACGTCGAGGCTGCCGGCATCCACTCGGGCGACTCGGTGTGCTCGCTGCCGCCCTACAGCCTGAGAGCGGACATTCTCGACGAGGTGCGCCGCCAGACGATCCTGATGGCCAAGGCGCTGCATGTCGTCGGCCTCATGAACGTGCAGTTTGCCATCAAGGATGCCGTGACCGAGCACCCCAAGGTCTATGTGCTTGAGGTGAACCCGAGAGCGTCCCGCACGGTGCCCTTCGTCTCGAAGGCGACCGGACGGCAGCTTGCCAAGGTTGCCGCCCGCTGCATGGTGGGCGTGAGCCTTGCCGAGCAGGGGGTGACCGGCGAGGTGAAGCCCGAGCACTTCTCCGTGAAGGAGCCCGTGTTCCCGTTTGCCAAGTTCCTTGGCGTCGATCCGGTGCTCGGACCCGAGATGCGCTCCACGGGCGAGGTGATGGGCGTCGGCGACACGTTCGGCGAGGCGCTCTTCAAGAGCCAGCTGGGAGCGGGCAGCAAGCTGCCGCCTCCGGGGCTCGTGTTCCTTTCCGTTCGCGATGAGGACAAGCCCAAGGCGATCGTGATCGGCGCAGCGCTCGTCGATCTTGGCTACAGCATCGTGGCAACGGCGGGTACCGCCGCCGCGCTCACGGCCGCCGGCATCGGCTGCAAGCGCGTGAACAAGGTGAGCGACGGCCGTCCGAACATTCTCGACCGGATCAAGAACCATGACATCTGCATGGTGATTTCCACGAGCAATGAGACGCGCAGCGAAATCAGCGACGCCAGGGACATCCGCCTTGCCTGCCTTGCCAGCCGCGTCACGTATTTCACGACGGCGACCGGGGGACGCGCAGCGGTGGAGGGCATTCGCCACGTTGCCGATGCCAAGGTCTTCAGGCTGCAGGATCTGTACTGAAATACGGCGCGGGCACTCAAGTCAGGGGAGCGCGAGTACAATGCGCTCCCTTGACTGAACTTTGAATGATTCCCCCGAGGGAAGAGGAAAGATGGAAAAGCGTATTCCGATTACCGAAGAAGGCGCCGAGCAGCTGCGTCGCGAACTCGATGAGCTCAAGCGCGTCAAGCGTCCGATGGTTGTGGCGGCAATTGCCGAGGCCAGGGAAAAGGGTGACCTGTCGGAAAACGCCGAATACGATGCCGCAAAGGAAATGCAGGGCCACATCGAGGGGCGCATTGCCGAGCTCGAGGGCAAGTTGCCCTTGCTGCAGATCATTGATCCGAAGACCCTTCAGGCGGGCGACCGCATCGTTTTCGGTGCGACCGTCGAGCTTGAGGACGAGGATACGGGCGAAGTGAAGACCTACCAGATCGTGGGCGATGACGAAGCCGATCTCAAAAAGAGCAAGATCTCCATCTCCAGCCCCATCGCGCGCAGCCTGATCGGCAAGTTCGAGGGGGACGAGGTGACCGTTCAGGCGCCAAAGGGCCTCATTCACTACGCGATCAATTCCGTGCAGTACATCTGACAGGCTCAAGCCGCCTGCTTCAGGCGCACGCACGCAAAGCCCGGGCTTTACGCTCGGGCTTTTGCTTGGGCGCTGGCAGCCGGGCTAGATCTGCTTCAGGCGGCTGATCGCCTCAAGATTGTTCTCGCGCGTGCCGAATGCGGAGATGCGGACAAAGCCTTCGCCGCACGAGCCAAAGCCAACGCCCGGCGTGCAGATGAGCGCGCATTTCTCAAGCAGAAGCTCAAAGAACGCCCAGGAGCTCATCTTGGGCGGCGTCGAGAGCCAGACGTAGGGGGAGTTGATGCCGCCAAAGGCATCAAGGCCGATTTCGCGGGCTGCGGCAAGAATCCCCGCGGCGTTGCCGTGGTAGAGGCTGAGCGCCTCGGCAATCTGCCTGCGCCCCTCTGGGCTGTGGGACGCTTCGGCCGCGCGCTGCACGATGTACGGGCAGCCGTTGTACTTGGTGCATTGCCTGCGGTTCCAGAGCGGATTGAGCGGAACGGGGGCTCCGTCGGGACCCGCGGCAGTGAGCTCCTTGGGAATCACGGTGCAGCCGCACCGCAGCCCGGTAAAGCCCGCCGTCTTGGAGTAGCTGCGAAATTCGATGGCTACCTCTCTGGCACCCTCGATCTCGTAGATGGAGTGCGGCACGTCCTTGTCCGTGATGAACGCCTCGTAGGCTGCGTCAAAGAGAATGATCGAGCGGTTGCGGATTGCCCAGTCGACCCACCCGGCAAGCTGCTCGCGCGTAAGCGCCGTGCCCGTGGGATTGTTCGGGTAGCACAGGTAGACAAGATCCGTCGCGCGTTCGGGAAAGTCTGGGACAAAGCCGTTTTCCCTTGTGCAGGGCAGATAGACGATGCTGGAGAAGCGCCCGTCGGGCAGTGCCTCACCTGCCCGTCCGGCCATCACATTGGAATCGATGTAGACGGTGTAAGTGGGATTGGTGACGGCGATCACAGCATCGGGCGAAAAGAGCTCCTGGATGTTTCCGACATCGCTCTTGGCGCCGTCGCTCACAAAGATTTCGTCGCTTGAAACGGTGACGCCAAGACGGGCGTATTCCTGCGCAATCGCCTCGCGCAGAAACGGATACCCGCAGCTCGGCCCGTAGCCGTGAAAACCGGCAAGGGAGGCGTTTTCGTCAACCGCCTTGTGCAGAGCCGAGACGACGGCTGGGATGAACGGGTGCGTGACGTCTCCGATGCCAAGACTGATGATTTTCTGATCCGGATGCGCATTGCGGTGGGCGGCAACCTTCTGGGCGATGCCGGTGAAGAGGTAGCTCTTGAGCTGCAGATAGTTGGGATTGACTCTGGACATGGTCTTGAAGCTCCTCGGTCAAGGGGAATCGGAGGGAACTGCTTGCTGCGGAGAGCAGAAACAAGCTGATCATAACATTGAAGAGAAATCGGGTGTCCGAAGAAGCCTCGGCAGAAAAGAATTGAGCCGATTCTCCACTCAGAGAGAACCGGCTCGCAGGGATTCGCAGCCCGGGGACGGGCCCCGGGACGGCGCGGGCTACATGATTTCGTTGCCCTCGTCAGCCTCAAGCTTATCAGCGTGGAGCTGGTGTTCCCAGTTCGTGACAACGATGGCGGACATGACGTCGCCGGTCACGTTCACGGAAGTGCGGATCATGTCGAGGATACGGTCGATGCCGGCAATGAGCGCAACAGCCTCAAGCGGAATGCCAACCTGCGTGAAGACGATGGTCGTCATGATCAGGCCAGCGCCCGGGACACCGGCGGTGCCGATGGCGGCGAGAACGCCCATCATCACAATGATGACCTGGTCGGACATGGTGAGGTCCATGCCGAACACTTCAGAGGCAAACACAGCGCACACGCCCATGTAGATGGCGGTGCCGGCCATGTTAATCGTGTTGCCGAGCGGAATCGAGAAGTAGGTGATCGACTTGGTGGCGCCAAGGCGGCGAGCTGCCTGGATGTTGGCGGGCAGAGCAGCAGCCGAGGAGCAGGTCGTAAAGGCGATCAGCCAGGGTTCGGCGATGCCGCGGAAGAACTGCATCATGCCGACGCCGCCGAGGAACTTGGCGGCAGGCACCTGGATGAGGAACACGTACAGAACCGTCGCAACGAGCGAAGCAAGGATGAGCTTGCCGAGCGGAAGCAGAACTGCGAGACCATGACGGGAAACCGTGAAGGCGATCAATGCGAACACGCCGATCGGAGCGTAGGCCATCACCATGTTGGTGACGCGAATCATCACCTGGCCGACGAGGTCGAAGAACTGAACGAGAGGACGGCCCTTTTCACCGAGACCAGCCAGACCAAAGCCGAACATGATGGCAAAGAAGATGATCTGGAGCATGGAGCCCTTGGACAGAGCTTCCATCGGGTTGATCGGAACGATGTTGAGCAGCGTCTGAACCATCGGCGGCGGCGTGACCTTCTTGACGGCCAGACCTTCGGTGGACAGATTCAGGCCGACGCCCGGATCAATCACGTTGGCAAAGAACAGGCCGAAGATCACAGCCAGAGCCGAGCCGGCTGCGTACAGCAGCAGGATCTTGACGGCAACGCGGCCAAGCTTGGAGATGTCGGCGATGTTGGCGGCACCGGCGATCAGGGTTGCGATCACCAGCGGAACAACGACCATGCGGATCAAACGGATAAACAGCGTACCGAAGGGCTGCAGGTAGGTCTTGCCGATTTCCGCATCAATGACGGCGCCAACAATGACGCCGAGCACCAAGCCGATCAGCATTTGCCATGCTAGACCCAATGACTTTTTATTTGTAGCCATAGTGGATTCCTCTGTTAATAAAAATATATTTATTCATGCGCCCGTATTGGTGAGCCTGTAATGCCCGGAGGAGCGGGATCGCAGGCACACTCGGCAGGGAACATGTGTAACAAATTGTATGCACCCCTTCGGATAATGGTTTCTACCATCAAGGTGATATTGCAAAAATTGGCGGAAATCTTTGGCATGCGGCAAGAAAGATCCGTTTTTTTCGCTAGGATGAAATAATTAAGGTAAAATCAAAAATTAAGTCGAATTTATTTTTTGTGCCGCTTTCGTCTGATCGGAGGCGGCATTTCCATATGAGGCAAGGATACGAAAAAAGGCGCCCGAGACTGTCCGGAC
This sequence comes from uncultured Sutterella sp., assembly GCA_900315045.1. Lineage (GTDB taxonomy): Bacteria > Pseudomonadota > Gammaproteobacteria > Burkholderiales > Burkholderiaceae_F > Duodenibacillus. The sequence continues at coordinate 49,205 of OMXR01000004.1, read as the reverse complement.
GCCTTTTGCTCAAGGGGCGTTGCCCCGAAGCAGGCCGATTATCTGATCAGCAGGATGGGCACGTCGCCGCGGGCGGCAATGCGCATGGCGGTCGAGCCCATCAGGGCTGACTTGAAGCGGCCGTATCCGTGCGAACCCATGACGATCATGTCGAGGTTCTTCTTCTTGGCAAACGCTGCAATCTCGTCGCCCGGGTTGCCGACCAGGCACACGTCCTTGGGAGTGATGCCGGCCTTGGCAAAGAGCGGACGAAGCGGATCGACGGCTTCGGAGAACTCCTTCTTCTGAAGTTCGAGCACTTCCTTTTCGGAAAGGGCAGGCAGAGCCATACCGGCCATGTCGGGCATGACGGAGCCGGAGTAGTCGCCGGCAACATTGATGAGGTAGTACTTGCTGCCCGCGCCAAAGAGCGCCAGATTCTTCAGCAGGTACTTCACGGCAGTCGCGCCATACTTCGAGCCGTCCACCGCAACGCCGATGCGGATGTCGTCATCCTCGGGAGCGGGCTTGCCGCGCAGGATGAGGATCGGCGTCTTGCAGCGGGCGATCACGCCGTTCGTCACCGAGCCGAGGAACAGGCCCGCAAGCGCGGTGCGGCCGCGCGAGCCCATGATGATCAGATCAACGTCCAGACGTTTGGCTTCGTCCGCAATCTTCTCCGCGGGATCGCCCACGGTGAAGGACTCCTTCACCTGAACATCGTACTTCTTCAGGAACTTGAGCGCGGGCTTGAGAACCTTTTCGGATTCCTCTTCATAGAAATGCACGAGGGAATCCTTGCCGACGAGTCTGGCTGCGCGCGTGGGCAGAGGATCAAGAACCACCAGCAGCTCAATGTCCGCATCCTTGCTGAGCAGTTCCTTGCGGGAGACTAGAAATTCAAGAGAGTTCTGGCTGTAGGTGCTGCCGTCGATAGGTACGAGAATCTTCATGGTGACTCCTTCGTGAATCGGATTTTCAGGATCGCGCACTGCATGCATTTTGAAGAGCAATCCTTGACACCCCCTATGTTATTCCATTCCGCGCGCTTTGGTAAATTTCTTGAGAAGAAAAAATTTTGATAAAAATTACCGTTGTGAAAAAACAAAACAGCCGCATCTCTGATACGGCTGTTTTGTCTCTGCTGGATGCTTTCCGATCAGTTCCGCAGACTGTGGATCGGGGCGGGGATCCGGCCGCCGAACTTGACAAATGGAGCGGAGTCTCCGCCCGGAACGCGAATGATGGAAGCCTCGCCGAGCAGGCCGCCGAACACGGCGACGTCACCCACCTTCTTGCCCGGAACCGGGATGACGCGCACGGCCGTTGCCTTGCTGTTGATCATGCCGATGGCCGCCTCGTCGGCAATCATGGCAGCAATGGTTTCAGCAGGCGTGTCGCCGGGGATGGCAATCATGTCAAGACCGACAGAGCACACGCACGTCATGGCTTCGAGCTTTTCCAGCGTGAGCGAGCCGCTGCGGGCTGCCGCTTCAATGGCGCTGTCCTCGCTCACCGGAATGAATGCGCCGGAGAGGCCTCCGACATGGCTCGAGGCGAACACGCCGCCCTTTTTCACCGCGTCGTTGAGCATTGCCAGAATGGCGGTGGAGCCGGGAGCGCCGATCGAGGAAAGACCGAGCGTCTGGAAAATCTCGCCCACCGAGTCGCCGACCGCGGGAGTGGGCGCGAGCGAGAGGTCCGCCACGCCAAAGGGAAGATCCATGCGCCTTGCGACATCCCGGCCGATCAGTTCGCCCACGCGCGTGACCTTGTATGCCGTGTGCTTGATGACCTCGGAGATTTCCGACAGCGTGAGCTTGCGGTGGTTGTTGGCGATGGCGCGCTGCAGAGCCTTGTTGACGACGCCGGGTCCTGAAACGCCCACATCGATCACGACATCGGGCTCGCCCACGCCGAGATACGCGCCCGCCATGAAGGGGACGTCCTGCGGGATGTTGCAGAACACCACGAGTTTTGCGCAGCCGATGCCATCGCGCTCTGCAGTGGCAGCGGCGCAGTCCTTGATGCGCTCGCCCATGAGGCTGACGGCATCCATGTTGATGCCTGTCTTCGTGGAGCCGACATTGATCGAGGAGCAGACGCGATCCGTTGTGGCAAGCGCCTCGGGAAGCGCGTCGATGAGGTTGCGCTCGCCCGGCGTGATGCCCTTTTCCACAAGGGCGCCGAAGCCGCCGATGAAGTCGACTCCGACCTCCTTGGCCGATTCGTCGAGGATCTGACAGGCACGAACCATCTGCTCGCGCGTGAAGCTTGCGCCCACCGTGCCGATGGGGCTCACGGAGATGCGCTTGTTGACAACGGGGATGCCGTAGCGGTCGCCGACGGCGTTGCAGGTCTCGACAAGCCTGCGGGCGTATTTCTGGATCTTGCTGCGGACCTTGATTTCAAATACATCAAAGTCGTGGCTGGCGCAGTCAAAGAGGTTGATGCCGAGGGTTACTGTGCGCACATCGAGATGTTCGCTGCGCAGCATGTTGATTGTGGAGAGTACCTCGCGGTCTGTCAGCATGTTGGGATTCCTTTTGCGAGAAATTGGTTACTGGTCGATGGCAACGCGGTGCACGGCTTCGAAAATGGCCCGGTGCTGCATCGTCAGATGCAGCTGCATGCCCTTGGCGCGCTCAAGCAGCACCTTGTGCAGGGAGCGGGTGTCGATGCTCTCGGGGATGCTGACCTCAAAGACTTGCATTGACTCGTCCTTGCCGAGCGAAAAGGCGCGCAGCGAATCGATATTGATGCCCTGGGCGCCGAAAATGCGAGAGAAGGTGCCGACGATGTCATTGCGATCCTGGCCGTAAACGCTGATCACGAAGGGCTCGGCAGGTTCACTCTCACCGCTCTTGGGCTGTTCATAATCGCGAGCTACGACGGTGAGGCGCAGATGCTTGGCGGAGGTGGCCGCGGTGAGCTCGGCCTGCAGCGCGTCATTGGACAGCTCGCTCGGCTTGTCCACGATGTAGATGCCGGCGAACTGCTGCTGCAGGGCGGTTTGCGTCATTTCCTCGATATTGCAGCCAAGCTTGGTGAAAACTTGTGAAACGCAGGCAACAACGCCGGGCTGATCCAGGCCGATGACTGCCACAACTACGCGGTTTTCCATGAAAAAATCCTCACAGTTGAAGTGGTGTTTCGAAATTGGCGCATCATGAAGAAATTCAGCGCACAACTCAAATATCTTAACAAACGCCAGAGTGTGCTCGCCCATGGGCAGCGCACCATGCCAGACACTTGGACGGGCAGATCTTCACGATACCCTTGATTTTTCCCGTGTGTTTATGCAAAATTACCGACCTCGACACAGTTCGAGACAAAAATTCGGGGGTGTAGCTCAGCTGGGAGAGCGCTGCGTTCGCAATGCAGAGGTCAGGGGTTCGATCCCCCTCATCTCCACCAGATTCAAGTCCGGGATGGTTTGATGCCGTCTCGGATTTTTTCTTTATCGCGTTCGGCATGGGGACTTTTTCGCCAGATTCCATCGTCTGAACCGCTCTGCATCCAGAAAAAAGGGGAAGCCTTTTTTTTTGACCTCCCCCTTTCTGCTGGACTGATGCCTTAGGCTACACGAACGACCAGAGCGCCACCAGAACGAGCTGCCCGGTGAGAATGCGCAGGAACATCGACAGGGGATAGACCGTCGAATAGGCGATCACGGCCGGATTCTTGTCCGAGAGCGTGCCCGCATAGGCCAGCGTCGGCGGATTGGTCGTTGCGCCCGCAATCGTGCCGACCAGCGTGTGATAGTTCAGGCCAAAGTATTTCCTTCCGACAATCCCAGTGATCAGTACCGGGATCACCGTGATGCAAAAGCCGAGCGCCGCGTACATGGGGCCGGGGCCGCCCGTAATGGCCTTCACGAAGCTCGGTCCTGCGGCAAGTCCCACGCTAGCCATGAAGAGCGCGATGCCGATTTCCCGAAGCATCAGGTTGGCAGAGGTTGTCGTGTAGGTGACCAGATGCATGCTCGGCCCGAACCTTCCGAGCAAAATGGCGATGATGAGGGGGCCGCCCGCAAGTCCGAGCTTGACCGGGACGGGCATGCCGGGGATCGCAATCGGCATGCAGCCGAAGATGATGCCCGCACACACGCCGAAGAACAGCGCGGCGATGTTTGGCTTTTCCAGCTTTTGAGCCTGGTCGCCCAGACGCCCGGCAAGGCGCACGAGGGCACGTTCCGGTCCCACGCAGTACACGACGTCGCCGAGCTGCAGATGCGTGTCCTGGGCCGGAAACAGCGTGATGCCTGCACGGATGATGCGGGTGATGTTTACGCCGTCGTAGGAGGACAGGTGCAGGTCACCCACCTTGATGCCGTTGACTGAGAGCTTTGTGACGCGCACGATGCGCAGCGTGACGGGCGAGTGCTCCGTTGCGAGATCCACATCCGTCGCCTCATGCCCGAAAAACGCCGTGATGGGCAGCTTGTGCTCCTTGGCGCTCACGATCCGCACCGTGTCGCCCAGATGCAGCTGCGAGTCAGGGGACGGGCTGTAGATCTCCTTGTCATGCAGCACGCGCGAGCAGATGAACTGGCGGCCGATGAAATCGCGCACCTGACGGATGGTCCGGCCTTCGAGCGCCTCATTCGTGATCTGCACGTGGAAGAAGATCGGCGCATCGTTCTGGCTCTTTTCCTGCTGCTCCCAGTGCTTGTCCTCTTCCTTCAGATCGATGCCGAAGAACAGCCGCAGCGCGATCACCGAACCGATGATGCCCAGCACGCCGAGCGGGTAGGCGCAGGCGTAGGCGACGGCAATGTTCTCTCCCGTGTAGCTGAGCATGTCGAGCGCTTCCTGCGTGGCGCCCAGACCCGGCGTGTTCGTCACTGCGCCGAAGTGCACGCCAAGCATCTGCGCCAGATGGATGTCTTGCGAAAAGAGCACCCAGAGGATGATCGTCACGACGATGCTCAGGACAATTGCCAGAACCGCAAGCAGATTGAGCGTGATGCCTGAGCTTTTGAAGGCGCTGAAAAAGCTCGGCCCCACCTGCAGTCCGATGAAGAACACGAACAGGATCAGTCCGAAGTCCCGTACGAAGTTCAGCACGGAGGCATTGACGGACAGCCCGAGGTAGCCGGCGGCGAGCGCCACGAAGAGCACGAACGTGACGCCCAGCGAAATGCCGAAGACCTTGACGTGCCCGAGCGCCATGCCGACCGAGACGAGCAGGGCGTAAACAAAAATGATGTGGCTGATCGCATTCGGATCAGTGAGCAGTGTTGAAAGCCATTCCACGGTTTTTGGCCTGAAGAGGTTGTTGAAATAAGGGAATCGTACGCCGAAGGGACAGACCGGAATCTGTGTTTGCGCAAAATGAATGTGCGAATGTGCAAAAAGCGACTGATATTATGCAAAAGACGATGCCCGGAACAAGAAATGCGCTCCGAGATGGGCATCCCGGAGCGCGTTGGGTGTGGCCGTGGTGACGCGCCCCGGTCAGGCCGTTACTGACTATTTCAGAATGGCGATCTTGATTCCGCCCGAGGTTCCCTTCTCGTCGACTTCATGATGGGCAATGAAGATCCGGCTCTCGTCGATGCCGTTTTCCACGAGCATGCGAGAGAAGATCTTTGCGCGGGCGTTGGCCATGTTGACGACGCTGTTCAGGTCGGGCTTGACCGCCCCGTAGAGCTTCTGCTCCTTTTGCTGGGTGGACAGGGACTGGTTTTCTTTGGGCAGGATCATCTTGAAGACCTTGCTCACGGCTGCGTCACGCGTGCGCTGGCCGGCGGGCAGAGTCGACATGGCGATCTTGAGCATGCCTTCGTATGTGCGGCGGTGCACTTCGAGGTCTTCGCCCTTGAGCGCTACGACCGGAATGATCTCAAGCTTGCTCTTGGGGTTCTTCTTGAGGGCTTCGACAATCGGCCGGGCGATCTGCTTTTGTTCCTCTCCCATCTGCGCGAGTCCCGCGACATACGGGATCATCACGGAGTTTGTCGCGCCGTTCCCGAGGCCGAAAGTCGCAAGCGATGTGAGCAGATTCACCGGCGAAGCGACAACCTTCAGGATCAGATTCTTCAGCGCGATCAGCACGACTTCCCCGATTGAGAAGGTCGGGTCGGCAAGGTCGCCCGAGATGGGCAGGCCGAAGTCCACATTGCCCTTGCTGTCCGTGAGCAGTGCGGAAGCCAGCGTCACGGGCAGCGCAGAGCTCGTTGCGTTGGGACTGTAGTCGCCCCACTCGAGACGCTCGATCGTGATGTGGTTGTCAACCTTGAGCTTGCTCTTGTCCGTGATGGTCACATCGGCATTGACCGTCAGGTTGCCGCGCTTGATGGGGTACGAGGTGTAGTGCAGCGTGTAGGGGCTGAAGAACGGCATTGACACCGACGTCAGAGAACCCTTGGCCGTGAGCTTGCCCTTGTCGGCAAGCGGCGAGCCCTGGCCCGTGAGCTTGATCTTGGACACGCCGTTGATGAGAGCCGAGGTCTGCACCGTTGCCGGCGTGTCTTCGCCGCCGATGGCAAGAGGCTTGATGGAGACCTTGACGTCGCCGCAGCGGATTTCGCCCGGCGGATTGACGGATCTGTCGGTAAATCCCAGGAAACCGTTGTTGACGGCGATTTCGCCCACGCGGATGGGACGCTCGGTGTCGCGTCCGGTCTTTTGCTCAACCTTCTGAACCTTCGCCTGGACCTGTTCGCGCACCTGCTGGGCCTTCTCGGCCGATTCCCGCTTGCCGAGCAGCGGATCGATGTCAAGGGTGCCATCGGCGAGCTTGCTCACGCGGTAGCGCGGCTTCTCGATCTTGACCGACTCGAGCGAAATCGTTCCCTGTGCCGGGGCGTTCAGCTTGGAGACCGAGACGCTGTCAATGGCTCCGAACTGGCTCTTCTGGCCGGCGATTTCAAAGGCGATTTTCTCGGCCAGGCTCGAGGCAAGGCGCGTGTAGCCAGAGGCGCCGTCAGCCCATTCGATGCCCGAGGCGTTCGCCTTGTCGGTGAGTACCGTAACCGTGGCGGCATTCACTGGCAGGCTTACGGAGGCATTGCCGACATCGGCAGACTTCAGCGCAACCGAAATGGTGTCCTTGACGGCGACGCGGCCCTTGCTGACCGAGAGCGAACCGACGGAGGCCTCAAGCGGGAGGTCGCCTGCGAGCTTTGCGCTCGCCCCAAGCAGTTTGAGCGATTCGTTGGTGAGCGTGAGCGCGCCCTTGTCCTTCCAAGCAAGATGGATGCCGCCGATTGCGAGCTCGCTGGCTTTGGATGAAACGCCGTTGTCGGGGAGCGAGACGGCAGGGGATGAAAGCTTGACGCTGCCGAGCGTTGCGCTTTGCTTGATCAGGTCGAGTTCATCCAGATCCACGGCAAGCTTGGCAAAGGTGAACTTGCTGCTCTCGGCCTGCGCTCCCTTCATGTGCACATCAACGCCGTCCGAGCTCGCCTTGGCCTTCAGAAGAATGGTCGCGGGCTTCTCTTGCGTGGCAAGCGCAAAGATCAGGTCAGCCGAGAGCGAAAGCGTACCCGAGTTGATCTTGAGGCCGGCAGAGGCGGGAGCCAGGCCCGCCAGATGCGCAAAGCTGTAGCCCTTGATGTCCGCATGAAGCTTCGTGGCGATGCTGTCCTGGAAGGGCAGCGTCTGCCCCTCGGCGGCAAAGGGCGCGCCGTTGTCCTTGAACGAGAGCTTGGGCGTGACATACCTTTCGACATCTGCGCCGATCGTTCCGAGGAAGGGGATGGCAAGCTCAAGGTCGGTGATTTTCTCGTTGACGCCCATGGAAGGGGCGGAGATGTGGAATCCGGAATTGGCGAGCTCGATGTTGTTGATGCAGAACGGGAAGGGCTTTTCCTTTTTCTCAGCGTCCTTTTTCTCTGCGGTTTGCGGCTGCGGCGTTTCCGCGTCCGGGGCGGAGAGCCTTGCGATGACATCGTCAAAGCTCGTGCCGCCCTTCTCGTTGATCAGGATCGATCCGTTGAATGCATCGACCGAGAGCTCCTGAAGGACAACGCCGAAGCGCTTGATGGATTCAAGAAAGGCCGTGTTGACATAGACGCGGCCGATGGACAGAGCCGGATTGGCCCCCGCCTGGTCCGCCATGGCGATGTTGTGGACGGTGGCTTCTAGCGTCCAGGGGTTGAACTCGGCCTTTTCAATGGAGACCTTGCGGCCGAGTGCCTCCGTAGCCGGACCTTCGGCAGCCCATTTCATGAGAGCGGGCACGCCCCAGAATCCTCCTGCCGAATACAGTGCGCAGGCGGCGGCAACCCCAATGGCGATCTTGCTCATGCGGTTAAGTTGCATCTGAATCTCCTTGTCTCGTGCCCTCACAGGCTTGGAGCGAATTTAGCACCAAAGAAACCGCCCCGAGCGGTTCATGAAGCGCCCTTTAGCTGACTGAGCAACTGGCTGATTGTTTTCGGGTCGTGCGTGCCGAGTTTTTTGAGGCCGCTCGAGCGATGCGCCTCGGCTGTTTTCATGGCGATGCCGAGACGCTCGGCAATCGCGCGCGTGGATAGCCCCTGCGCCACAAGACGGACAATTTCCTGCTCGCGCTCGGTCAGGGCGGAAAACCGGTCGGCGGCCTGCTCGTCGGAGACCGTCCCGAAAAGCCGTTCGCAGGAAAGCCGAACGCCCTTGCGGATGTCTGCAAGGAGCCGGTTTTCATCAACCGGCTTTTGCAGAAAGTCGATTGCGCCTCCCAGCATGGCCTGCACGGCCATGTCCACGTCCCCGTGCCCGGTGATGAAGATGATGGGAAGATCGATTCCGTGCTCGGCGAGCAGCGTCTGGCACTCCAGCCCCGAGAGTCCGGGCATGCGGACATCCAGAACGAGGCAGCCGGGAACCGAGGGGAGGTCCGCGGCGAGGAACGACCGGGCATCGTTGTACACGGCCGTGTGCCAGCCGTCGAGCTCGATGAAAAACTTGAGCGCGGAGGACAGGTCCGAGTCATCGTCAACAATGCGGACAATCGCTTTGTCTTGCATGTCTTTGAGCGCGTTCATAACCAAAAGCAGAAATGATCAGGGCAGCGGAATGCTGACCGTTGCACAAAGGCCCGAAGGCGTGTTCCGGCTGAATTCTAGCCTTGCCCCGTGCGCTTCCAGAATGCTCCGGACAATAGATATGCCGAGCCCCAGGCCCTCCGCCTTGGTGCTTGCAAGGGGCTTGGAAAGCGCTTCGAGCACCTGCTCGCCCACTTCGGGACCATTGTCCGAAACAACGAGTTCGGCGCGGTTGTCCGAGCGCCTCGCAAGATGGACGGACACCAGGCCGCGATCCATGTTCTTTTGTGCTTCGGCTGCGTTTTTGATGAGGTTCAGAACGACAAGCTCCCACTCAAGGGAATTGACGGTCAGCCGGATCGATTCCGGTGCGCTGAAGTGCACGGAGACATTCTGGTAGCGGCCGGTTTCCTGCCAGGAGCGGATGGCTGCGCGGCAGATCTCTCGCAGGTCCGCGGGGCTGCGGCCGGCAGTCTTGCTTTTGGCGTAGGAGCGCACGTTTTCCACGATGCTGTTGATGCGCTCGGTCTGATTGTCGATCTGATCGAGAATGCCGAGGACGGACTGCGGATCGAGTCCGGGGCGCACCATGCGGCGCAGGCCCTTCGTGTAGAGGCTGAGCGTGGCAAGGGGCTGGCGCAGTTCGTGCGCGATCATTGAGGAGATCTGACCGATGATGCCGCTGCGCTGCAGCCGCTCGATGCGGTCCGCGGCCTGCATGGCGGCGCGCTTGAGCGCCTTTTCGCGCGCAAGGGAATCGCGCAGGGCCGAGGTGCGCTTCTTCACCAGCTGGCTCGTGCGCACGGCGTGTGCAAGAAGCGCCAGAAATGCCAGGAAGGCGGTGATGATGACCGTGCCGTAACTCTCCCAGATGCGCCTTGCGGACCATTCGCGCAGATACTGGTACGGACCGATTCTGAGCTTTCGGAATAGGTTGTCGATGCTGCTGAAGTCCGTGATCAGGCTCCAGAAGTGGCCGGAATCGGTGGCCGGCATGTCCAGAATGGCCTTGGCAATGGTCCGGGAAACGGTTGGCGGCAGATGCGGCGTTGCGGCGATCACCCATGAGGGGTAGAGCGCAGTGGAGCTCTGACAGGCGCCGATCGTCGTTTTGGGCTCAATCACGCGAAATTCGTACTTGTCCTGCGGATGCGCTCTCATCCAGTCCTCGATCCAGCAGGTTCTGAAAATGCCGACATCGACCGTTCCGCCCTTGAGAGACTTGACGATTTCGGCGATTTTCTCTCCGGGGCCGGAGTACTGCGTGGAGCCAAAGAATGTCAGCGGATCGTACCCACGCTCAAGCAGTTCGCCCTGCGCCACGCGCATTGCAGTGAAGCCGTCGGGCGTGGCGGCCATCAGGCGCAGCCCCTTGAGCTCCTCGATGCTCGAGACGGGCAGGTCGCGGCGCACGACGAAAGCCGAGCCTTCGGAGCTGTTCGGGTTCGGATGCGTGACATGGGCGACGGCGGCGATCGCCGAGGCGCCGTTGACGGATTCCTGCCGGTAAAAGCCGGCGCTTGCGATGAAGATGTCGACCGAGCGGTTCTGAATGGCGCGCGAGAGCTCCTGCATGGTCATGACCGAAGTGCTGACCCTGGTGAGCGGAAAGAGCTTCTGGAGGAGCTTGACGGTCGGTTCAATGATCGGCTCGTTGGGCGAGGGGCGCAGAAAGGCCACGATCCCGACGCGAAGCTGCGGAATTTGCGCATCGGCAATCTCCTGCGCTGCGGCGGAGATTGCCGAAAGCGCAGCGAGGAGAAAAACCAGAAAGCGGCGGGCGGCATCTTTCATGGCGCGGGCTCCAGGCTCTGTGCCATTCTGGGGAAGGCCTGCAGGGCGTTTTCGGTACTTTGCCTGCAGATGTCTTCAATGCTGCAGGCGCGCAGCTCCGCGGCGATCCGCGCGTAGCCGAGGATGTCGCCGATATGCGTGCGGGGATCGGTGCTCGAGCGCCGATCGGGTCCGGGCATGTCGGGCGCATCCGTTTCCAGAACGAAGGCATCGGCCGGAAGGGCGCAGAAAATACGGCGGATCCGCTGCGAACCGCGGTAGGCGAGTGCGCCGCCAAACCCAAGCTTCAGCCCGAGCGAGAGAATTTTCCGGGCCTGCTCGATGGAGCCGTTGAACGCATGGACAACACCGCCGCTAGGGGGAATTCTCGCAAGCCACATGGCGGTCTTGTCGACAGCGTGGCGCGCGTGCACGGAGACGGGAAGGGCAAGATTCCGGGCCGTCTTGAGCTGCGCAGCAAAGAGCCGCTCCTGGTAGCCCATGTCAAGCCCGGCAACAAACCCGTCCAGTCCGATTTCTCCGACGGCAGCAAAGCAGGGATCGGAAAGCGCCTGTTCGCAGGCGGCGCGGTGCTCGGAGAGCGCCCGATCGGCATCTTCCGGCGCGGGCAGGTACATGGGATGCATGCCGAGCGCGTAGCTGAGACGGCATGCACGGGCGATCCGCGCCGTTTTGCCGAGGGATGAGACTTCTCCCGCGCACACGAGCGCACCCGCTACGCCCGCGGCGCGGGCCTCATCAATCATCTCGGAGCGGTCTGCATCAAAGGCGCTGCAGTCTGCGTGGCAGTGCGTGTCGATCAGCACGGGCGGATGCCCCCGTTCTCAAGCTTGAGCACACGGTCGCATTGCGCGGCGATCGACAGGTCGTGGGTGACGATGATGATTGCGGTGCCGTGGCTGCGTGCGAGGTCGATGAACACGGAAAACACGGACATGGCCGTTTGGGCATCCAGGTTGCCTGTCGGTTCGTCGGCGAGCACGCACTTGGGATTGGTCACGATGGCCCTGGCGATTGCAACGCGCTGGCGCTCGCCGCCGGAGAGCTGACCGGGCAGGTGCTCGGCCCGCTGCGCAAGTCCCACGCTCTCAAGCGCGGCCCGGGCGGCGGCATGCGCCTGCTCGAGCGGCTCCCGGCGGATGATGAGCGGCATGGCGACGTTTTCAAGCGCAGTGAACTCGGGCAGCAGGTGGTGGAACTGATAGACAAAGCCAAGGTTCCGGTTGCGCATGGCCGCCAGGGCGTTTTCCGAGAGCCCCGCGATGGATTGCCCGGCAATTTCCACGCGGCCTGCGTCAAAGCTGTCCAGGCCGCCGATGGCATGCAGCAGCGTGCTCTTGCCCGAGCCCGAGGCGCCGACAATGGCAACGATCTCGCCCTGCAACACTTCCAGGTCAAGATTCTCAAGCACGGGCACCTTGCGTCCGCCGATGTCGCTGTAGGCCTTGCTGAGGCCCTTGACAAGAATGGTTCTACTCATAGCGAAGCGCCTCCGCCGGGTTGATCTTGGCCGCTCGCCAGGATGGATAGATGGTCGCAAGCAGACTCATGACAAGCGAGAACAGGGCGATCGGGATGATGTCCGAGGCCCTCGGGTCGCTTGGCATCTGGCTGATGAAATAGATTTCCCGAGGCAGGAACTGCACGCCGAGGACCGACTCGATGGCGGGCACGATGACCGAGAGGTTGCAGGCGATGGCAAGCCCCAGGGCGACGCCGATCGCAACGCCCACCAGCCCCACAATGCCGCCCTGGATCATGAAAATCGCCATGATGGAGCGGGGGGTGGCGCCCAGCGTCCGCAGGATGGCGATGTCGGAGCGCTTTTCCGTGACCGTCATGACGAGCGTGGAAACCAGGCCGAACGCGCCGACGAGCACGATGAGAAAGAGGATGATTGCCATCATGCGCTTTTCAACCTGGACGGCCGCGAACCAGGTCTTGTTCTGCTCGGTCCAGTCCGTTGCATACCAGCCGGGCGGCAGACCGCGGGCGAGCTGATCGGAGACGGCGCGGGCCTGCTGCATGTCCGCGATGCGCACGCGGATTCCGGTCGGGCCGCCCGTGCGGTAGAGCGCCGCGGCGTCCTCAACGCTTGTGAGCGCCATCGTGCTGTCGTATTCGTAGTGCCCGGAGGAGAAAATGGCCGTCACGGTCATCTGCTTCATTCTGGGGATGAAGCCGGCCGGCGTGACGTTGCCCGTGGGGACGATCACGGCGATTTTCTCGCCCACGCGTACGCGCAGAAGCCGTGCGAGGTCGCGTCCGATGATGATGGAGAACGATCCGGGCTGCAGGCTCTGGAGCGCGTTCCGCGGCATGGTTGCCGCTATGTCGCTCACCGCGGGTTCAAATTCCGGGGAAATGCCGCGGAGCATGGCGCCGCGCACGGAGCCGCCAGAGCTCACGAGCGCCTGGCCGGCGACGTACGGAGCGCATGCTTTCACCTGTGCGTTCTTTCTGAGGTCTCCGGCAACGGACGCCCAGTCGGTGATCGGGCCACGCAGGCTGACGATCTCCACATGGGGGAGGATCGAGAGCATGCGGTCGCGCACTTCCTTCTGGAACCCGTTCATGACCGAGAGAACGATGATGAGCGCCATGACGCCCACGGCGATCGAGGCAACGGAAATTGCCGAGATGAAGCTCATGAAGCCGTCCTTGCGGCGGCCGCGGCGGCCGGCCCGGGTGTATCTGAGGCCGACCAGCAGTTCAAAGGGCGATCCCATACGTGTGCTCCTTAGGGCTGATGGCGCGTTGCGCCGTCAATGGCGACCCGCACGGGGGTTGCTTTGAGGACGTCGACAAGCACGCGGCTCGGGATGGAAACGATGTATCCGCGGCGTCCGCCGTTGATGTAGATCGTCGGGATGTCCAGAATGGTCGACTCGACAAAGACCGGCATGGCCTTGCGCGTGCCGAAGGGGCTCGTGCCGCCCACCTGGTAGCCAGAATTGCGCTGGGCCTGCTCTGGTTTGCAGGGGGCAATCGACTTCCTGCCGCATTGCCTTGCGAGGTTTTTCGTGGAGACCTCACGGTCGCCGTGCATCAGGATCACGAGGGGCTTTTTGTTTTCGTCCTCCATGATGAGCGTCTTGATCATGCTGTGGTGGTCAACGCCGAGAGCTGCGCTTGAGACGCTCGTGCCGCCATGCTCGACATATTCGTAGGAATGCTCTCCGAAGGGCACCTTGTTGCGCTTGAGCCATTCGGTTGCCGGCGTTGCGCTTTCGTGTTTTGCTGTCTTGCTCATAAAAATCAGTTCTTGATGTCGCTGTCCCAGAGTCCCTTGGGCATCGGGAAGGCCACGCGGTTTTCCTTTTCTCCGAGTTCGCTCACGCGGGTGACGTCAAAATGCGCCTTCAGATAGCGCACGACGCCGTCGACAAGCGTTTCTGGGGCCGAGGCTCCGGCCGTGATGCCGACCGACTCGATGCCCTCAAGCCACCCGGGATCGATGTTCTCTGCCGAGTCGATCAGCCTTGCGTGCACGCCCTGGCGCTCGCTCACTTCGCGCAGACGATTGGTGTTGGAACTTGTCACGGAGCCGATCACGAGGATGAGATCGACATTTCGGGCAAGGTTCTTCACGGCATCCTGGCGGTTCTGCGTGGCGTAGCACACGTCGCTCTTTTTGGGTTCGATGATCCCGGGGAATTTGCTCCGGAGCGCATCGATCACCTCCTTGGCGTCGTCCACCGAGACCGTGGTCTGGGAAACGTAGGCGCAGTCGGGCCCCGGAATGTCGTCAAGCGCCATGACGTCGCTCACGTTCTGCACGATCTGGATGCCTCCGTCGATCTGTCCCATCGTGCCTTCAACCTCGGGGTGTCCGGTGTGGCCGATCATGATGATGGATTTGCCCTGCTGATGCATGCGCACGACTTCGCGGTGGACTTTCTTCACGAGCGGGCAGGTGGCGTCGTAAATCGTCAGGTTTCTGCTTCTTGCGCGCAGCTCTTCGCTTCTCGGGATGCCGTGGGCGGAGAACACGAGCGTGGCACCGTCGGGCACGTCCTCAAGCTTTTCAATGAAGACGGCTCCGCGCCGCTTCAGATCGGAAACCACGGTCTTGTTATGCACGATTTCGTGGCGCACGAAGATGGGGGCGCCGTGCACGGCGAGCGCCCGTTCGACGATGGCGATCGCGCGCGTGACGCCGGCGCAAAAGCCGCGCGGCTGGGCTAGGATGACCTGCATGGGATGAGAATTGTTCGGATGAAAAATCAATGAGTCCCGTATTTTAGACTGCGTCCACCTTTCGGGGCTCGCGGGGGTTGCCAGCCGCGCAAATCCGTGTAGAATGCCGCTCCGCGAAAAAGCGGACGGTCTGCTGATGCTCAGATTTTTCCGCGGACAGAGGAACTTTTGCTGATGGACTTGGCAGAGGTTTCTTTTTGTCGTATAATCGCCGTCTTTCTGAATTTCGCGCTCACGCCTTCAGTAGGCGAGGCGTGAAGCGTTTTTAACTTTATTTTTACGGGAGTTAGCGATGGCACGAGTGTGTCAAGTCACCGGCAAGGCGCCGATGGTCGGCCATCAAGTCTCGCACGCGAACAACAAGACCAAGCGTCGTTTCATGCCGAATCTGCAGTACCGCCGCTTTTGGGTTGAAAGTGAAAACCGTTGGGTCCGCCTGCGTTTGACGACGGCTGGTCTTCGCACTGTCGATAAGGTTGGTATCGATGCGGTTCTCGCGGATCTCCGCGCCCGCGGCGAAATCTAATAGGAGATTGAACCATGGCAAAGGGACCTCGCGAAAAGATCAAGATGGAATCTACGGCCGGCACCGGCTACTTCGTCACCACGACGAAGAACAAGAAGACGTCCACGGGCAAGCTCGAGCGCAACATGTTCGATCCGGTTGCTCGCAAGCACGTCTTGTTCAAGGAAACGAAGCTTCGTTAATTCGAACATTCCTTTGATCGATCAAGCAAAAAACCGACTGGGTGATGAGCCTCGTCGGTTTTTTGTCATCGGTGCCCGGTTCGGGCTGGAAGGAAAAACGCGCTTCTAGCGTTTCTCTTTTTTCACGTGCGCGCCAAAGTATCCGCGGATCACCCAGAGATCGCGCAACTTGTTGATTCGGACGAGCTCCCTCTTGCGCTCCTCTCCCATGAGGCCGGGCTGGAATCTCTCCCATTTCTTGTATGCGCCCGACATGTCGATGTCCTCGAGCTTTTTGCGCAGGAACGACGGCATCCACCAGGTGGTCTGTGCCGCCTGAAAGTCAATGACTGCAGGGGTATCGTCCGGACGAATCAGAATATTCGAGTAGGTGCGCATGTCAAGATGCACGACGCCCGCACGGTGAATTTCCCTTGTGAGCTCCTCGAGCTTGAGCAGGTATTGCGCGGTCACGCGCTCGGGCTGGATGTTCGCCAGGACCTCACCCTCCTGAAAGAGGATGGCAAGGGAATTTCCGTCGATGCGAAAGGATTCTTCGGCAACCCCGTCAATGCCCTTGAGGCGCGAGAGAATGGTCAGTTCGTGCGAGAGCAGGAGCCGGGCCACAAGCCGCACGTACCAGGGGCGGGAGGAAAAGTCCTTCACTGTCCAGCGGCGGCCGTCCGGTCCGACGACCAGACTGACCACGGCGTTGAACACATGCCCGTCGCGCAGCAGCTTGGACTGCAGGTTCGGCAGGTCGGCACGAGTGAAGGCTTTTCCCATGGGTACTTCCTTTGTTTTGTCGCTTCAGTTAGGGCATCTGGATGCGGCCGCCCGTGGGAGGCATCGAAAAGCCCTTGTCGCCCGGAGTGACGATCTTGTTGGCGGCTTCGCGGCGCATCTCTTCCATCCGCTCGAACGTCTTCTTGACGCCGTCCCGTGCGGCCTGCCCGTAGTTTGCAACGGCTTCGGCAACGGTTTCTCCGGGGATTTCAAAGGCGATCGGCAGCGGCCCCATCTGGGTCATGATCTGCACTTCGCCGGTGAAAATCAGAGGGCGCTCGGCGTCGCGGGCGCCGGTGGCCGTAATGGGCGTCAGAACCCGGATGGTGCCGATCTTCCGATCGGTCACGATTTCTTCGGTGTACAGGTTGTTCGCATCCATTTCGGTCTGCATCTGGTCAAGATCGGCCACGGGAAAATCTCCAAAAAGATGAATCTAAAAAGAGCGGGGAGCCTGACGCATCAGGTTCCCTGCTCGGAATGAATGAAAAGCGGCTGGGACGATGGCTTTAGCGGTAGACCATCACGGGAACGCGCGAGTGCGTCAGCACCTTTTGCGTTTCGCTGCCCAGAAGCACGGCGGCAAGCCCCTTGCGGCCGTGGCTGGCCATGAACACGCAGTCGCAGTTCTTGTCCTGGGTTGCGTTGATGATGGCTTCCGCGGGAGAGAAGGACTTCACGGCCATGGTCTCGGCGGCGATGCCGGCTTCGTCAAAGAGCTTCTTTGCAGCCTGCAGGTTCTCCTCGGCGGTCTCCCGCATGCGCTCGTCATAGTCTTCGATGGATTCCGGGCGATACTCGGACAAGGACGTGTAGCTGTAGGGCTCCATGACGGTGATCAGCACAACACTTGCGCCGATGGGCTTGGCAAAGCGCACAGCGCCGCGCACGGCCTCGGTTGCAAGCTCGGAGCCATCGGTGGGAACCAGAAGACGTTTGTACATACGGTAACTTCCTTAGGTTGCATGCAGGATAAATGACCTATCCCTTAACCGCTCCATTTTAGGACAAAAACGAGTTGTGATGGTTAGGCGCTGCACAAAAAAGCGGCGATCGGCAAAGAGGGATTCCCGCTCGGTCTTTCCAGTCCCGCTTTGCGCAAGACATGGAGGATTTTCTCCCGGAGGGCGGTGCCTCACCGGCGCACCCGGAGTATGCTCGGATCCGTCTGGTGACGAAAAATCAAGGAGGCGGATGTGTTTGATCGTTTGATTCGAAATGCAACGGTTGTCGACCCCGTCAACGGGTATTACGGCATCGGCGATGTTGCCATCAAGGATGGCCGCATTGCCGCGGTCGGCAAGGATCTTCCGGGGGATGCGGCGCAGTGCGACGATGCTTCCGGGCTCACGCTGATGCCCGGCCTCATCGACTCGCACCTGCACCTGGGCAGCATGTTCGGCTCGCCATACGGAACGCGCATGGCGGCCCTGGCAGGCGTGACGACGTGCCTTGACATGGCCGGGCCCATTGACGAGATTGCCGGCAACCTCAAGGATGTCGGTCCCGGAATCAATGTGGCGATGCTCTCGGGGTTTGAGCCCAAGAAGATCTTCGGGACGGAAACGCCGAGTGAGGAGCAGATCCTTGAAGCGATTGAGCAGGCTCAGAAGCACGGAGCGCTGGGACTGAAGATCATGGGCGGGCACTGGCCGATGCCGCTCGCAACCTGCGCCGATGTCATCCGCCTGTGCAATGAAGCCGGGGCCTACGTTGCCTGGCATGCGGGAACGCACACCGCCGGCTCCAACATCAAGGGCGTTCGCGAGGTGATCGATGTCGTCGGCGACTACAGGCTGCATCTTGCGCACATCAACGCCTACTGCCGAGGGCGCGTGAATCCCGTGCTGGACGAGGCGCTCGAAGCGATCGAACTGCTCAAGACGCATCCCAACATCTGGTGCGAGAGCTACGTCTCGCAGATGAACGGCACCGTGCTCACGTGCAACGAGGCCGGGGACGTGACGGACCATGTGACGCAGACCTGCCTTGCCACGTACGGCTTCCCGCCCACGAAGCAAGGGGAAATCGACTGCATCCGGGCGCACAAGCTCTTTGTCGTGAAGGACTTTGGCGATCACTCCGATCTCATCGAGGGCGAGCCGGCCGTCGAATACTTCCTTGCAATGGGCACGAAGACGGCCGGATCGTTCCCGGTGAATCCTGCGCTTTCCCGCTTTGTGATTGCCGGCGCCAAGCGCGACAATGGCGCGTTTGTCGTAGACGCCATCAGTACGGACGGCGGCTGCATTCCGCGCAATGTGACGATTTCCACCGGACTGTCGCTCGTTCGCTTCGGGCTGATCACGCTGCCCGAGTTCGTGGTGAAGACGTCCGTCAACCCGGCCCGGCACCTGAAGCTTGCCGATCGCGGACACCTCTCGGCTGGAGCCGTGGCCGACATCACGATCTTCGATTACGAGCGCCAGAAGGCGGTCGAGACGATCGTCGACGGCAAGACTGTTATGAAGGACGGCAGGATTTTCGGCAAGGGCGGCAGGTTCATCGCGACTGAAAAGGCAAGGCCCTATCTGGAAGGGCTTGGCTATCAGGTGATCGTGACCGACACGAGCGGTCCCGAGGCCGAAAGGTTTGTTCCGTAGGACATGCAAGCGGTGCGGCGCAATGCGCCGCATCCGCGCTACCCGGCTTCGTACACGCCCACGATTCGGTTAATTGCTAGCGAGGCAAGCCGCAGGCCGAGCGTCGCGGTGATGGCCGAGCTCGTGCCGTAGCCCGCATTCTGGGGAATGGAGCAGCCGGGCGCGCAGCCTCGCATTGGCTCGTCCGTGAAGGCGGCGGTGATGCCGAAGGGCTTCACGCGCTTGGGATCGGCTGAGCCAGCCGGGAATCCGTATTCCTTGCGCAGCGTCGTGCGCAGCCTTGAGAGCAGGGGGTCGCCCTTGGCCCTGGCGATGTCGCCGGTGCGCACCCGCCCTGGATCGATTCTTCCGCCTGCGCCGCCCGCAACGAAAATCGTGCGATTCGCTCTGCTTGCCCAGGCAATGAGAGCTGCCTTGGCCTGCATGTCGTCAATGGCTTCAACGATGATCGCATCATCCGGGATGAGGGCGCCCGGATTTTCCTTGCTGATGAAGGCAACAAGCTCCGTGATGCGCGCCTGCGGATTGATCTCGCGGAACCGCTCGGCAAGCACGGCAGCCTTGGGCTTGCCCAGCGTGGATCGGAGGGCCGGAAGCTGCCGGTTGAGATTGCTCTCGGCAACCGTGTCGCCATCGATCAGCGTGAGCTCCCCGATAGCGCTTCTGGCAAGCGCTTCCGCGCACCAGCTGCCGACGCCGCCAAGTCCCACGACGCACACGTGGGTGGCCTGGAGCCTTGCAAAGCCTTCCGGGCCGTAGACCCGCTCAATGCCGCCGAAGGCGCGCTTGTCAGAGGAATTGCCCATGATGCACCTCCGTCATTCCGTCCGGTCTCTGCCGCCCGCCTTGCGCTTGGCAAACCAGGTGAAGAACACAGGCACGAAGATTGTCGCAATGAATGTGGCAAAGAGCATGCCGCCGCACACGCCCGTGCCCATGGAGCGGCGCGCGTTGGCGCCGGCGCCGGTCGCAAACACCATCGGCAGCACGCCCAGAACGAACGCGAGCGAAGTCATGAGGATGGGGCGAAGACGCAGGCCGGCGGCCTCGATGGCGGCATCGAACGGCCCCATGCCCTCGGCCATGCGCTGCGCGGCGAACTCCACGATCAGAATGGCGTTCTTGGCCGTGAGGCCAATGAGGACCAGCAGTCCGATCTGGAAGTAGATGTCGTTCGGCATCGAGCGGATCCAGAGCGATGCGAGGGCCCCGAGCAGCGCGAAGGGAATGGCCATCACCACGGCAACGGGCAGCGACCAGCGCTCATAGAGCGCGGCCAGAATCAGGAACACGATCACCAGGCCGAAGACAAAGGAGATGACCGAGGAAGAGCCGATCCGCTTTTCATGCCAGGCCTGTCCCGTCCAGGTGATTGCATAGCCTTCGGGCAGCACCTGCTCGGCAATTTCCTCGACCAGGCGGATGGCTTCGCCCGAGCTTGTGCCCTGGGCGGCCTGCCCCATGAACTGGCTTGCCATGTAGCCGTTGATGCGCGCGATGGTGTCGGCTCCGGAGATGCGCTCGGTCGTGATCAGCGAGCCCAGGGGCACCATCTGGCCGCTGCGGGCGCGCACGTAGCACTTGCCCAGGTCCTCCGGGGTCATGCGGTATTTTGCGTCCCCCTGCAGATACACGCGGTAGATGCGGCCGTTGCGGGTGAAGTCGTTCACATAGTCGCCCGCAAAAATGGCCATCAGGGTGTCGTAGACGTCATCGTTGCTGATTCCGAGGCGCATTGCCTTTTCCTCATCCAGATTGACGCGGATGATCGGGGCGTCGGCCCGGATGAACTTGCGCAGTCCGGTGATCTCCGGGCGTTTGCGCAGGGCATTGAGGAAATCGTCGGTCACCTGCTGCAGAGCGAGGACATCGTCATTGCCATGGGCTTCGATGTAGCCGGCAAAGCCGTTGGAGCTGCCCAGACCGCGGATCGAGGGCGGCATGGCGGCAACGGAAACCGACTCGGTGGAGTCGTTTGCGATTTTCTGCAGCATGCGGCGGATCTCAAAGGCGGTCTCCTTGCGCTCATCCCAGGGCTTGAGCTTGAGAATGAACGTAGCCACGCCTGGGCGGATGTCGCTGCCCTGCGTGTCAAAGCCCTTCATCACAAGGCGGCTGTCCAGGCCGGGAATTTCCTTTTTGATGCGCGCTGAGAGCCTGTCGGTTTCCGCGTCCGTCCGGGAGAAGGCCGAGCCCTCAGGCAGGCTGGTTGCCATGCGCACCAGTCCCTGGTCTTCGGCAGGGACAAAGCTGCCGGGCGTGATCTGCAGCATGTACCAGCAGCCGGCGATGGTGCCAAGGAGAATGAGGGCCGAGATGAAGCGGTGCTTGAGCGCAGCCTTGACAAGCTGCAGATACACGAGCGTAAAGCGGGCGAGTCCCTTGTCAAAGGCCCGGAAGAAGGGATTCTTTTTCTCGGGTCTTTCCTTGAGAATGACGGCGCAAAGCGCGGGCGTGAGCGTCAGGGCGACAAAGCCGGAAAGCGCCACGGACACGGCAATCGTGACGGCGAACTGCCGGTAGAGCTCGCCCGCGATGCCGCCAAGGAATGCAACGGGGATGAACACGGCGGTCAGAACAAGCACGATGGCCACCAGGGCGCCGGACACCTCCTTCATGGCTTCCTGCGCGGCCTTGAAGGGCGAGTAGCCCTTGGTGCGCATCAGGCGCTCGATGTTTTCCAGTACCACGATGGCGTCGTCAACGACAATGCCGATCGCAAGCACCATGGCAAACAGCGTCATGGTGTTCAGGGAGAAGCCAAAGAGCCACAGGCCCGCCATGGTTCCGATAAGGGAAACCGGTACGGCCAGCATGGGAATCAGCGTGGCGCGCAGATTCTGCAGGAACAGGAAAACGACTAGGAGCACGAGCACGCCGGCTTCGCCCAGGGTCTTGTAGATTTCCTTCAGGGATGCCTTCACGAAGACCGTCGTATCGTCCGTGATGGTGTGCTCGACGCCCTTCGGGTAGAACTTCTCAAGGCGGGCAAGCTCCTTTTTGGTGGCTTCGGCCGCAGCTACGGCATTGGCGCCGGTCTGCAGATACACGCCCACGGTGATGCCGGGCTTGTCGTCAAAGACATTGAGGAACTCATAGCTGCGCTTGCCGACTTCGGTGCGGGCAAAGTCCCGCAGGCGCACGATTTTTCCCGTCTCGTCGGCGCGCACGACAATGCCGCCGAACTCCTCGGGCGTGAGCAGCTGGCCGCGGGTCGTCGTGGTGTAGAAGAGCTGCTGGTTGCCGGCAGTGGGGGAGGTGCCGATGCGGCCTGCGCCGCGCTGCTCGTTCTTGTCTTCAATGGCCTTCACGGCGTCGGACACGGTGACGCCGAGCTGGCCCATCTTCTGGGGATCGACCCAGACGCGCATGGCGCTTTGCGTATTGCCGAAAACATTCACGTCGCCAATGCCGGGCAGGCGCTTGATGTAGTCAACCACATTGAGCAGCACGTAGTCGGCCAGTTCCGTGGGCGTGAGCGAGCCGTCCGGAGACGTGTACGCGATCATCAGAATGGTTTCTTCGGGACGCTTTCTCACCGTGACGCCGTACTGGCGCACCTTTTCCGGCAGCGTTCTTTCCGCGGTGCGCACGCGGTTGTTGATTTCCAGAACCGCGTCGTTCGGATCGGTGCCGACTTCAAAGGTGCACTGGATGCGCACGTCGCCGTTTGCGCGCACGCTTGTGGTGTAGTAGATGAGGCCTTCAATGCCGGAAAGCTGGTCTTCGATCGGGGCTGCGACGGTACGGGCGATCGTCTGGGCATTGGCGCCTTCGTACTGCGTGACGACCGAGACGGTCGGAGGCGAGATCTTCGGATACTGGGAAAGGGGGAGAACGCGAAGCGCAACGAAGCCGGCAAGCAGAATCAGCAGCGAGAGCACTGTCGCGAAGATGGGACGTCGGATGCAGAATTGGCTGAGCATGGCGCTTTGTCTCCGGCAGTGATTACTTTTGAGGAGCGTCAGCCAACGTGGGGGCGAGCGCAAGCCCGGGCTTGAGCCGCTGAATCTGGTTGATGCAAACCCTGTCGCCGTCCTTCAAGCCCGAAAGGACAATCCATTCCGTATCCTTCCAGGAGCCGACCTTGACTGCTACCGGCTCGGCCCGTCCGTCCTTTTCAATGTATACTTGGTAAGTGCCGTCGGGTTTCTGATAAACCGCCTTTTGGGGAATGCGGAAAACCCCTTTGAGCGTGCGCAGCGCAAGCTGGGCACGGAGGAACTGCCCGGGCCGCAGAACGCCTTTGCCGTCAACGCTGGCCCGCAGCGCGAGCGTTGAGGTGGTCGGGTCGATGCTCTTGGCGATGTAGTCAAGCTTGGCAGGGTATTCGTTGCGGTGCCTGTCATAGACGCGAATCCGGCTGTCCGGGGTGATTGCCGCGCCGTCCAGATCCGCTTCGGAAATATGGAAGACGAGCCTCAGCTGGTCTGGCTGGGTGAGTTCCGCAAGCAGGGTGCTTGCTGCCGTCACAAGGGCGCCCTTGTTGACCAGGGCTCTGCCTGCGACACCGTCGGAGGGAGCCTTGACGCGAGTGCGGTTCAGATTGATGCGCGCGCTCTCTTCATTGGCTCTGGCAATGGCAAGCTTGGCCTTGGTGATGGCCGCTTCGCTTCTGGCATCATCGCGGACCTTCTGGCTGACGGCCTTTGCGGCGGACCGCTTCCCGCTGGTCCTGCTCGTATTCGGCCTTGAGCTGGTGGACCGCTGCGGATGCGGAGTTGAGCGCCGCCCTGTAAGGGGCGTCGTCAATCACAAAGAGCACCTGGCCGGCTTTGACCCTTTCGCCTTCCTCGTAGACGATTTTCTCAAGGGTTCCCGAGACTTGAGCGCGCACCTGCGCCTGCTCGCGCCCTTCGGTTTCTCCCAGCTGCTCGGACCACATGATCTCGTCGCTCGGATGCACCTGGGTGACGAGAACCTTGAGCGGAGCTTGTGCCGCCGCGGCATTCTTGTTCTCCTGCTGACAGCCTGTGAGCGAACCGATCGCCAAGAGGCAAGCCAGCGTCATACTGCAGCAACGGAAAATGAAGGGCGAGCGCATGAGAGAGGGCCGTTATCAGAGGAAAGACAGCTCAGAGTACACACAAAAGAACACACCTCCGGATCGCCTGAGCGTAAATCCGGAGCAAAAAGCCTTTCAAATTGTAACCGTTGCAGACAGGGAAAATTCACAGGGGGCGGGTCGCTTCCTCAAGCCATCCGGCAGCCTCTGGCGACACAAGGGGCGTGAGACGGCTTCTCACCATCCTGTGGTAGGCATTGAGCCAGGCGACTTCCGCCTCAGAGAGCATCTCCCGCTCGATCAGGCGGGTGTCGATCGGGCACAGCAAGCATCGAACCGGCCTTTACTGGGGTGACCAGATTTTCAATGCGAATGCCCCAGAGCCCTGCCCGGTACAGTCCCGGCTCATTGGAGACAAGCAGCCCTGGATGCACGCGGGAGCTGTTCTCGGCCGGTGCGCGCGGACTGATGCTTGCCGGCCCCTCATGCACCGAAAGGTGGAAGCCGACGCCGTGCCCGGTGCCGTGTCCGTAGTCTTCTCCGATCTGCCAGACTGGCATGCGGGCAATCGTGTCAAGTTGTCCCGAGAACACCCCGTCGGGGAAAAGCGTGCTGGCCAGGGCAATGTGGCCGCGAAGCACTGCGGTGTAGTCGCGCCGAGCCTCCTTGGGTACGTCTCCGATGGCGGTCGTGCGCGTGATGTCCGTCGTGCCGCAGTCGTACTGGGCACCGGAGTCGATCAGAAGAATGCCGGCACCCTTGAGCGGGGCGCTCCGGGTCTTTTCCGGCGTGTAGTGCGGTTCGGCGGCGTTTGCATCGACTGCGACTATGGTTGTGAAGCTCTCTTCGAAAAAATGGCTTGAGCGGGCACGGAACTCGTGCAGCTTTTCGCTCAGGCGCCATTCGGAAAGGGCTCCGCCTCTGCGCAGCGCTCCCTCAAGCCAGCTGTAGAACTCGCACAGGGCGGCTCCGTCGTATTCCATGGCCTGCTCGATGAGCCGGAGCTCGCGGCGGTCTTTGTGCGCCTTCATCTCCATGGTGGGCTGAATGGAATCGATGATGCTGTATTCGGCGCTTTGCGCCAGAGAGACAAACAGGGAGCATGTGCGGCGCTCGTCAAGCCAGAGCGCGCCGTTTTCGGGCACGAGCGGGAGGGCTTCGGTCCAGATCTGCTCGTAGGGACGGCACTCGATGCCGTCCTGCGCAAGGCTGCGCACAATCTCCTTGCCGATCTTGCGGGAGTCGATGAACAGGAGCGCCTGCTTGCGGGTGATGAGCAGGAAGGCGAGGAACACGGGCGTGCAGGCGATGTCGTCGCCCCTGAGGTTCGTCATCCAGGCGATGTCGTCAAGCGTGGAGATGAGTAGTCCGCTTGCGCCTTCCCGGCGCATGCGGCCGCGCACCCGGGAGAGCTTCTGGCGGCGCGTTGCGCCTCCGTATTCGAAGACGCGCACCGGATTCAAGCTCGCTGCCGGACGCTCTTTCCAGACCTTGTCAATGACCGAGCCGTCGTGCGAGAGGGAAATGTTCCTGCGCGCGAGAATCTGCTCGATTTCGTAAGCGACGCGCGAGGAAAGGGTCCGCAGATCGGCGCCGACAACGGAGTTCTTCGGGACGCTGACGCTGAGCCATTCGCCGATCTTCGGGGTTGCGCTCTCGCCGTCGCGCATCAGTTCGATTCCGGTGCCGGCGAGCTGCCGGGTGGCCTGCTCCCAGTAGCGGCTGTCGGTCCAGAGGGCCGCCTTCGTTTCGGTGACAACGAGCGTTCCGGCCGAGCCGGTAAAGCCGCTCAGGTATTTGCGCAGGGCCCAGTGCTCGGGCAGGTATTCGCTCAGATGCGGATCTCCCGTCGGAGCGATCCATGCAGAAAACTGGCGCGCGGCGAATTCCTTGCGAAGCCGGGCAAGGCGCGCGCAGACCTGCTTGCTTGTGCTGCACGCCATATCAGAACAGCTTTCGAATCGTGATGGTGATCGGCATGGAAATCACGCCGTTCAGGTTGGACTGCTTGCCGACATTGACGGATTCAAGCCGCCAGCCGGCATCGATCAGCTCGGAAAGCGTCGAGGTTGAGTCGAGCTGCTCGCATTTGAACTCAAGATTCTCGAACGAATCCTGTGCCGAGAGCGGCTTGGTTGATACGCAGCTCGCAACTGCACGGCTCGGCGTCTCCGTGAGCTGTTGGCTGGGCTCGGATCCGGGCTCCACTTCAATGGACGAACATCCGGCCAGCACTGCGGCAGACAGTGCGATGATGAACAGGGAAAAACGCGGCATTGATCGTAACCATGGCATGAAAAAACTGTGCTGCCATTGTAGCCACATCCGGAAGGCTGCCGGAGCGTCTGAACGGGGCACTGCGGCAGCCTCTCTGTTCCGCATCAGCGGCGGCGGAACTTGAGCTTCATGCCCGGAGGCAGGTTCGAGCTCACCGATTCGAACCGCTTGGCGCTTCTGGAGCGGTCAAAGCGGGCGGAAGCTGGTCCGTCCTGAGTGACGACGGTCGAAATAATGTTCGAGGTCCGTCTGGGGAACGGCTTTTTCCTGCTGTCAAAGGAACGGGCATGCTCGGCGATGTCTTCGCGCGTGAAGCGCACCCGGCGCGATGCATGGTCGTCGCGCGGCATCGACTGCGGCAGAAAGATCGCTTGGTGCTCTGGAGCGAAGGGATCCACGGGCTCGCCTGACCAGGAGCCCGCCTTGGACCGAATTCGCGAACGGGACGCAGCGGGCTTGTAGTCGATGCGATTGCCGAAGTTGTCATCGTCGCGCCGGACTCTGGGCTGCGAAGACTTCCTCGGGGAAGTCTTTTTGGCCTCCTGCGCGGCTTGGGACTGAAGCGCCTTTCTCGTGCGGCCGACAATCTTCTTTTCAAAGCGATCTTCCGGGTTCGTGCTCTTGGCGACGCTCTCCGTCTCGGCGGGTTTGGCCGGAGCCGCCTTGCCCGCCTTCTGCAGGCGGGAGCGGACGGCGCGCCTGGCCTCCCGCATTTTGCGCAGTTCCTCAGCCCGGGCCTCGTCGCGCTTTTTGTTGTCGAGCGCGATGTCTTCGGGAACCTCGCCTTCATAGCCGGAGGCGGCCTCAAGCGGGATTTTGCGCTTGAGCAGCCGCTCGATTGCCGTGAGTAGCTCTTTCTCATCAGGGCTGACCAGGCTGACGGCATGGCCCGGAACGCCGGCGCGGCCGGTGCGGCCGATGCGGTGCACGTAGTCTTCGGGGACGTTGGGCAGCTCGAAGTTCACGACGTGGGGCAGCCCCTCGATGTCCAGTCCGCGGGCGGCGATGTCGGTGGCAACAAGAACGCGGATGGAGTGGTCCTTGAAGCCGGCGAGGGCCTTGGTCCTCGCGCTCTGGCTCTTGTTCCCGTGGATGGCCGCGGCGTTGATTCCGTCGGAATTGAGCTGCTCGGCCAGGCGGTTGGCCTGATGCTTCATGCGGGCAAAGACAAGAACCTGATCCCAGTTGTTGTCCACGATGAGATCGCGCAGCAGTTCGCGCTTTCTTTTCTTGGCGATCGACCAGGCCTGCTGCTCGATCAGCGTGCTTTCCTTGTTGCGGGCGATTTCCACGCTCACCGGATCGGTGAGCAGCCCTGAGGCGAGTTTTCGGATCTCATCGCTGAAGGTTGCGCTAAAGAGCAGCGTCTGCCGTACGGCGGGGACGATCTTGAGGATCTTCTTGATGTCGTGGATGAACCCCATGTCGAGCATCCTGTCCGCCTCATCGAGGACAAGGAACTCAACGCCGGACAGGTCGACGTTCTTCTGCCCCGCATGATCCAGCAGACGGCCCGGAGTGGCGACCAGGAAATCCGTTCCGCTTTGCAGTTCCGCAGTCTGGGGATTGATGTTGACGCCGCCGAACACGAGCGTGCTTTTCAGGCTGGTGTCGCTAGCGTACGCACGGATGTTTTCATCGATTTGCGCCGCGAGCTCGCGTGTCGGAGCAAGGATCAGGGCGCGAACGGACTTGGCCGAGCGCTGGCGCGGCGAGTTCAGCATGCGGGTGATGAGCGGGAGCCCGAAAGCGGCCGTCTTGCCGGTGCCCGTCTGGGCGGCGGCGAGAATGTCCCGGCCCTGCAGCAGGGCGGGAATGGCTTGAATCTGGACGGGCGTCGGAGTTGTGTAGCCCATCTTGGCTACAGCGTCTAAAACGCTCTGGTGCAATCCCAGAGCGGAAAAAGAGGAGGTCACGAATTAAATCTTTCAAAATGCGCGCCTACATGCCTGCATTCCGCGGCAAGAGCGCGGGGAAGAAAACCCCGCGGCAAAGGGAGCCAGCAGAGAGCCGGTTCAGGCAAGGCGACTGTTGTCAAACAAATTGGCCCGAATGATGTCTGTGTGCGTAAACGAGCTGTTCGGGCAGAACCCCTGCGGCGGCTCTCTTGCTCCGGACAAACCGGTCAGTCCAAGGTCCTGAGCGAGCCTCTGCGGGAGTGCGCATTGTAACCTGTTTTCGCAATTGGCACTTGGCATTTTTCTCCGGATTGGCGCAGGAAAAGCGCGTCGATGCACACGGGAATTCGTTGCGGCCGCCGTCTTCTGTATCATGCCTGCCTTCAGGAAGAATCCGGGATTTTGTCCCGTCAGTTGGAGAAGCAACATGAGTGACAAGCTCAAAATCGAAGACCTCAAGGCAGGTGAAGGCAAGGCGGTCAAGCGCGGCGATCAGGTGCGGGTGCACTACACGGGCTGGCTCACGGACGGAACAAAGTTTGATTCGAGCAAGGATCGCAACGAGCCGTTTTCCTTTGACGTCGGCGCCGGCATGGTGATCCGCGGCTGGGACGAGGGACTCGTCGGCATGAAGGTCGGCGGCAAGCGCAAGCTCACCATTCCGCCGCATCTGGCCTATGGGGAGCGCGGTGCCGGCAGAGTGATTCCGCCCAATGCGACGCTTATGTTTGAAGTCGAGCTGCTTGGCATTGCCGAAGTTCCGCCTCCCGGAGAGCTCGTGATTGAAGAGGTTCTCGAGGGCAAGGGAGAGGCGGCGCGCAACGGCCGCACGGTTCGCGTCCATTACCGCGGCTGCCTCAAGGACGGAACCGTGTTTGACTCGAGCTACGAGCGCGGAGAGCCGATTGAGTTTCCGCTCGGCGCTGGCATGGTGATCGCCGGCTGGGAGCAGGGGCTTCAGGGGCTCAAGGTCGGCGGCAAGCGCAAGCTGACGATTCCGTACAACCTGGGCTATGGTGCCCAGGGCTATCCGGGCGTCATTCCTGCCTATGCAACGCTGATTTTTGACGTGGAACTGGTGGGGCTGAACTAAGGTTCGCCTTTCCTGCCTCGATAGCGCTCCCGCGGCGAAACCGCCCATTGCCCGGGGGCGCAAAAAATATCGCGTTCCGAATGTGTGGCTTGCGGGCAGAGAAATCACAAAAAAATGCCCCGAAGCAGCTCCAAAATTGCGCCCTGTAGTTATAATCAAAACTTATAGGCATAGAAGAGAGGATCGGAGCGCATGGGCCAGGATATTTCGTTTTCTCGATGCGCACGCATCCTGCTGATGCTTGATGCGGGGCGGTACAATCGCATGCAAATCGCCACCAAGCTGGGCGTTTCCGTTCCGACCATTGCCCGGTATCTTGCGTTTTTCCGTGATGAACTGGGCATGACGATCGACTTTCGCGTCAACCCCAAGGGCAGGCGGGGGGCCGCGCGCGGGCCCGGGCGCCCGGGCGTGCTGTACGTCACCGGCTACGGGAGAATCAATCGGGATAAGGCGCTGCGCCTGTGCCGGGGTTTCCTCAAAATGTTCCCGGACGAAATCGAGCCCGACAATGCGGATCTTTTTGCCTTCCTGTGCGCCGACTTGAGCAAGTCCGCGTCCCGCGCCGCGCCGACGAACAGCTAAAGGGCTAAAGGCGTGTCAGGCCGAACGGCCTGAGTAGTTCGGCTGTTTCAAAGACAGGCAGTCCCATGATGCCGGAGTAGGAGCCGCTGATCGAGCTGATAAAGAGCCCGGCGAGTCCCTGGATGCCATAGCCTCCGGCCTTGTCGTAGGGCTCCGGACTCGCAATGTATCCTTCGATCTGCCCTTCGGTCATGGTGCAGAACGTCACGCGGGAAACGCTGACCAAAGTTTTAAGGTTCTCTTCGTCCGTTCCGGCTGATACGGCGGTGCGCACTTCATGCGTGCGGCCGGAGAGCCGCTGCATGAAATCCCGCGCTTCGGCGACATTCCTCGGTTTGCCAAGAACCTGCCCGTCAAGCACGACGATCGTGTCGGCGGCAAGAACGGGAGCCCCGGGAAGCGCTTCGCGGCGAATCCTTGCAAATGCCTGCGCGGCCTTGATGCGCGAGGTGCGGATGACATAGTCCTCGGCGCGCTCGCCGTCCCCCTGGGTTTCATCTCCCTCGTAGGCCGTGAGCTGCGCTCTGCCGGCCGCAAGAAGCCGGATGTCGGTAATGCCCATCTGCTCGAGAATCTGTTTGCGGCGGGGGCTTTTGCTGGCAAGATAAAGCGAGGTCACGCGGCGCTCCTTCGTCCGGATCAGGCCCTGTGGTAGGGGTGGTTGTTCAGGATCGACCAGGCCCGATAGATCTGCTCGCAGAGCAGCACTCGGGCAAAGGCGTGCGGCAGCGTCATGGAACTGATCCGCATCATGAGCCGGCAGGAGTCCTTCAGTGACTTGTCAAGCCCGTCGGCGCCGCCGATCAGGAACGTGACGCCGGCGCCCTCGTCCTTCCAGCCGCCCAGTTTCTTTGCAAAGTCCATCGTGGTGAGGTCGCGCCCGTGTTCGTCAAGCGCGACCACGATGTCGCCGTGCGGGATGGCCTTGCGGATGCGCTCGGCTTCAAGCGCCATCAGACGGGCGGCGGGCTGTCCGGCGCGCGGCTCGGCCTTGACTTCCTTGACTGAGACGGAGAAATCCTTCGGGAAGCGTGCAAGATAGTCCCTGACGGCAGCGTCGGCCCACTCTGGCTGGCGCAGGCCGACGGCAACAACGGTCACTCGCATGGGATTTACGGAACGATCGTGACGTCGCCGGGGACGAGCTGGCCCTTGCGCATGGCCATCACGGCCTTGATGTTGAGCGTTTCGGGGCCGTAGAGCTCTTCGAGGTTGTAGTACTGGCGGATGGCGGGCTGCATGCAGTGAACGATCACGTGGCCGCAGTCAACGAGCACCCATTCGCCCGTTTCGGTCCCTTCAATGCCCTGAACCTTTTCGCCGGCTTCGCGCACGGCGTCCGCAACGGCTCTGCCCAGAGCGCGGGTCTGGCGGTTGCTGGTGCCGGTGGCGACGACGACCCGCTCGAAGGCGCTCGTCTTTTCGTGCGTGTCATAGACGCGAATGTCCTGGGCCTTGACGTCTTCAAGGGCGTTGACGATGACCGAAAGAAACTTGGTAATGTCCATTGATTTCAAGAAAAATTAAGCTAGAGAGTAAATGTTGTGCCGGCTGATTAGCGCGGCAACGCGAACGGGCAGCCACGGTTCAAGTTCCCGCAGTGCCTCATACCTGTTTTTAGTGGAAAAAACGCGGCGAATTCTAGAGGAATTTGCTTCATGAGGAGGAATCGAGAATTCGGTAATCCCTCCGCACGGCGAATCGGTGAGGCGGTGGGGGGCGACTTTGCGCGGCCCGGCCCACGCCTCGACATCGGCCCGGGCGAGCGGCTTGCGGCAGCTTCTGTTGCAAAGCGCAATGTGGGCGAAGTCAAGCAGGCGATGCCAGCTCTTCCACGTGTGAAAGTTTTCCCATTGGTCGGCGCCGACAATGAGAACAAGCGGCAGCGACGAGCCAAGCGCAGTGCGCAGCTCCCGGAGCGTATCGATGGTATAGGTTGGGCCCGGGCGCAGCGCCTCGCAGAGGTTGACGCCCATGAGCGGCTCGGTTTCAATGGCTGCCTGAATCATCTCGATGCGGCGGGTGACCGGCGTGAGCACGTCCTTTTGCCAGGGGCTGGGGGCGGGCACAAAATCCACGCGGGCAAGCCGCAGCTCCCGCAGAGCGCCCTGAGCCACAGCGAGATGCCCGTTGTGGATCGGATCGAAGGTTCCGCCCAAAAGGCCGATGCCGCGGCGATAAACCGATTGATGCAAGACTGCGCCCGCCATGATCGCGCTCCGCCGTTTCCGGTTACTGCGTGAGCTGAGAGGCAAAGACGCGGTCGATCCTTCCATCCTTGCCCGTGCGGGCGCCGACCCAGACGAACTCCGTGCTCCTCTGGCCGTCAAATTTGTAGACCCTGCGGCTCACCCAGTAGCTCCAGCCATCAGCCTTCAGGCTGGCAGGCCCGATGTTTCCCTCGATCTTCCTGACGCGATCTCCGATCGAGATGAGGGAAAGCGCCACGGGCGAGAAGTGGGAGGGGAGCCTGCCGCAGAACTGCTGCTGAGCCTGAAAGGAGCCGGCCTCCATTTGGGCTTCTGTGACCTTGCCCTCGCCCGAAGAGATGAACCAGAGCCGAATCGGGGTCTTGCCGTGGGTTGCCTGGATGCAGACCCATTTGCGGACGGAACCGCCCTCCCGATCGATGAGGATCGGGGCGCGGGCAATCAGAGCGACGTCGGAAAGAAGCGACTGTTCAAAAACAACAAGAGTCTCGCCGAGCTTGGCGGGGGTTGCCGGCGAAACCGAGAAGGTGGGGTGCGCGGCAAGTGCGCCTGCCGGGTAGGCAAAGGGAGCCGGCGCATCCTGAGGGGCCGGCTGCTCGAAAGCCTGCAACGGCGAGTCCGGCCACGCCTGAGCGGGAAGGCTCATGAGGCAGCAGAGGGCTCCGAACAGAACGCATGAAACGAGTGACTGGCGCATAACTTTCCCTAAGAGTTCTTTTCCGAATTCTATAACTCAGACCAGACAAAAAGACCGCCCACTGGGGGCGGTCCTTTGGCGGAATCGGCCAGAAGCGGCTTATTGCTTTGCCTGGTTCTGCCGTTCAATAGCGCGGTAGCCGATGTCGCTTCTCATCTGGGCCCCTTCGAACACCACCTGCCTGGCGGCCTCGTAGGCGTTCTTCTGGGCCGAGCGGACGTTGCCGCCAAGACCGACGACGCACAGGACGCGGCCGCCGCTCACCACCATCTCGCCGTTGTCGTTGAGCTTGGTGCCGGCGTGGAATGTCTTGTGAACTTCGTCGTCAGCGGGAAGCTGCGTGATGACGGCGCCCTTCTTGGGATTCTCCGGATAGCCGCTTGCAGCCACCACGACGCCCAGAGCAACGCGGCTGTCCCAGTCGATGGTTGCAATATCAAGCTTGCCGTTCACCGCATCAAGCAGCGTCTTGGCAAAGTCGCCGCGGATGCGGCTCATGATGGGCTGCGTCTCGGGATCGCCCATGCGGCAGTTGAATTCG
Organism: uncultured Sutterella sp.; assembly: GCA_900315045.1. Taxonomy (GTDB): domain Bacteria; phylum Pseudomonadota; class Gammaproteobacteria; order Burkholderiales; family Burkholderiaceae_F; genus Duodenibacillus. The sequence goes on along the minus strand of OMXR01000004.1, from coordinate 15,876 downwards.
AGCGTCTTGACGGTGGTCTCGCCCGAAGAATCCTTGCCGATCATGAGGCCGGCGTAGAGAAAGCCCGTATAGGGAATGCCATCCTTGGCCATGCCCTGAACCGTCGGCGTAATGATCTTGCGCATCACCTGGGCATGCACTTCGGGGGTGACAACGGGGGCGGGGGAGTACGCGCCCATGCCGCCCGTGTTGGGACCCTGATCGGCATCGAGCAGCCGCTTGTGATCCTGGCTCGAGGCCAGCGGCAGGATATTCTTGCCGTCCACCATGACGATGAAGCTGGCCTCTTCGCCCTCAAGGAAATCCTCGATCACGACCCGGGCGCCGGCAGAGCCGAACTTCTGGTCGCCGAGCATGTCATCGATGGCCTGGTGGGCCTGCTCAAGCGTCATGGCAACGACGACGCCCTTGCCGGCGGCAAGACCGTCGGCCTTGATGACGATCGGAGCGCCCTTGGCATCGACATAGGCATGGGCCTTTTTGATGTCGGAGAACGTCTCGTAGTCTGCAGTCGGAATGCCGTGGCGCTTCATGAAGGCCTTGGCAAAGTCCTTGGAGCTTTCAAGCTGCGCAGCCTCGCGGGTCGGTCCGAAGATCGCCAGTCCCTGGCTTCTGAAGGTGTTGACAATGCCCTTGGCGAGCGGCGCCTCGGGACCGACGACCGTGAGCTCGATCTGCTCTTCACGGGCGAACTTGGCGAGTTCGTCGATGTCGGTGATCGGAACGTTGGTGAGCAACTTGTCGGCAGCCGTGCCGGCATTGCCGGGAGCGACGTAGACCTTGTGAACCGAGTCGGACTGGGCAAGACGCCAGGCAAGAGCATGTTCGCGGCCACCGCCGCCCACAACCAGGACTTTCATCAAAAACCTCAAGAATTCAAAGAGACAGGATTATTCTTCGTCAGCAAAAACAGCGCTCGTGTACACGTTGGAAACGTCGTCGAGGTCTTCAAGCGCGTCAATCAGGCGGCGCATCTTTTCCGCGTCTTCACCAGCGAGCTCAACCTCGTTGAGAGGCTTCATCATGATCTCGGCGTTCGCAGGCTCCAGAGAGGCCGCTTCAAAGGCCTTCTGGACGGCATCGAATGCGGAAGGATCGCAGAACACCTCGATCGAACCGTCTTCGTCGCTCACGACATCGTCGGCGCCGGCTTCGAGCGCGACTTCCATCACCTTGTCCTCGCTGGTGCCGGGGGCGAACAGGAAGTTGCCGCAGTGCTTGAATTGGAATTCGACCGAGCCGGTGGTGCCGAGATTGCCGCCATGCTTGGTGAGGGCGTGGCGCACATCGGCCACGGTGCGGGTGCGGTTGTCGGTGGTGCAGTCAATGATCATGGCTGCGCCGGCAACGCCGTAGGCCTCGTAGCGGATCTCTTCGTAGCTCACGCCTTCAAGCTGGCCGGTACCCTTGAGGATGGCGTTGTTGATGGTGTCCTTGGGCACATTGCCTTCACGAGCCTTGGAGATAGCCAGACGCAGGCGGGAGTTCATATTGGGGTCACCGCCGCCGCCAACGCGTGCGGCAACGATGATTTCACGAACCAGCTTGGTCCACAGATTGGAACGCTTGGCGTCCTGACGGCCTTTGCGATGCTGAATATTGGCCCACTTGGAATGACCGGACATTTTTAACCTTTCGGGATGATGTAATCGTAATGTGCGCAAAACACCGAACTTCTCACCTTAATTTGGCAGAAATTCAGCGTGCGATTGAATTTTTCAGAGGCGTAAGTCTATCATCAGAGGATTGAGGGCGAAAGAGTTTTGCATCGCGAGCGCTTTCGATCGAGTGTTTTTATCCGGAGTGTACAAGTGGAACCTCTAATTGTTGCCCAGACAGATCCATCGGACGGATCCAGACCCCAGGTCATTCTTCCTGCCCTTGTTAACAGACACGGCTGCATCACCGGCGCCACGGGTACCGGCAAAACCGTGAGCCTGCAATGCCTGGCCGAGCAATTTTCCCGGATTGGCGTGCCGGTCTTCATGGCCGACGTGAAGGGAGACCTCACGGGCATTGCCGCCGCCGGAGCGATGAGCGACAAGCTCAAGGCCCGCTTGGAGAGCCATGGCATGCCGGTCCCTGAGTTCGGGGCGAACCCCGTGACGCTCTGGGACGTGTTCGGCGAGCAGGGCCATCCGGTACGCGCCACCGTCGCTTCCATGGGGCCGTTGCTGCTGAGCACGCTCCTTGCGCTCAACGATACGCAGTCGGGCGTTCTCACCGCCGCCTTCAAGTTCGCCGCCGACAAGCAGATGCCGATCGTCGATCTCAAGGATCTGCAGGATCTGCTCACGTTCATCGGCGAGAACGCAAGACAGTTCAAGCTGGACTACGGCAATATTTCCGCGGCGACCGTGGGCGCGATTCAGCGCGGCCTTCTGAAGCTGCAGACGCAAGGCGCGGACAAGTTCTTCGGCGAGCCCGCTCTTGACATCGAGGATCTCATGCAGACGGTCGAGGGCAGGGGCGTGGTCAACATTCTTGCCGCCGACAAGCTGATTGCCAATCCCGCGCTCTACGCCACGTTCCTCATGTGGATTCTCACGGAGATCTACAACCGGATGCCCGAAGTGGGCGATCTGGAAAAGCCCAAGTTCGTGTTCTTCTTCGATGAAGCGCACATGCTCTTTAACAACTGCTCGAAGGAAGTGACCGAGAAGGTCGAGCAGGTGGTGCGACTTATCCGCTCCAAGGGCGTGGGCATCTATTTTGTCACGCAGTCGCCGCTGGACATTCCCGAAGTGATTCTGGGGCAGCTCGGACACCGGGTTCAGCATGCGTTGCGCGCCTACACGCCGCGCGATCAGCGTGCCGTGAAGACCGTGGCTGAGACGATGCGCCCCAACCCCAAGCTGGACATCCCGCGCGTCATCCAGGAGCTTGGCGTGGGCGAAGCGCTGGTGAGCTTCCTTGACGAGAAGGGACGCCCGACGATGACCGAGCGCGTGTGGATGTGCACTCCGGGCAGCCGCCTCGGGCCGGTGACCGATTCCGAGCGCGCCGCGCTGATCCGCAATTCCCTGGTTGCCGGCGTCTATGACAGGACCGTCAATCAGAGGAGCGCAACCGAGATGATCGGAGAGGCGCGCCAGAAGCAGGAGCAGGTCAAGGCAGAGGAAGCGGCGCGAGCGCAGCAGGAAAAGAGTGGCGGCGGCCTGGATGAATTCCTTTTCGGCTCCCAGGGCCCGCGCGGCGGACATCGGGACGGATTGGTCCAGTCTGTTGCGAAGTCCGTGGTGCGCACTCAGACCCGAAGGGTTGTGAACAAGGGGTTTGAAGGGCTGGTCAAGGGCATCTTCGGGATGTTCACCAAGCGCTAATGGCCAGGCTCTGAGCACATGAGGCCGCGCCGCGCAGCTGCGACGGCCTTGCCGGGCGGGGGTTTTGGGGGAGGATGGCTCCTGAAGCTCTCGCCGTTCTTTTTTCAGTCAAAGAGGTGAGCGCGCACGAACGGCGCCGGGGAAAGCCCCGCATCGGAAATTGCCGGGAAGACACTTTGCCGGCGGTGCCTTTTTCCCCTATAGTGACCGCGACTGACAGGAATGTGCAACAGACATGCTTTTACATCCTCAATTTGATCCCGTGGCCGTTCAGCTTGGGCCCGTGGCTGTGCATTGGTACGGCCTGATGTACCTCGTCGGATTTACGCTTTTCTACTATCTGGGAAAACTGCGTGCGCATGACGGCTGGCGCGGCGTGACTCCGGAAGAAATTGATGATCTGCTCTTTGCCGGGGTGCTGGGCGTCATTCTTGGCGGACGTCTCGGCTTTTGCCTCTTCTACCAGCCTGCCTGGTATCTGGCGCATCCCATTGACATCTTCAAGGTCTGGCAGGGAGGCATGAGCGCCCACGGGGGAATGCTTGGCGCCTTCGCCGCGATCCTGTTCCACGCCTTTTCTCACCACAAAAATTTCTGGATCGTCGCCGATTTTGTCGCTCCGCTTGTTCCGCTGGGACTCATGGCGGGCCGGATCGGCAATTTCATCAATGGCGAGCTCTGGGGACGCCTGTGCTCCTACCACCTGCCCTGGGGCATGATTTTCCCGCAATCGGGGACTCTGGCTCCAAGGCATCCGTCGCAGCTCTACGAAGCGGGTCTTGAGGGCCTCGCACTGTTTGTCATCTTGTGGGCATTTTCGTCAAAACCCCGGGTAAAAGGTTCCGTGAGCATTCTGTTTTGCCTTGGCTACGGCGTTGCCCGCTTTGTCGTGGAGTTTTTCCGGGAACCGGACAGCTACATCGGGCTTGGGCTTTTCGGCTTGTCCCGGGGACAGTGGCTGACGTTCCCGCTCTTTTTGATCGCCGCGCTCATCTGGCTGCACGTTGTCAAGCCGCCGCTGGATGACAAGCGGCGCCGGGACAAGCTGCTGCAGAGGTTTCTGGATTCCTGAAACGGTCCGACGGAAAGGAAACAAGAGTGCTGACAGAAAGACAGGCGGAGCGCTACTTGCGCCAGATGAAGGTTCAGGGCTTTGGCCGGGAGGCTCAGGAAAAGCTTGCGTCCAGCACGTTTTTGCTGATCGGCGCAGGCGGACTCGGATGCCCCTGCGCCCAAGCGCTGGCCGCTTCCGGGGCTGGGCGGATCATTCTGGTTGACTGCGACGCCGTTGAGCGCAGCAATCTTTCCCGGCAGTTTCTCCACACCGAGGAGCGCATCGGCATGAACAAGGCGCAAAGCGCCGCGATCGCCCTGAAGGCGATGAACCCCGATCTTGCCGTTGAGGCTGTTGCGGAAATGGCGGACGAAAAGACTCTCCCCGGTCTTGTCGCGCGCGCGGATGTCGTCGTGGACTGCTGCGACAACTCCAGAACGCGGCACATGGTGAACCGGGCTTGCCTGGGTGCGGGAAAGCCGCTCGTCACGGGAGCGTGCCTGAGGGGCTCGGGGCAGGTGGCCGTCTTTGATTTCCGCGTGCCCGGCGGTCCCTGCTACGCCTGCGCCTTTCCGGAAGATGAAGAGCCCGACCTGAAGGCGGCAGCCCATGGTGTGCTCACCCTGGCCACTGCGATCGTGGGAACGGTTGAGGCCGCCGAGGCGGTCAAGGTTGCCGCCGGGGTTGGCAAGACGCTGGCAGGCCGGCTGATTCTCGTGAGTGCGCTCGAGGCCGAAGCGCAGGTTTTCAATCTGCCTGCGGACCCCGATTGCCCGGTGTGTGCGGCCAAAAGGTAGGATTCAGACCGGGCGGCCGAGACGGCAGCGGGGGCGGCGGAGGGGGCTTGCTGCAATCCGGACGCTTCAGCCGAAATTTCGCAAAGAAGCTGAAAATTGTCTAAAATGAAAAATCCGACCCATGAAAAACATCCTGAAATCATCAGGGTATATCATTACGAATATGATCCTCGACCAGCAAAACGACACAACGAATGTCTCCAAGCGAAAGCTTGACCTGGGGAGGATTGCGCTCGCCGGTCTGCTGGCGTACGTCACATTGATCGCGGTCCTTTCCTTTGCGTTCTCGCTCAGAACGCTGCTCACTCCGGCAGAGCACGAGGTTCCTGCCATTCCCATTGCGCTTCAGTCGGGAAGTGTGGATTTGCCCGATGTGCCGTTCGTTGAACAAAAGCACCAGATTGCCAAGCGGGCCGCCAAGCCGGGGACCCAGCATGAACGGAACGTGGCTGCCTACATTGCCAAGGGATACTGGCTGAAGAGGGACTTTGCCGATGAGGTCGTGCGCAATGCCGTCCGGGTGGGCAAGGAGTTCGATGTGGATCCGCTGCTGATTCTTTCGGTCATCGCCATCGAGTCAAGTTTCAATCCGCGTGCCCAGTCATCCGTGGGCGCCCAGGGTCTCATGCAGGTTCATACCCGAGTTCACAAAGAGAAGTTTTCCGCTCGCGGCAAGGGCCGGGAGCAGTTTTCCATTCATGAGAATCTCAGGGTCGGCACAGGCATTCTGAAGCGGTACATTCAAAAGTCGGGTTCAATTTCCGGGGGACTCAAGCGCTACGTCGGCGCGGCAAATCATGCCAGCGACGGCGGCTATAGCAAGCGAGTGATGCGTGAATACGGCAGGCTCGCATACGCCGCCCGCGGCTACGTCACCCGTTCCGTCCATCTGCTCTGGAAGAAACGTGAAGGACCTCCTCTGCCGCGCGTGCTTTCCGGCAACAGGCAGGGGGAATTCCGCGCCTATGAGGCCTACTTCGTTCCGCCCAAGAGCACGACGCCACGCCGTGTGCTCGTCAGTTCCGCCCGTTAGGAAAACCGGTATCGCTTGATGCCGGGATGCGCATTCGCGCGTCTAAAATCACTCCCACAGGTTGTTGACTGGAGATTTCACAATGATCTTAAGCCTGAGCCGATATCTCAGAAGGATCGGGAGCGCCTTTGCGCTCATGAGCCTTGCCGCCGTGCTTTTTGCCGGCCTGCAGACGGGGAGCGCCGAAGCTGCCGGATGCAACCCGGCACAGGTCCGCTCGGAAATTCTTGCCGGGCCGGCCGTGCCCTGCGATGCCGTGGCGCAAGGAGTGCGCAGGCATGCCGCCGCTTCCGGATGGCGGCATGAAAAGCAGTACGACGCGCACGGGCTGCCCTACGTCGATGCACGGGATTTGCCCCGGGAGGCTCTCTACACGCTTTCGCTCATCAAGCGGTCGGGTCCGTTCCCCTACAAGCGCGACGGCGTCGTGTTCGGCAATTATGAGCGGCAGCTCCCGCACCAGAGACGGGGGTACTACACCGAATACACCGTGAAGACTCCAGGAGCGAAAAACCGGGGCGCCCGGCGCATCATTGCCGGCAAGGGCAAAACCGGAGATCCTGCTACGAGCGGCGAGTACTACTACACGGCCGATCACTATCGGTCCTTTGCAAGAATCAGGGAGAGGGATGGGCGATGAGCAAGAAAGATCAGGTTCGCAGGGTGAGCATTGACTGCTCTGGGCTTGACAAGCCCCGGATGCTTCGCGCTCTTGCCGATAGACTTTCCTTTGAAGAGCATTTCGGAGCGAATTTCGACGCTCTTTACGACAGCCTTGCCGACAATCTGCAGGAGCATGGCGCGCTAGAGCTCGAGCTGACGAATTGGTCCGGGCTGCGCATGACCAAGCACAACAGGGAGACCCTGCTGTCGATTTTTGAGGACATGCAGGAAGAGCTTGAACCGGGCATGCTCAAGGTCAAGATCGTCGAGCGGGTGATCGGCTAACGGAAAGGCATGTCGCCGCTTGCAGCGTTTGCCAGCGTGATCGCAACGAGCCCGGCTGTCTCCGTGCGCAGAACGCGCGGTCCGATGAGGGCAGGCTGCCAGCCAAGGCTGCATGCAAGCGAAATCTCCTGAGCGGAAAATCCGCCTTCAGGCCCCACGGCAAACGCCACGGCCTGCAGCTCCGTCAGCTTTGGCGCCTGGCTCCCGCCCGGACTGAGAATGTAGCGGACAGGCGCATCGGCTGAACCGAGCGCCGCTTCGAGATTCTTCTGGAACGCCAGAGCGGGGACAACCGACCGGCCGCACTGCTCGCAGGCGCTCACGATGACGTCCTGCCAGTGGGCAAGCCGCTTGGCGAGCCGTTCGGCGGGCAGTTTGACCACGGATCGCTCGCTTGGGAAGACGATGATCTGAGCAACTCCCGTCTCCACCGCCTTTTCCAGGATCCAGTCCATTTTTTCCAGCGCAACGAGCGACTGCAGCAGGATGGTTTGCACTGGGGATTCCACCGCGGGAGTGCTGACTTCCTCGACAAGAATTGACGCCCCTTGCTCATCAAAGGAGATCGGGCCGCTCGCCTGCGTTCCCTTTCCGTCGAAAAGCACCGCAGTCTCTCCTGCGACCATGCGCAGAACACGGCCTGCGTGGTGGCGGGCCTTTTGCGTGAGAGCGGCCGGAGAGCCGACTTCAAATCGGGTGTCGGGGGTATAGAAGCGAGGAGCCATGGTCTAGCGAGAGCAGAGAGGGCGAAAGGATTGTCTGCCGTCTATCTTAACAATTAACAACAAGACTGAACGTTTTCAGAAACGGGAAGTCCACGGTTGGATGCGCAGGACAGAGCGGCGGCAGCCCTGATACAATGAGCACGCCGTCAGAGCGGCTATCCCCGGCAAAGGGGAGGGCTGTTCGTGCGGACTTGTTTTAACCCCCATCAACGCAAAAGTTATCACATGACTTCTCAAGTCCCTGCGCAAGTGTTGGCCAATGCCATCCGGGCGCTTTCCATGGACGCCGTGCAGAAGGCTAAATCCGGACACCCCGGCATGCCCATGGGGATGGCCGATATTGCCGTCGCCCTCTGGACCCGCCATCTGCGTCACAATCCGAAAGACCCCAAATGGATCGGCCGCGATCGCTTCATCCTTTCCAACGGACACGGCTCGATGCTGCAGTACTCGCTGCTGCACCTGACGGGCTATGACCTCTCCATTGAAGACATCAAGAATTTCCGCCAGATGGCTAGCAAGACTCCGGGACATCCCGAGGTCGGCGTGACGCCCGGCGTGGAGACGACCACGGGCCCCCTGGGTCAGGGCATCGCCAATGCCGTCGGCATGGCGCTTGCCGAGAAGATGCTTGCTGCCGAGTTCAATCGGGAAGGATTCCCGGTCATCGACAACCGCACCTATGTGTTCCTCGGCGACGGATGCATGATGGAAGGCATCAGCCACGAGGTCTGCTCTCTGGCAGGCGTCTGGGGACTGAACAAGCTGATTGCGATTTACGACGACAACGGCATTTCCATTGACGGCAACGTCAAGGACTGGCTTGCCGACGATACGCGCGGCCGCTTCGAGGCCTACGGCTGGAAGGTGATCGGGCCGGTTGACGGCCATGACATCGATGCCGTGGATGCCGCGATTGCCGAGGCGAAGACTTCGGCCGACAAGCCCGTGCTGATCATTGCCAAGACAGTGATCGGTCAGGGCAGCCCCAACCGTGCCGGCACCGCCAAGGTGCATGGCGAAGCGCTGGGGGATGCTGAAATTGCGGCGACGCGCGAGGCGATCGGCTGGAGCTATCCGCCCTTTGAAATTCCTGCCGAAGTGTATGAGGCGATGGATGCAAGAGCGGCCGGTCAGGCTGCCCAGGATGCCTACGAGGAGATGTTCGCCCGCTACAGCAAGGCTTATCCCGAGCTTGCCTCCGAGCTGCTTCGCCGCCTGAGCGGGGATCTGCCCGAAGGGTTTGACGAAGCCGTGATGAACGGGCTTTGCGCGGCGCAGAGCGCCGCCGAGACCGTGGCAACCCGCAAGGCGAGCCAGAAGGCGCTCAATGCGCTCGCTCCGGTTCTCCCGGAACTGCTGGGCGGCTCGGCCGACCTCACCGGCTCCAATCTTACGAACTGGACGGGCGTGCAGCGTCTGATCGACGGCAACATGATGGGGCGCCACATCAGCTACGGCGTGCGCGAATTCGGCATGTCCGCCATCCAGAACGGCATTGCGCTTTACGGCGGCTTCATTCCGTTCAGCGCCACGTTCCTCACGTTCTCGGACTACTCGAGGAATGCTCTTCGCATGGCAGCCCTCATGAAGCTGCGCTCGATTTTCGTGTTCACTCACGACTCGATCGGGCTGGGAGAGGACGGTCCGACCCATCAGTCGATCGAGCACGTGCCCAGCCTGCGTCTGATTCCCAACATGGATGTGTGGCGTCCTGCCGACACCGTCGAGGCGATTGTGGCGTGGGCCTGTGCGATCGAGCGCCGGTTCGGGCCGAGCAGCCTCGTGTTCTCCCGCCAGAACGTTCCGTTCCTTGAACGCGACGAGGTGGATGCCGATGCCATTGCCCGTGGCGGCTATGTCGTTGCAGAGGCGCCCGCCGGCGAAGGCAAGGCCGAGGCGATCATTGTGGCGACCGGCTCTGAGGTTCAGCTCGCCATGCAGGCCAGAAAGCTGCTGACCGCCCAGAATCACCAGGTCCGCGTGGTCTCGATGCCGTGCTGCGACGCCTTTGACCGCCAAGATCAGGAATATCGCGACAGCATCCTCACGCCGGGCACCCCGGTGCTCGCGATCGAGGCGGCTGTGACTGGACTCTGGCACAAGTATTTGCGCGGGAACGGCGACGTGATCGGAATCGACACGTTCGGCGAATCCGCTCCTGCCTCCGTTTTGTGGCCGCATTTCGGCTTCACCGTCGAAAATGCAGTTGACAAGGTTCTCAAACTCATCGCCAAAAATTAGGAGATTTTTTCATGACGATTCGTGTTGCAATCAATGGCTTTGGCCGCATCGGCCGCAATGTTCTGCGCGCTCACTATGAATACGGCAAGAAGCATGATCTTGAGATTGTGGCGGTGAACACTCTGGGCTCCGATGAGATCAATGCCCATTTGCTTCGCTATGACACGGTGCACGGCAAGTTCAGCGGCACGGTTGCCACCGACGGGCCCGAGTGCCTGATCGTCAATGGCGACCGCATGCGCATGTTCTCCACCCGCGACCCCAAGCAGATTCCCTGGGGTGAGCTCGGCGTCGATGTCGTGTTGGAGTGCACGGGCGCCTTCACCAGCAAGGAAAAGGCCATGGTGCATCTGGAGCAGGGCGCCAAGAAGGTGCTGATCTCGGCTCCCGGCAAGCAGGCTGATGCAACGATCGTGTACGGCGTGAACGAGGAGAGCCTCAAGGCTAGCGACGTGGTGGTGTCCAACGCCTCCTGCACGACCAACTGCCTCGCGCCGATCGCCAAGGCGCTGCACCGCTCGATCGGCATCGAGCGCGGCCTGATGACGACGATCCACTCCTACACCAACGACCAGACGCTCACCGACGTGTATCACAAGGATATGCGCCGCGCCCGCGCCGGCACGATGTCCCAGATTCCGACCAAGACCGGCGCAGCTGCCGCCGTGGGCCTGGTGATTCCGGAACTGAACGGCAAGCTTGACGGCTTTGCCGTGCGCGTCCCCACGATCAACGTCTCCTTCCTTGACCTCACCTTCATCGCCTCCCGCGATACGAGCGTTGAAGAGATCAACGAGATCATGAAGGCAGCCGCCGCCGATCCGAGCTTCAAGGGGGTGCTGGGCTACAACGATCTGCCGCTCGTGTCCTGCGACTTCAACCACGATCCGCATTCCTCGACCTTTGATGCGACGCTCACCAAGGTCTCCGGCGGCCGCCTGTGCAAGGTTGCCGGCTGGTACGACAATGAATGGGGCTTCTCGGTTCGCATGCTCGACACGGCTTGCGCCATGATGGCCGCCAAGTAATTGCGGTGATGATCTAGAACGCAGCCTCTGTTCGGTGTACGGCATCCGGCGGAGGCTGTTTCGCTTTTTGCATCCTTTTTTGATTAGAGAGTTCTTAAATGCGCGTAAAGACACTGACTGAACTTGCCAAGGCTGGCGAACTGAAGGGCAAGCGGGTTCTGATCCGCTCCGATCTGAATGCTCCCCATGACGAGAACGGCCGCATCACCAACGAGGCCCGGCTCGTCGCGAGCGTTCCTGCGATCAAAATCGCCCTCGAAGCCGGCGCGGCCGTGATGGTGATGAGCCACAGGGGCCGTCCGACCGAAGGCGAGTTCCATCCCGAGTCCGATTCCCTTGCCGCCATCGCCGCCCGCATGAGCGAGCTTGTCGGCAAGCCGATGCCCGTGGTTGCCGACTACCTGAACGGGGTCGATGTCAAGCCGGGCGAGGTTGTGATGCTCGAGAATTGCCGCTGCAACAAGGGTGAAAAGAAGAACGTCGAGGATCTTGCGCGCAAGTATGCGGCTCTTTGCGACGTGTTCGTGATGGATGCCTTCGGCACGGCGCACCGCGCTCAGTCTTCCACCGAAGGCGTGGCGCGCTTTGCCTCCGTTGCCTGCGCAGGCCCCCTGATGGCTGCCGAGATTGACGCCCTGACCAAGGCCGTTGCCGAGGCCAAGCACCCGCTCGTGGCGATTGTCGGCGGCTCCAAGGTCTCCACCAAGCTCACGATTCTCAACAATCTTGCGCAGAAGGTCGACCAGCTGATCGTGGGCGGCGGCATCGCCAACACGTTCCTGCTTGCTGCCGGCTACAAGATCGGCAAGTCGCTTGCCGAACCGGATCTTGTCGAGGAGTGCCGCAATGTCCTCGCTTCGCTCAAGGCCAAGGGCGCCGAACTGCCGCTGCCGACCGATGTGGTTGTCGCCGACGCGTTCTCCGAGACTGCAAACTACAGAACCTGCAAGGTCGAGGACATCGCCGAAAACGAGATGATCCTTGACGTCGGTCCCGAAACCGCCAGGCACCTTGCGGAGATCCTCGAGAAGGCCGGAACGATCGTCTGGAACGGCCCCGTGGGCGTCTTCGAGATGAAGCCCTATGCACAGGGCACGGCTCAGATGGCCGCTGCCATTGCCAAGGCAACCGCCTTCGGCGCCTTCTCGATCTGCGGCGGCGGAGATACGATCTCGGCTGTCACGCAGTTTGGCGTGGCCGACCGGGTGAGCTACATCTCCACGGGCGGCGGCGCGTTCCTCGAGTTCCTCGAGGGCAAGGTCCTGCCCGCCATCGCAGTCCTTGAAGAGCGCGCGTAGGCAGCGCTTCTCGGTGCGGAGGCGAATCGCCTCCGCCTCTTCGGATGGCCAAAGAGAATGGGCATGTCCTCTCTCTTTGGCCATCTGCCGTTTGGCAGTCGAAGTCTTGATCAAAAATAAGATTTCGTTTACTCGACCGCTTGTGTTCTCTCATACAATTACATGCCGTTAATTTGGCGGTCTTTTCTTTTTCCCCGGGTGATCTATGAGACGAGCAAGTCTGAATCTGGAACTTTTGCGCATCTTCAGCGAGGTCGCACAGCTCAAATACGTCAACAAGGCGGCGCAAAAGCTCGGAATGACGCCGCCCGCGGTTTCGCAGTCCCTGGTCAAGCTGGAAAACCAACTGGGTCTTGAGCTTTTCATGCATGACGTGAGGCCGCTGCGCCTGACGCCGATCGGGCAGCAGCTGCTCAATGAAGGCCTGGGGCTGCTGCGCACTGCAGACAGCCTTTACGATCGGTACGCAAGCGGAAATTTCGAAAGCACGCACCTGAGGCTCGGATTCGCCGAGCAGCTGACCGTTCCGGTCGCTCCCTGGCTGATCAAGTCGCTCAAGAACACGGTGGGCGACATTCTCATCGAGTCCGGAGCGGTCAATCCTCTGATTCAGAAGATGAAGAATCAGGAACTTGACGTGCTGGTCGGGCCCAATGGACTGCTCAGAGAGGACCGCTGGGCCCGCGTTGCCGTCTGCGAGGAGAATTTCGTTCTGGTCACGGGCAAGGATGTCGGCTTCACGGATTCCCTTGGCGGCTTGCAGGCTACGGGGCAGAATCGCCCGCTCATCCAGTACACATCGGAAAACGCTTCGGAGGTTGACCTTGAGCGCATCATCAAGGCGCTGGATCTGCATCCGCTCAATCGCATTGCGGTGAACTCCACCTATTCGCTGCTCGGCCTGGTCGCCAATCTCGGCGGATGGTCGATCATTCCCGCGACGAACCTCTGGTGCGCGGCTTCCTTCAAGGACAAGCTCTCGTTCAGCGAGCTGCCCGGAGGCCGCCAGGTGCGCCGCACGATCTGGGCGATCGGCGACAAGCTGCTCTATGCAAGACGCACGCTCGAAGCGGGCAAGCTGGCCCGCGAGGCGGTCCGCAGCGAGATCATTCCCCAGGTTGCAGAGCTTGCGCCTGAAGTCGCCGAAAGCATCAAGGTGCTGCAGGACTGACAAAATCGGCCGAAGCGCATTGCTCCGGCCGAAAGAATTCGAGTGGCGAAAGGTTCCCGGGAATCAGTCCTCGGAGCCTTTTTTCTTGCCGAGGATCGCCGAGAGCTTGTGAATGTACTTCCAGCAGATGGCGGCTCCGATGGGGCCCACGGCGGCGGCAATGACGCCGAGCAGCAGAATCATCGAGAGATTGTTCTTGACGACGGGAATGTTGCCGAACAGATACCCGATCGTAATGAGCGAGCCGGCCCAGAGCAGGGCGCCGAAGGCGCTGTAGGCTTCAAAGCGGCCCATCCCCATGCGGGCGGCTCCTGCAATCAGCGGAGCAAAGGCGCGCACGATCGGCACGAAGCGGGCGAGCACGATCGTCTTGCCACCGTGGCGCTCGTAAAAGATCTGCGTCACATGCATTTTCTGCGGGTTGATCCACTTGACCGAACCGTCATAGATCTTGTTGCCGAGCCAGCGGCCGGTGTGAAAGCCGATGGTGTTGCCGACGATGGCGCCAAGCGTGACCGCGGCGATCAGCCCGAGCGGGCTCATCGTGCCCGCAGCGGCAACGGTTCCGGCAACGAACAGCAGCGAGTCTCCCGGCAAAAAGGCGAGAACGACCACGCCGGTTTCGAGCATGAAGATGGTGAACATGGCCGCATAGACAAGGGCGCCATAGTCCGTGGCAAGGGTGACGAGAAACCGGTCGGCGTGCGTGAAAAGGTCAAGGATGAGAGACCACATGGGAATTTGCAATGTTGGAGATGAATAACGGGAGCGAATGATACAGAGTCCCCGGGGCGGCGCGGGCGGCTGATCGGCCGGATCCGACCGTATAATCAGACGATTATGAGTGAAAGCAACGAACAGAATGCACAGACGGGGCAGCGGCATATCCACCTGCTTCCCGATCAGCTGATCAGCCAGATCGCCGCAGGCGAGGTGATTGAGCGTCCCGCCTCGGTGGTCAAGGAGCTTGTCGAGAACTCCGTTGATGCAGGCGCCAGGAACATTCAGGTCCGGCTCGATGAAGGCGGCGTAAAGCGCATCGTGGTTGTCGATGACGGCAAGGGCATCGACCGCGAGGAGCTCAAGCTGGCGCTCACGCGGCACGCAACGAGCAAGATCGGCAATCTGCTGGATCTGGAAAAGGTGGAAAGCTTCGGGTTCCGCGGTGAAGCGCTGGCCTCCATTGATTCCGTTTCCGATCTGACGATCACGAGCCGTGCGCGCGGCGCCGAGAAGGCCTGGCAGATCCGGGGAGCTGCCATTGAGCCGGGTGCGATCCATGAAGGGACGCGCATTGAGGTTCAGGATCTTTTCTACAAGACTCCGGCAAGAAGAAAGTTTCTCAAGGCCGAAGCAACGGAGACGAGCCACTGCATGACGCAGCTCGAGCGGATTGCGCTCGGCCACCCCGAAATTGACTTTCGGGTGATTGTGAACGGCAAGCCCGCGCTCACGCTCCCCGCCCAGAGCCTCAAGGAGCGCGTTGCGGCCATCATGCCCCGGGATTTCAGGGAGGCGAACCGCGAGGTGAATGCCGGAGCGCCCGGCGTGCAGCTCACCGGCTGGATCGGACTGCCCACGGCCGCCAGATCCCGCACCGACGCCCAGTATTTCCTGGTGAACGGCCGCTTTGTCCGCGACCGCGTTCTGCAGCACGCGATCAAGACGGCCTACTCGGATGTTCTGCACGGGGCGGCGCAGCCCATGTACTGCCTGATGCTCTCGGTGAATCCGGCAAGGGTCGATGTCAACGTGCATCCCCAGAAGGCGGAAGTCCGGTTCCGGGACAGCCAGCTCATTCATTCGTTTGTGACGCGCGCGCTCACGCAGACGCTCGCCCGGATCGGGGACGAGGAGCTTGAACCGGCGCAAGGGAGCGCAGGACAGACGGCGGCATCAGCTGTGCCGGCACCCGCGCATGAGCCTGTGCGGCAGTCGGCTGGTACTGGAGCCGGCGCCTTTCAGCCGCATCGCGCTCCGCCGCTTGGCGAGCAACAGTGGCTGCGCCTCTTCGGTGGCGGCCGTGCAGCGGCCTCGCCGCAGATGGCTGATGTCCTGACCCGGTATCCTGCAGCGGAGCAGTTCCCAGGGAAAGCCGTTTCTCAGGGGGAGACTCAGGCTGCCAGTGCTGCTCCTGCCGCAAGCAGTGCCCAGACGGACTATCCGCTCGGACATGCCGTTGCCCAGATTGCCGGAATCTACATCCTCGCGGAAAACAGCGAGGGACTTGTGATTGTCGACATGCATGCGGCGCA
>OMXR01000016.1 GCA_900315045.1 uncultured Sutterella sp. | reverse complement strand
CTGTACGAGCTGCGGGCCGCGGACTCCCGAGACGGGGCTCGAGGGCCATTCGCAGCAGAAGAACGAGCGCTCGAAATTGCCCGCCGTCATGCGCGTCGTAGCAAGCGGAATGCCCCAGACGGGAAACCAGGAGACGAACTGGGCGAGCGTCTTGCCGCGGTCGACGGCGCTGTCCGAAAAGAAGCTTCGTTCGGAGGGAGGCGTTCCGGCGGCCGGGCCATAGCCCGGCGGCAGGACGACAAGAATCCCGCCCTTCATGTTGTTCGGCGTATCGAGAGGAGCCGGAACCGGCAGGGCGGGGGCGGCGCGCATGGGGCGCTAGGCGGCGGGCAGTCGGCCGAGCTGATCCCGAACCTTCTCGAGAAGCGCAGTGAAATCGGCCTGGCGCTTTCTTTCCTGCTCGACGACGGCAGCCGGAGCACGCTCGACGAACGACTTGTTCGAGAGCTTGCCCGCGCACTTGGCGAGCTCGCCCTCGAGCCGCGCGGCCTCCTTGCCGAGACGCTCGCGCTCCGCGGCGATGTCGATCTCGACCTTGAGCATCAGGCGGTAGTCGCCGACAATTGCCACAGGGGCGATGGCGGCGGCGCCTTCGTGGGGCAGCGCCTGTACATGCTGCACGCTCTCGAGCCTGCCGAGGAACTTGATGTAGACGGCCTGGACGGTTTCAGCCTTGCCTTCGATGAGCAGCGGAACGCGCGTTGCGGGAGAAAGCTGCATCTCGCCGCGCAGGTTGCGCACTGCGTCGATCATCTGCTTGGTCAGCGACATCTTGGCGTCGGCGTCGGCATCGATTGCCGCGGCATCGAACTTGGGATAGGGGGCGATCATGACGCTCGTCTCCTCGTCCTCAGCGCGGGTGCCTGCGGCAACGCTCACTCTCTGCCAGAGCTCTTCGGTGATGAACGGAATCACAGGGTGGGCAAGGCGCAGAACGCCTTCCAGAACCGTGGCGAGCGTGTGGCGCGTGCCGCGCGCCGCGGCTTCGTCGCCCGAGTTGAGCTGAACCTTGGACAGCTCCAGATACCAGTCGCAGAACTCGTTCCAGACGAAGCTGTAGATGGCGTTGGCGACGTTGTCCAGACGGTACTCGCGGAAGCCGTCCTCGACGGCCTTGACCGTGCGGCCGAACTCGCCGAGGATCCACTTGTCCACAAAGGAGAGCGTCATCGGCTTGCCGGCATCGGCGCCGATCCCGCAGTCCTTGCCGTCAAGGTTCATGAGCGTGAACCGGGTGGCGTTCCAAAGCTTGTTGCAGAAGTTGCGGTAGCCCTCGCAGCGCTTGATGTCGAAGTTCACGTTGCGCCCGAGCGTGGCGTAGGCCGCCATCGTGAAGCGCAACGCATCGGCGCCGTGCTGCGGGATGCCGTCCGGGTAGGCCTTGCGCAGCTTCTTGGCAACTTGGGGAGCCTTTTCGGGCTGGCGCAGACCGCGCGTGTTCTTCTCAATGAGATGCTCGAGGTCAATGCCGGTGATGATGTCGAGGGGATCGAGCGTATTGCCCTCGCTCTTGCTCATCTTCTTGCCTTCGGCATCGCGCACCAGGCCGTGGATGTACACGTTCTTGAACGGAACGCGGCCGGTGAAGTGCTTGGTCATCATGACCATGCGGGCGACCCAGAAGAAGATGATGTCATAGCCGGTGACGAGCACGGTGCTCGGCAGGTACAGGTCATAGGCGAGCTTGTCTCCCGCCTCGGGCTTGGGCCAGCCGAGCGTGGAGAAGGGCACCATGGCGCTGCTGAACCAAGTGTCCAGAACGTCCTCGTCGCGCGTGAGCTTGACGCCGGCGCCGGCCTGAGCCTGCGCTTCGGCCTCGTCATGGGCGACGTACACGTTGCCTTTTTCGTCGTACCAGGCCGGAATCTGGTGGCCCCACCAGAGCTGGCGGCTGATGCACCAGTCCTGAATGTTTTCGAGCCACTGGCGGTAGACGCCCTGCCATTCCTTCGGGAAGATGTTCACTTCGCCGCTTGTGACCGCCTCAAGGCCGACTTCCGCGATCGAGCGGCCCGGATAGAGGCTGCCCTCGGGGGCGGGCTTGCTCATGGCCATGTACCACTGCTCCGAGAGCATCGGCTCGACGATCTCGCCGGTGCGGGCGACGCGCGGAACCATGTGCTTGATCGGCTTGGCGCCGAGCAGCAGACCCGCGGCTTCCAGATCCGCGAGAGCGGCCTTGCGGCATTCGTACCGGTCCATGCCGCGGTACTTTTCAGGCACGTTCTCGTTCATGCGAGCGGTCTTGGTGAGCACGTTGACCATCTTGAGGTTGTGGCGCTTGCCGACCTCAAAGTCGTTGAAGTCGTGTGCGGGCGTGATCTTCACGCAGCCCGAACCGAACTCCCGGTCGACATACTCGTCGGCGATGACAGGAATCTCAAGGTCGGTGAGCGGCAGCTTGAGCATCTTGCCCACGAGGTGCTTGTAGCGCTCATCCTCGGGGTGCACGGCCACGGCCTGGTCGCCAAAGAGCGTCTCGGGACGGGTGGTTTCCACAACCACGCCTTCCGAGCCGTCGGCAGCCGGGTAGCGGATCTGCCAGAGATGGCCGTCAGCCTCTTCGCTTTCCACCTCAAGGTCCGAGACCGCGCTCTGCAGCTTCGGATCCCAGTTCACGAGACGCTTTCCACGGTAGATCAGGCCTTCCTTGTAAAGCTGAACGAACGTGTCCTTCACGACGCGCGAGAGCTTGCTGTCCATCGTGAAGTAGAGGCGATCCCAGTCCAGGCTGTCGCCAAGGCGGCGCATCTGGTTGAGAATCGTGCCGCCGGAGAACTTCTGCCAGTCCCAGATGCGCTGGATGAACGCTTCACGGCCGATTTCCCGCCGGTCGGTTCCTTCGCTCTGCAGCTGACGCTCAACCACGATCTGCGTTGCGATGCCCGCGTGGTCGGTGCCGGGCAGCCAGAGCGTGTTGTAGCCCTTCATGCGGTAGTAGCGGGTGAGCGAGTCCATCACCGTCTGATTGAAGGCGTGACCCATGTGCAGGATGCCCGTAATGTTGGGCGGGGGCAGCTGAATGGAGAAGCTGGGGGCGTCGGGGTTGGTTCCCGCGGCAAAGTAGCCGCGCTTTTCCCAGATCGGGTACCAGCGGGCCTCGATCTGGGCCGGTTCAAAGCTCTTGGCGAGTTCGTTTTGCATGATCAGAAATGAGTACAGCGAAAAACTAATGGAAAGAATGGGCGTCAAAAGCCCGCTTCCGTCAGTGTCCGAAAGCGAGCGAATCTGCGTATTTTCGCAGATTCGGAAGCCTTTGAGAAGACGTGGATTTCTACTCGGGTTGTTCCTTGGCTCTGTACGAGGCAACCCAGAAGGCCATGGCCGTCAGAACGGCTCCCGCAAGGAACAGTGAAAGCGCCGTTGCAAACCAGAAACCCTGTGCGCCGTAGGGGCCGCCGGCCGCTTCGCCGAAGAGCCCGAGATACAGGCCGCCGCCCACTCCAACGCCCCAGAGCAGCGTGGCGTAGACAAGCATCGGCAGGAACGTCATACGGTAGCCCCGCATTGCAAAATTGGCAACGGTCTGCAATGCATCGAAAACATGGTAGATGCACCCGTAGACGATGAGCGTGAGGCAAAGGCTCGTGACAGCGGCATCGGTCGTGTACAGGCCGATGATCTGGTTCTTGAGCAGGAATATGGCGAGCACGGTGCCCACGGCAAGCGTGGTTGCAACCGCAAAGGTGCGCCAGGTGATTTCCCGTGCGGCCAGTGCAGAGCCGGCGCCCAGGCACTGCGCCACCAGAACGCTGGCTGAAATGCCCAGCGAGAGCGGGAGCATGTAGAACGTTGCCATGATGTTGGCAACGATCTGATGGGCGGAGACTTCGATCGGGCCGACGCGCGAGATGAAGACCGCCATCAGGGAAAAGGAGCTCACTTCGAAAAAGGTCGACATGCCGATCGGCACGCCAAGGCGCAGATGTTCGGCGATCGCCTTTCTGTCCGGTCCGAACAGCCGCTCCGGGCGCATCTTGTCATAGTACGGGTCGCGCAGGAAGAGGGTGAGGTAGACGAGCGCCGAGGCCGTGTTCAGGAGTGCCGTGGCTACGCCCACCCCTGCGCCACCAAGTTCCGGCAGTCCGAACAGGCCGTACATGAACAGGGCGTTCACCGGAACCTTGAGCGCAAGCGAAGCGAGCGAAACCCACATGGTGACCTTCGGGCGGCTCACGGCGGCGTTCAGCGAAATGAACACGCGGCTCGCGAGGGCGCCCGGCAGCCCGAAAGCGCTCGCAACGAGGATGATTTCGGTGAGTTCCTTCACCTTGCCGGTTGCGCCGCCAAGCCCCGTCCAGATCCAGGTGTTCAGCATGATCGTCATGCCGATGATGGTGAGCAGGACGGCGATCCAGCCGCTTTGCACCGTGTCAAAGCCGATGCGCTTGTAGTTGCGTGCGCCGAAGTGATTGCCGGCGATCGGCGAGAGCGCCTGCAGGATGCCCATGAGGCCGATGAAGATTGTTGCGCAGGAGGCTCCGCCCAGGGCAACCGCCGCCAGGTGCTCGACGCCGAGCCGCCCGGCCATGATGGTGTCAACGGTGACGGACCCCATCACGGCCAAATTGGCGATGAAGATCGGACCGGCAAGGCGCGCAAGCCCCGAGAGCCCGATGTTGGGCAGGGACAGGCCGCGGCCGCCTGTACGGGTTGATGCCGACACTAAACGAGATCCTTGATGCTCGTGGCGGCTTTCTTGAGAGGAATCGTCTTGTGGGGCTGGGCAAAAGCCTGGCCGCTCACAATGTTGCGCAGGCCCTCGAAGTCCATGATCTGCACGTGCTTCTGGTTGGCGATGAGCAGATTGTCGTGGGAGAAGCGCGACAGGACGCGGCTCACCGTCTCAAGCTTCAGGCCCAGGTAGGAACCGATTTCGGCGCGCGTCATGCGCAGCACGAACTCGCTCCTTGAATAGCCCCTTTGCTCAAAGCGCTGCGAGAGATTGAGGATGAACGCGGCAAGGCGCTCCTCGGCGTGCATGGAGCCCAGAAGCAGCATGACGCCGTTCTGACGGACGATCTCCCGGGACAGCAGCCGCTGGAAGTGCGTGCCGAGCGCGGGGATCTGCTGGGAGGCTTCTTCGAGCCGGTCGTAGTGCAGAATGCACACTTCGGTGTCCTCAAGCGCAATCAGGTCGCTCGAGTAGACCATGCTAGCCAGTCCGTCCAGTCCGACAACATCGCCCGACATGTGAAAGCTCGTGACCTGCTCGCGGCCGTCGCTGCTCATCACGGCGCTTTTCAGAAAACCGAGGCGAATGGCGTAAAGCGCCTCAAACTTGTCTCCGGCCCGGTAAAGCGCCTCGCCGCGGCGGACGCGCTTTCTGGTTGAAACAAGCTCTTCAAGCCGTTCGATTTCCTTCAGATTCAGACCAACGGGCAAGCACAGTTCGCGCAAATTGCAGTTGGAGCAGGCAACGCGCAGGGTCGACATGTTCAAATTGGGGTTGTTTAGCATGGGGTCTCGTTTGGGTCTTGTTGGTTGTTAGCACTTCCGGGCAGTAATAATCAAATAATCTCGTTTGAGTACACTCGGAGCCAAAGGAAGCGTTGCCGGAGCGGCCCGTATGAGGCTTTTCTGGCAGGAAATTTTCTTTTGGTTCGCGTTCAGTGTTGCTCTGGTTATTTGCACATTGATATATGTCAATGGAACCGAAATTTTTGGCTGATAATAACAAAATCTTTTCCTTTAGTCATATCTGTGAGGTGACTTTTTATGTCTACATCTGCTACGAGCGGCGTCGAACTGCCTGATCGGGAACTGTTGCGCAAGTTTGATGTACCCGCTCCGCGCTATACCTCGTATCCCACAGCTGACCGTTTCAAGAATGATTTCAAGCCTGAAGACTATGAGCAGGCTCTTCAGGCACGGGGCGCTTCAAAAAAGCCAGCTGGACTGTCGCTGTACTGCCACATTCCGTTTTGCAGCGACGTCTGCTTTTACTGCGGGTGCAACAAGGTTGTCACGCGCGACCACGAGCGCTCGGCCGAGTACATGAAGGTGCTGCTCGAAGAGGCCGACCTTGTAAAGAGCAAGCTCACGGGTTCTGGCGAGCTTGAGCAGTTGCACTGGGGTGGCGGCACTCCGACATTCCTCACCAACGACGAGATTCTGTTTCTCATGAGCGAGCTGCGCGCCCGGTTTCCGTTTGCCCCGGGCAGCGAGATATCCATCGAAGTGGATCCCAGAACGTGCCCCGAGGACAAGGTGAAGGCGCTCAGAGAGAGCGGCTTCAACCGCATGAGCATCGGCGTGCAGGACTTTAATCCCGACGTGCAGAAGGCCGTGAACCGCATCCAGCCCTTCGAGATGACCCGCGACCTCATGAGCCAGGCCAGGGACAACGGCTTTCACTCGATCAACATGGATCTCATCTACGGCCTTCCCAAGCAGACCCGCGAATCCTTTGCCCAGACGATCGACAGGGTGATCGAGCTTTCGCCCGACCGCATTGCGCTTTATCACTATGCGCACCTGCCCAACCACTTCAAGCCGCAGAGGAGGATTCTGCCCGCCGATCTGCCCGGTACCGAGGAAAAAGTGCACATCATGTTCGACTACCGAGGAAAAAGTGCACATCATGTTCGACTCGATCCGGCGCCTCACCGAAAACGGCTACCGGTACATCGGCATGGATCACTTTGCCAAGGAAACCGATGAGCTTTCAATTGCTCAGGT
Source organism: uncultured Sutterella sp. (assembly GCA_900315045.1). Lineage (GTDB taxonomy): Bacteria > Pseudomonadota > Gammaproteobacteria > Burkholderiales > Burkholderiaceae_F > Duodenibacillus. The sequence goes on along the minus strand of OMXR01000016.1, from coordinate 28,125 downwards.
CAACGGCACGATCCAGAGGAACTTCCAGGGCTATTCGACCCGTGCAGAATGCGACATGGTGGCTCTTGGCGCGAGTTCCATCTCCTTTGTCGACGGCACCTACGCGTGCAATCCGCGTGAGATCGATCCGTACTACGAAGCGATCCGGGCGGGGCATCTTGCCACATGCCGCGGATTCAAGCTCTCCGAGGAGGACAAGCTGCGCCGAGCGGTCATCATGACCGTGATGTGCCGCTTCGAGATCGTCAAGAAGGAGATCGAAGAGGAGTTCGACATCAATTTTGATGAGACGTTCGCCTATGAACTGCGCAAGTTGCAGGCATACCAGAAGCATGAGCTAGCGCCAAGGGCAAGATCTTCGTGCGCGCCGTGGCGATGCAGTTCGACCGATACCTGAGGGAATCGGACCGCGCAGGCGGCTATTCCAAGATCGCCTGACGGCATGCCGGCTTGACCGAACGATACCTGTGCAGCGGAGCTCTCCGGCAGTTCCGTTCACAGTCCGCCTCGCTTTTGGGAGGCTTTTGCGAACAAAACGGGCAGCACCAAATTGATGGCGCCGCCCGTTTTTTTCAACAGGCATCCTGCTCGGCTAGAAGCCCAGAACGTCTCCGTCCGTTCTTGGATCCGTGCCGCCCACGAGGATTCCGTCCTCGCGCAGCCGGATCACCTCCTGAGCGCCGCCGCCGTCGTACCGGCCGACGTACTCGACATCGTGTCCGAGCGCGGCAAGCTCGTATCCGGAGAGCTCCGGAATACCCGATTCAAGCCGCAGAACAAACGGGTTGTCGGCGTGTTCCGGATCAGTGCCCGGGTAGCTGTACCAGCGGGGCGCCGAGCACGCCTGTTCTTCATTGAGGCCAAAGTCGAGCAGGTTGCAGATCGCCTGCATGCCCCACTGCGGCTGGTTGTCTCCGCCCGGCGTGTTGCCGATCCAGCAGGGCTTTCCGTCCCTCGCGATGATCCAGGTGAGCAGCGTGTGCATGGTGCGCTTGCCGGGTGCAAGGCAGTTCGGGTGTCCCTTCTGCAGAACGAATCCGCGGCCCGCGCGGTTGTTGAGCGTGATGCCCGTGCCGCGGGCGACGACTCCCGAGCCCATCACGTTTGAGAGGCTGTGGATGAAGCTGATCGCGTTGCCCTCGCTGTCTGCGACCACGAACGACGTGGTGTCGCCTTCGGTCTCGGGCAGCAACTGCTGGAATTCCTCCTTGGTCATCGCGCGGCGCATGTCGATGCGCGAGCGTGCTTCGGCAATCGCCTCGTCCGAGAGGATTTTCTCCCAGGGAATGGTGACAACTCGCGGATCTCCGGCCCAGCGCATGCGGCTTGCAAAAGCCATTTTCTTGGCTTCAACCATTGCGTGGATGGCCCTCGTGGAGTTGTGGCCGTAGCCGGCAAGGGGGAAGCCTTCGAGGATCTTGAGTTCAGTTGAGAGGATCAGACCCTGAGAGGGCGGTGGCGTGGTGAGCACCTGATGGCCGCGGTAGTTGACCGAGAGCGGCTCGGCCATGTCGGTGGCGTGGGCGCGGAACTGTTCGCGCTCAAAGCGTGCACCTTTGCGCACGAGATCCTCGACGATGGCGTCCCCAAGCTCACCGTCGTAGACATCGCGAAAGCCCTTGCGGACGATCTGCTCGAAGCTGTTTGCCAGATCCTTCTGATAGACGATGGTGCCGGGGCGGGGCGTCTCGCCATCCGGAGCGAAGAGCGCCTTGCAGTCCGGATCGGCGAGGACGCGCTGCCGGGCTCTTGCCATGTAGTCGCATTCGACGGCACCGATCAGAAAGCCTTCTCGGGCGTAGCGGATCGCGGGCTCAAGCAGGCGCGACAGCGGCAGTTTTGCAAAGTGCAGCAGCTTGTCGTAGACGTCCGGGGCGCCGGGCAGTCCGACGGCAAGCGCGCCGCCTACTGGCATCTTTTTGTAGCCCATTTCTCGCATCTCGTCGACCGTGACGTTCTGGCCGACGCCTGAGCCGTTCATGGCCCAGAATTTACGGTCTCTGGCCGAGTAGATGACGGCGAAGGCGTCGCCCCCAAGCTGGCAGCAGGCAGGCATCGTGACGTTCGTCACTGTCGCGGCGACAATGGCCGCATCAAAAGCGTTTCCGCCTTCCATCAGCACGCGAAGCGCCTCGACCGTTGCAGTCTTGCTTGCAGTGGCGACCATGCCGTTCTTGGCGTATGTCAGCCCCTTCGATTGGAAGGGGGCCCGGATTATCGATGGTTTCATTGGCATACCTCTTCAATCATTCGTTACATCAGAAAGCCCGAGGGCAGCTGCAGGCGCAGGAACAGCGTAAAGACGCCGTAAACGACGAGAAGTGTTCCGACGGGCACCGTGAGCAGCACATGCGAGAACCTGCCTTCGCGCAGATACCACATCAGTCCCACCATCAGCATCAGGCTGCTCACGTAAAAGCCTGCGTACGGAATGAGCGCGATCCAGAGCGCCAGGCTCGCGAAAATCACAATGACCTTCTGGACAACGGCCGAAGGCGTGCAGAACTGCTCGAAACGCCGCGGGTTTTTCGCAAGCGCGTAAAGATCCTGCACGATCACGCCTGCCGCGAAGAACATCGTGCCGACAATCACGATCTGGGGAATGAGCCTTGAGCCGATCGCGTCCCAGCGGCTCGCGCCCGGCAGCTCCCAGGACTCGATGTAGAGCAGGGTTGCCGCAGCAAAAAAGAGCAGGCCGACGTACAGGCTCAGGCGCTGGGTGGGCGCCGGCAGCTGTTCTTTCTTCTTGTCGCCCGCCTTGTGCTCCTTCCAGTACATCCAGCCGCAGTACGCCACGGACAGCGCCGTGAGCGCCATGAAAAAGCCGGAAATCGGACGGGTGAAGAACGGCTCCCAGGCTGCTTCGATCGAGAAGGCCTGCCTCAGGTTCTCCTCGCACATGCCGCCCAGAATGAGGCCGATCACCACGGGGGCGAGCGGGTAGCCCGACTTGTCCATGAGGTAGCCCACGATGCCGAGGAAGAAGAACAGCCAGATGTCGAACGTCTGGTTGTTCAGCGCAAAGCACCCGATCGCGCACATCACGAGCACGATCGGAATCATCGCCCACTGTGGGCACTGCGTGATGCGCAGGAACACCTTGCTGCCGATCCCGAGCTGCAGCGCGACCATGTAGAAGTGCGCAATGAAGTACACGGCGAAAAGCCCGTACACAAGCATCGCGCTGTCCTTGAAGAGCGCGGGGCCTGGCGGAATCGAGTGCACCATCAGAACGCCAAGCAGCACTGCGTCGGCCGCCGTGCCGGGAATGCCGAGCGAGAGGGTGGGGATGAGGCCGCCGCCCGCGCAGGCGTTGTTGCCCGATTCGCTCGCAACGACGCCGTCAGGGCATCCCTTGCCGAAGTCCTCGCTGTGCTTGGAGTAGCGCTTTGCCTGGTCGTAGGCAAGAAAGTTCGCCACCGATCCGCCTTCACCCGGCAGGGCGCCGACAAAGGAGCCCAGAAGGCTCGAGCGGATGAGATTCACCCAGTTCTGGCGCAGCACGGAAAAGACCTTCCTGTAAGGGATCCTGAGCTGCTGCTCGGGCAGGGCCTGGAAGGCCTGAGCGGCGGCTTTGTTCATCTGGGAGGCGGAAGCGCTCTTCACGCCGGCAAGCAGGCTTGGAAGGGCGAACAGTCCGACAAGCACGGGCAGCAGGCTGAAGCCGCTCAGCAGTTCGGGCAGACCGAATGTGAAGCGCGTGAGCCCGCCCGTGTTGTCCGTTCCCACCATGGCCATCATCAGGCCGAGAAAGCCGCTTGCCATGCCCTTGAAAAAGGACTTTCCGCCCAGAGTCGCAATGATCGTGAGCGAGAAGAACACCAGGCTGAAGATTTCCCAGGGCCCGAAGCGCAAGCCGAATTCTGCAACGGGCTTGATGAACAGCACCATGACGATGCCGCCGATGAGGCCGCCGATCAGGGAGGCGAAGATGCCGATGCCGAGCGCTTCGCCCGCCCGGCCGTTCTTTGCCATCGGATAGCCGTCAAATACGGTGCAGATCGAACTCGGGGTGCCGGGGATGCCAAGCAGGATGCCCGCGATCTGGCCGCCGGAAAAGCCGCCGACGTACACGCCGATGATGGTGGCCAGTCCCTCGAGGGGTGTCATGGCGAAGGTGAACGGAAAAACAAGCACGACCGCCATGAGGATCGTGAATCCGGGGATTGCGGCGGCGATGATGCCGGCGAGCGTTCCGAGGAATGAAAACAGCAGAACGTTGATCGTGGCGGTCTGCTGCGCAAGGTCAATCCAAAATTGCATTCGCTGGGCTCCGAAGGAAAATGCCGGGGAGAGGACGTCCCCCGCGGCATTTCGATGGGGGCGTGAGGCTTACTTTTTCTCGCTTGCGAGACTTGCCTTGTAAACCTCGTCCTGTTTGTTGAAGTACTCCGCTGTCTGTTCAGCGTCCAGATACATCATGAGCGAGCCCATGTCTTCGATTTTTCTGATGACAGCCGGATCCGAGCAGGCCTTTCTGTAGGCGGCTGCGATCTTGTCGATCACGGGCTTGGGCGTGCCCTTGGGGGCGAACACCGCGCGCGTGGCGCCAAGCACGATGTCATAGCCCAGTTCCCTTGCTGTGGGCACGTCGGGAATCTGGCTCAGGCGCTCGTGGTGCAGCACGGCAAGGATGCGCACGCGGCCGTCCTTGACGTACTCATGATGCGAGGGAACGTCGGCGGCCGTGGCGTCGACATGCGCCCCGAGCAGCGCCTTGGTCTGCGGGCCAACGCCGTTGATGATGACGGTGCGGAACGACTTGTCAATGTCAAGGCCTGCGGTTTCCGAGACCTGCTTCCAGACGACGTAGCCCACGGAGGCCGGCGTCATCGTAATGATCATCTTGCCCGGATTGGCTTTGACAAAATCGATCATCTGCTGATAGGTCTTGTAGGGCGTGTGCGAACCCGCGGAGATGGTCAGAGGCGTGGAGGTGAGCGTGCATACGGGCTCAAAGGCCTCCAGGCCGAAATTCACCATGCCGGCGTACTTGGTGGTGAGCAGAAACTCGTGGCCGCCAAGCAGCGTGTAGCCGTCAGGCTTCTGTCCCTTCACAAAAGTCGAGCCCTTCGAGCCGCCAGCGCCGCCCATATTCATTGGAACGATCGGCTTGCCGAGCTCTTTTTCCGCGGCCTCGGAAATGATGCGGAACACGATGTCGGTTGCGCCGCCCGGAGCGAACGGGATGACAAACTTCACTTCGTGCGCCGGCCAGGCAGCGGCAGCCTGCACGCAGGGAACGGTTGCAAGGGTACAGGCTGCCAGGGCGGCAGCAATCAATGTGCGTTTTTGCATAAATGTTTTTTCGAAGTGCCCCCTTTCGTGCCATTCGGGAGGCGGCTCCGGACTCCTTTTCTTTAAAACCTGCGTTACTTGGCAAGGGCCTTCTTGAAGGTCTTGTCAAATTCACTGAACAGGATCTTGGTCTGTCTGGGGTTCTTGTAGGTCATGATGTTACCGAGATCCTCGATCTTCTTGATGATTTCTGGATCTGCGCATGCCTTCTGGTAGGCGGCGGCAACCTTTTCGATCGCCTTCCTGGGCGTGCCCTTGGCTGCGAAGACGGCGCGCGTGACGCCGAACTTCACGTTGTAGCCCTGCTCCTTCATCGTGGGGACGTCGGGCAGCTGGGGCAGGCGCGTGTCGTTTGCAACGCCAAGAACCACGAGACGCCCGTCCTTGATGTAGGCAAGATGCGAGGGAACGTCGCCCGTAGCGGCTTCCACATGCTTGCCGAGGATTGCCTTGGTCTGGGGACCGTTGCCGTTGATGATGACGACGCGCACGTCCTTGTCGAAGTTAAAGCCTGCGGCCTCTGCGGCCTGGTTCCACATCACGTACTGCACGGATGCCGGAGTCATGGCGACCACGGCTTTGCCGGGATTGGCCTTGATGTAAGCGGCCATTTCGCGGAAGGTCTTGTAGGGAGCGTGCGTTCCTGCCGAGAAGAACATCGGGGTGAAGGTGAGCGTGCAGACGGGCTCGAAGGCGTCAAGGCCGAAATTGACCATGCCGCCGTAGTAGGTGGTGAGGATGAACTCATGGCCGCCAAGCAGGGTGTAGCCGTCTGCCTTCTGTTCCTTGACGAACGTCGAGCCCTTGGCGCCGCCCGCACCGCCCATGTTGAGCGGAACGATGGGCTTGCCGAGTTCCTTTTCGGCGCGCTCGGAAATGATGCGGAATACAACGTCGGTTGCACCGCCAGGTGCAAACGGAATGACGAGCTTCAGTTCATGGTCCGGATAGCCTGCGGCGAAGGCGGGCATTCCGAGCGCGCTCATGGCAGCTGAGGCTGCGCAGGCAGCGAGAAACTTTCTCTTGGTGATCATGATTTTCCTTTGCTGTTTTGAAGTAAAAAAGCCGAATGCTCCCTGAGGATACTGACTTTCCTCATGTTTTTTGTATTACAAGTGACCGAATGTTGCGGTATTACAGACTGTTGGATGTTCGCCCTAGGCGAAAAGCCTTGGTTTGCTTTCAGTTTTGCAAATGGAGACTTGCAGGCGCATTTGGCCGCCCGATAAGGGCATCGAACTCAAAGTGCCCGGCTGTCTGGACGGGACTTCCTGAGTCGGGGGACCGGCGTTGTTTTGGCGCAATGCCATAACCCTGTGATCTTGCCATGAATATCAACTGTAGCATGATGAATAATATAATAAAAACAATTGATTGAACATATGTATCATACAAAACAAAACAATATGTATGCATACATATTGCAACCGTTTGAAATAAAAAATGAAATTTGTTTTGTATGGCATGATATTTGACGATCGGTAAGACATATTCTAGGGGGCTCTCCTTTTGTCTGCTCCGGGCACTCATAATGCGGCCATCTGACAACCGCAACGCATAAGGAGCGTGCAAATGACTTCCACCGTTATTGATTCCCAGATCTTCGGCTCTCTGTTCTCCACCGACGAGATGCGCGAGGTCTTCTCCGACCGCAACTGGGCCCAGAAGTGGCTCGACACCGAAGCCGCACTTGCCGCCGCCCAGGCCGAGCTCGGCGTGATCCCCCAGGAAAAGGCCGACATCATCAACAAGTACGCCAAGGCTGAACTCCTTGACATCCCGCTGATCGGCGAGTACTACAAGAGCTCGATCACCATCGTTCCGCTCCTGAAGGCCTTCAAGGCCGTTCTCCCGGACAACGCCGGCGAGTTCGTGCACTGGGGCGCCACGAGCCAGGACATCGTCGACACGGGCATCGTTCTGCTGCAGCGCGACGCCTACCAGATCATCCTGCGCGACATGAAGCTGTGCCAGCAGTACTGCCTGGATCTTGCCAAGAAGTACCGCGACGTCTGCATGGCCGGCCGCACGCACGTCGTGCACGCCATTCCCATCACCTTCGGCTACAAGGCGGCTGTCTGGGCCGATGAGCTGGGCCGTGACATCGAGCGCCTCGTTGCCCTCAAGGATCGCGTGTTCGTGGGCGAAATGGCCGGCGCCGTCGGCACGCTGGCCAGCCAGCCCGAGCATGGCCTGGAAACCCAGCGCCGCATGTTCAAGATCCTGGACCTCACCTGCCCGACGATCGCCTGGCACGTTGCCCGCGACAATCAGGCTGAGTTCTCCCAGACCCTGGCGCTGTGCGCCGGCTCGCTTGGCCGCATCATCCACGAGATCTTCTCGCTGCAGCACACCGAAATCCTCGAGCTCGAGGAACCCTTCTTCATGGGCAAGGTCGGTTCCTCCACGATGCCGCACAAGCGCAATCCGGCCGTTCTCGAGAACGTCCTCGCCCTGCTGCGCAGCGTGCGCAGCTGCGCTCCGGCCATCGTTGAGACGATGATCAGCGAGAACGAGCGCGACTGGGGCTGCTTCATCACCGAGTGGGAAGCCATTCCCCGCCAGTGCCTGCTGATGGCCGGTGCTCTTGAAAAGTCCAAGAACATCCTCAAGAACCTGATCGTCTATCCGAAGCACATGGAGCGCAACCTGAATGCCCAGAAGGGCCTCATGATGAGCGAGTGCGTGATGATGCACCTGGCGGCCAAGCTCGGACGTCTCACCGCCCACGAGATCGTGTACAAGGGCTGCATGGAAGCCTACGAGAAGGAAATCCCGCTCAAGGACGTGCTGATGCGCACGCCTGCCGTTCAGGAAGCCTTCACGGAAGCCGAAGTCGACAAGATGCTCGATCCGCACAGCTACGTCGGCCTCGCTCCCGAGTTCGTCGACCGCGTTGTTGCCAAGTGGTCCAAGTAATCAGAAAGCAGAACTAAACGGGGAAGGAGGGATCCCAAAGCGGATTCCTCCTGAAGCGATAACCACCACTGGAGATTCTCCATGAACCAAAAGAAACTTATTGCATGGCTGATTCCGATCGCCATCGTTGCCGGCATGTGGGTCTGCCCGGCTCCAGAAGGTCTGCCCGTCAAGGCCTGGCACATGCTTGCCATTTTCGCAGGCACCATCGCAGGCATTCTGACCAACCCCATCCCCTCCGGCGCGCTGATGTTCGTTGCGCTCGCAGTTGCCATCTTCACCAAGACCCTGACCTTCGGCCAGGCTCTGTCGGGCTTCTCCTCCGGCGTCGTGTGGATGATCTTCTCGGCCTATGTGCTTTCGCTTGGCTTCGTGAAGTCTGGCCTTGGCCGCCGCATCGCCTACAAGATGCTCTCGATGTTCGGCAACTCTTCACTCGGCATTGCCTATTCCCTTGGCATCGCCGACCTGCTGATGGCGCCTGCCATGCCGAGCGTCACGGCTCGCTCGGGCGGCATCATTCTGCCGGTTGCCAAGTCGATCAGCAGTGTGTTCGGCAGCGAGCCCGGCCCCTCCCAGAAGAAGATCGGCGAGTTCCTGAACCTCACGTGCTTCCATTTCACCCCGATCACCGGCTCGATGTTCATGACCGGCATGGCTGCCAACCCGCTGTGCGCCACGCTTGCCAAGGACATGCTGCATATCGAGATGAGCTGGGGCGGTTGGCTTTTTGCAGCCGTCGTTCCCGCGATGCTCTGCTTCGTGCTGTTGCCGCTCATCACCTACAAGGTGCTTGATCCCGAGATCAAGAAGACGCCTGAAGCCCGCAAGATGGGGCATGACGAACTCGCTGCCATGGGCCCGATGTCCCTGCAGGAGAAGTGGGTTGCCGTCGGTTTCGTGCTCGCGCTCATCGGCTGGGGCACCACGATGTGGAGCGGCCTGAATGCCAACGCGATCGGCGTTGCCCTGGCTGCCTTCCTGTTCGTCACCGGCGCCGTTGCCTGGAAGGATGTTCTGGGTGACAAGGCTGCCTGGGATACGGTTGTGTGGTTCGGCGCGATCATTTCGCTCGCCGGCGGCCTCACCAAGCTCGGCTTCGTCAAGTGGATGGGCGCTTCCTTCGCTTCCATGCTCACGGGCTACGACTGGATGGTTGCCTTCATCATCCTCGGCCTTGGCTACATCTACCTGCACTATGTGTTCGCCACTGCGTCCGGCCACGTTGCCGCCCTGTATGTGCCGTTCGCGACGGTCGCCATCGGCGCCGGTGCTCCCCCGATGATGGTTGCAATCTGCTTTGCCATCTTCACGAACTTCATGTGGGCCATCACCGAGTACGCCGGCGGCCCGGGTCCGATCTACTTCGGTCAGGGTTACTTCCAGCGTCCGCGCTTTTACAAGCTGAACTTCATGATCGTTACCATCAACGTGTTCCTGGTCTTTGCAGTGGGCATGGTCTGGTGGAAAGTGATCGGCCTGTACTAATAGGCAAGTAAAAAACATTCCCTAGGTTTGAGCCGCCAAAGGAGACATCCCGAGGCGGCTTTTTTCGAGGTAGCATCACAGCGGCGCAGCCGTGAGATGAAGGAAATCTGGAGAACACCCATGCGTGAGACGCTGCTCTGGGAAAAAGTGGCAAAGCGAATTGCCGGGCGCATTGCGTCGGGCAAATGGGGCGTCGGCACTGTGCTGCCCGGTGAAATCGAGCTCGCAAAGGAATTCGATGTGAGCCGGGACACGATGCGCCGGGCCCTTAACGAACTGGTGAAGTCGGGTCTCATCGAGCGCAGGAAGCATGCAGGCACCCGTGTGCTTTCACACGGCAATTCCGTGGGGTTCCTCCATGAGATTACGTCCCTGCGGGGCATTGACGAATACGGCAACCAGTACGAGCGCTATGTGCTCAAGTCGGGCCTGGTGAGCGTCGTTGGCGAGGAGGCCGATCTGCTTGGCGTGCCCGCAGGCTCCATGATGCTCAAACTGGAAAACGTGCGCGTGGATCACGCCGATCGGGATCAGCCCGTTGTGGCGACAAACGTCTATCTGTGGCCGCAGGACCAGGAGGCGGTCGAGCGCATGCGGCGCCGCCCGGGAGAGCTGGCAGTCTCCTGCGTGGAAAAGGTGCGCGGCGTGCAGTGCTCGGAAGTGCGCCAGACCATCACTGCGGTGCGACCGCCCGAAGAGGTGGCCGAGCGGCTCAGAATCAGCGCCGACGAGCCGGCGCTCCGGGTTGTGCGCCACTACATGGCGGACTCCGCTACGCCGCTCGTGATTTCCGTCTCCCATCATCCGGGCGGCCTGTATTCGTTCCGCTTCAATGTCAAGCGGGCGACAATGAAAAGCCAGTTCTGAACGGCGCTTGTCGATCTGTCGATCCGGACTCTTTTGTTAGTCCGTGATCAGGTACTTCACGTCCACGTTGTTCACGCACTCGAGATCCTTGAGCGTTTCGTAGATGTGCAGTTCCGTGCTTTTCTCGACAAGATTTCCTGTCAGGGTGACCGCAACCGACTTGTCGGGCGCGCCGTCCTTGAAATCGATTGTCTCGATCGAGCAGCCTTGAGCCTTGAGGCTTTCCAGGACCGTGTCGATGTCCTTTGCATCGCTGATGCCAAGGTGAACGGTGAAGTTGATGAGCCTTCTGTTTTTCTGGAACAGTCCGACAAAGGCGGTGCTGAACTTCAGGACAACGAGGATTAGCGCCGTGATGATTGCGGCATCAATGTAAAAGCCCGCGCCCACCGCGATGCCGATGCCCGAGGCAGTCCAGATCATGGCGGCCGTCGTGATGCCGGAGACCATGTCGTTGCTGCGGTGCATGATGACGCCGGTGCCGAGGAACCCGATGCCGCTCACGATCTGGGCCGCAAGGCGCATGGGATCGGAACTGATGTGTCCGGTCATTGTGGAGTAGAGCTCCGCGCTCTTGATCGAAACAATGGTGAGCAGACACGTGCTGAGCGCCATGATGAGGCAGGTTTTGAACCCCACCGGCTTGTGGTGGATCGATCGCTCAAGCCCCAGAGCGCCGCCCAGGACGCAGGCAACGATGAGCTGAAACAGGGTGGTAAGGCTCGGGTCGGTAAAAATATGGGTGTATTGCATGGGGCGGTTCGGGTGAATGTCTAGGAGAGACGCAATTGTAATGTCTGGGCGAAAGGGCGTTTTTGCTGATGAGGCTGCTCGGAATGCCCGTGCAAGGGGGCAGCAGGATGAAGACAGGCCGGGAAAGAGTGTGAGCGGATGTGATACATATGTCGTACGAGTGAGGCAGATGAAGGTTTTCTGTGGTTTTGGTGATCGGCTTCAGGCCGGTTTTTGCCTTTTCAGAAAAGAGAAAAACAGGTGCCGAAAACCTGTGTGAGAATGCGGCAGGGATGCAGACCATGACGAATGGCCTCTCGCATGGAATGAATTGTTTCCATAGAAAAATTTCGCGAGAACAGCATTCTGGGATTGTGGCATGAGGCGATAGCTGCCAGCTTTTTAGGCTCGAGTGCTTCCATTCGTTTGAGCAGGCGTGCGTGTCAAAGTCCAAGCAGGCTGACTGGAAAGCTGAAGGTTACGATGAAAACAGCATCGCGATGTCGTTTTCATCTAAAAATGCTGCGGACAAAAGGAAACCCCGACCGCCTTTAAAAGCGATCGGGGTTGTCATTGGTGCGCCAGGTAGGATTCGAACCCGCGACCCCCTGGTTCGTAGCCAGGTACTCTATCCAACTGAGCTACTGGCGCACGCTGGTACCGTTTACCGGTAGGACGTGCATTTTATACGTGTCTTCCGGGAAATGCAAGCCCTAAATGAGCCCCGTGACGAGCACCGTCAGAATCACGATCGGGCTCACGATCGTCAGGATGAAGCGGAAGGCTCCGGCAAGCGAACCCTTGAGCCCAGTCGCGCTCTGAATCTTCGGCCAGACGGTCACGCCCGTCAGCAGGCAAAGGATAAGTCCGCCGATCGGCAGCCCGAGGTTGCTCGTGAGAAAGTCGAAGTTGTCAAAGAACGTGCGGCCGCAGATTTTCACGTCTGCGAGCGTTCCGAAGGACAGGGCGCACAGGCTTCCGATCACCATGAGCGAGCCCGTGACAACCACGGTGCTCACCACGCGGTTCATCTTGAGCTCATCCACGCAGTAGGCCACCGGGATCTCCAGAAGCGACACGGCGCTCGTGAGGGCCGCGAGCACGAGGCACAGGTAAAAGAGCGAGGCGAAGAGCCCGCCGAACGGGATCTGCGAAAACACGATCGGCATCGTCATGAAGGTGAGATCGGGGCCGCCCGCCGGGTCAAGACCGAAGGCGAACACGGCCGGCATGATCATGAGGCCGCCCAGGACCGAGGAGATGACCGAGAGGATCATCACCCAGGTGCAGTTGTTTACGATGTGGGCGCGGTGGTCAAGGTATGAGCCGTAGGTGAACATGCACCCGCAGCCCACGCACAGGCTGAAGAACATGAAGCCCATGGCGGCAAGAAGGCTGCTCCAGCTGAAGGCTTCGGGATGCCAGCTAAAGAGATATTCCAGACCCTTTTCAGCACCGGGCAGCGTGACGCCGCGGATGATGATCACCACCATCAGTCCCATGAAGATGGGGAGCATGATCTTGTTGAGCAGTTCGATGCCGCGGCTCACTTCGCGGTTGACGATGAGCGCAGTCAGAACAAGGAACAGAGCCTGAAATCCGATCGCCTTCACCGGGTCGGCGACGAGCGAGCCGAAGTGCGCACCGAGAGCTGCCTTGTCGGCGACGATGCCATTGCCGAGCAGTGCGTCAATGAGGTACGCGATCGTCCAGCCGCCCACGGCCGAGTAAAAGCACATCACGCCGTAGCCGGTGAGAATGCCGAGGTAGGCCCAGGGAACGAATCCCTTGCCGCCAAGCGAGCGGTATCCGGTGACGACCGACCCGGCGCCAAGGCGTCCCGCGGTGATTTCCGCGATGAGCAGAACAAGTCCCACCGTGAAGGTGAGGATCAGGTAGGGAAAGAAGAATGCGCTGCCGCCATTGCTGCCGGCAAGATAGGGGAATTTCCAAATGGCCCCGAGGCCGACGGCTGCGCCGACGCTTGAGAGGATGAAGCCGATCTGGCTTGCCCAAGTGCTGCGAGAGTTCATGTCAAAAAAAAGAATCAGAAAGGGCGAAAGGATACACCGGGAAAGCAGAGCCCGCCTGAATTCGTCTGAATTCCGTGCGGGCTCTGTGCAGGGAAATGCCGTTAGAGCAGTCCGGTCACCAGCACCGTGAGGATTACCACCGGGCACAGGACCGTCAGGATGAAGCGGAAGGCGGCCGAGAGTGCACCGGACAGCTTCAGATCGCCCTGGACCATTTTCCAGCTGGTCACGCCGGCCAGGGCGCAGATCACCAGGCCGCCGATCGGCATGCCGAGGTTGCTCGTGAGGAAGTCGAAGTTGTCAAAGAACGTGCGGCCGAAAATCTTCACGTCCGCAAGCGGTCCGAAGGACAGGGCGCACAGGCTGCCGATCATCATCATCAGAACCGTGAGCACGACGGTGCTCTTCACGCGGTTCGCGTGCAGTTCATCCACGCAGTGCGCAACGCACATCTCAAGGATCGAGACGGCACTCGTGAGCGCGGCAAAGACAAGGCACAGATAAAAGAGTGCGGCAAAGAAATTTCCGAAGGGGAGCTTGGAGAACACGATCGGCATGGTGATGAACGTAAGGTCGGGACCGCCCGCCGGATCCAGACCGAACGCAAACACGGCCGGCATGATCATGAGACCGCCCATGATCGAGGAGAGCAGCGAAAGGGCCAGCACCCAGATGCTGTTCTTCATCACGTGCGCTTCCTTGCTCAGGTAGGAGCCGTAGGTGAAGATCACGCCGCAGCCTACGCACAGGCTGAAGAACATGAAGCCCATGGCCGCAAGAAGGCTCTGCCAGGTGAAAGCCTCCGGATGCCAGCTGAAGAGATACTCGATGCCTTTTTCCGCACCGGGCAGCGTCACGCCGCGCACGATGATGACAATCATCAGCAGGAAGAACGTCGGCAGCAGCACCTTGTTCATGCGCTCGATGCCGGAGCTGATTTCCCTGTTGACGACAAGCGCCGTGAACAGCAGGAACAGCATCTGAAATCCGATGGCGTGAACGGGGTTGGACACGAGCGAGCCGAAGTGTGCCGAAAGTGCGGACTTGTCGGCGACCGCCGCATTGCCAAGCAGCGCATCAATGAAGTAGGCGATGGTCCAGCCGCCAACGGCGGAGTAAAAGCACATGATGCCAAAGCCTGTGGCAACGGCGACGTAGGCCCATGGCACGTATTTCATGCCGCCCAGCCTGCGAAAGCCGGGAACGGTTGATATGCCGGCACCGCGGCCCACGGCGATTTCCGCGATGAGCAGAACAAGCCCCACGGTGAATGTGAGGATCATGTACGGGAAGAAGAAGGCGCTGCCGCCATTGCTGCCGGCAAGATAGGGAAACTTCCAGATTGCGCCAAGCCCGACTGCGGCGCCGACGCTCGAAAGAATGAAGCCGATCTGGCTTGCCCAGGTACTGCGAGAAGACATGAGTTGGTTCTTTGTGTTGAAAATCCAGAAGGGCACAATGCCCCAAAACGGGGAGGATAGCAGTAGCCCGCTACTGTCTTACCTGCATTGCGTGCGAGATGCTGACCAAAGCCCTGCCCTCTAGCCAGAACTACCAAGTTTTCAGCTTCTGTGGCTTACGCCTGGCCCCGAAAGCGTGCTCACGCCGCCCGGCTGCTTCTTCACTTCAATGCGCGCGGCAATCCGCTCCTCGATTTTTCCGACATGGCTGATCAGGCCGACGAGATGGCGGCCGTCAACGAGCTTTGCGAGCGTTTCAAGAGCCTTCTCGAGACTGTCCTCATCGAGCGAGCTGAACCCTTCATCCAGGAAGAGCGACTCGATGGTGATGTTTCTGCTTGCAAGGCGCGAGAGGCCGAGCGCCAGAGCCAGGCTCACGATGAAGGTTTCTCCGCCCGAGAGATTTTTCGCAGAGCGGCGAGCGCCCGAGAGGTCGTTGTCGATGACGTCGATTGCAAGTGGGGTTTTCTCTTCGGTCGAGCGCACGAGTATGTAGCGGCTTGAAAAATCGTGAAGCGCGCTGTTGGCAAGAATGACCAGCTGCTCAAGCGTGAGGCTCTGCACGTAGCTGCGGAATTTCTTGCCGTCCGACGATCCGATCAGTGCGTTCAGTTTCTCCCAGTGCCCGCATTCCCTTTTGGCTGCTTCCAGCTCCCTCATCTGGTCTGCAAGGAGCGTTCTGCGGCTGTCGTCGGCCTGAAGCTGGGCGAGAGCTGACCCCATGCCCCGGTTCAGCTCTTCGCCGGCCTCATTGACGCTGGCAAGGTCGCTATTGCACTCGTCAGCGCTCTTGTCCGTGAGCGCTTGTGCGCGAAGCTGCGCCAGTTCGCTCTCAGCCGTTTTCTTCTGTTCAAGAGCGCTCTGCTCGGCAACGCGGTGATTGTGCAGGGCGGTGCGGGCTTGCCTGAGCTCTTCTTCGGGCAGCAGATGCATGCGCCAGCCCGATTCATCGGCAAATGGGGAAGCTGCAAGGGCAGCAGCCCATGCGCCCTCGCTTGCGGAGAGTTCGGCGGAGAGTTCCTGCAGGCGGCTTTTGTCCTGAAGGGCTGCGGATTGACGCGAGGCGAGTTCGGCGCGCATGTTCGCTGCTTGTCTGTCAGCCTCTTCTCGCTCGGCAACGGCAAGGTCAAGGGTTGCCTTTGAGGCTTTTTCCTCGGCGTCTGGGTT
Organism: uncultured Sutterella sp.; assembly: GCA_900315045.1. Classification (GTDB taxonomy): domain Bacteria; phylum Pseudomonadota; class Gammaproteobacteria; order Burkholderiales; family Burkholderiaceae_F; genus Duodenibacillus. The sequence continues at coordinate 12,161 of OMXR01000016.1, read as the reverse complement.
TTTCTCAGAGAAAAGCGATTTTCTTTTTGCAGCCAGAGCGCCGAGCTCTTCGCGCGCGCTGCCGAGCTTGCCGAGCGCCTCGTCATGCGCTCCCTGAGCAAGCTTGAGCGCTTGCTCCTGCTCGGACTGTCTGGCCTGCAGCTGGGCGAGCTGGTGCGCTTGTTCGCTCCGGAGCCGATCCTGATTCTCGAAAAGCCTGCGGCGCTCGAGAAGTTCGCCAAGCGCGGCGAGCGGCTCGGGCATCTCGGAAAAATACGAAGCAAAAGCGGACTTGAGTTCAGAGTTCAGCCGGTCCGATTCCTGAAGTGCCGATGACTCTGCGGCAAGGGCGCTCTCAAGGGCGGTGCCGGCAGCCTGCGCGCTCGCTGAAGCCGCCGCCTCCTGCTGCAGAACCGCAGCACCCTGTTCGGAGAGCTTTTGCTCTGAGAGCCTCTTTTTGTTCAGGTCTTCCTCGGCCCTGGAGGCGTTTCGCAGTGTCTCCGTGATCGCTCCGAGCTGTCTGTTCAAGTCCGTTTGCAGGGAAGCGAGTTCGCCTGGCGAGGTGAGGTGCAGTGCGCCTAGGCAGGACCGAAGCGCCTCACCCAGGCTCTTTGCCTCCTGATCGGCCTGCTTCAGGGATTTTCCAAGCTCGTCAAGCCGCCCGGATTTTTCAGAAAGATCCTGCTCTGAGAGGGACATTTCCTTGCGGTGCCGCTGCAATGCGCGCCGTTTTTCGCGCAAGCGGCTGTCGGCATTTTCCGTTCCTTCGGGCAGCTGTACGCAGAAGGGATGATCGAGAGCTCCGCAGAGCGGGCAGGGTTCGCCGTCTCTGAGCTCCTTGCGGCGATCGGCAAGGTTCAGAACCTGTGTCAGCGCGAGGAGCGTCTCTTCTTGGGCGCCGAGCTCCTCAACGACCTTGGCCAGATCCTCGGCATGGCGTTTTGCGCCGGCGACCTGCTCGGTGAGAATTCCGTGCTGCGCGTGCAGTTCGCTGGCTCTGGCCTGGGCCTGATTGAGTCGCTGGAATGTCTCCTCAGCCTGCGTGGCCTGGCTGAGTTTTTTCTGCGCGGCATCCCGGAGCGCTTCGTGCTCGGCGAGCGTCTTTCCGTTGAGAAGCGAAGAGAGGACGGCCTGCGCAGCGAGGACGGCGCTTTGCAGCTTGGTTCGCTGGGCATCGTGCTGCTCGCGTGCGCTCCGGGCGCGCGCGAGTGCAAGTTCGAGGTTTTTGAGCGCGCTGCGTTTTTGCTCGACGTCTTTTTTGGCGGCTTCAGCGCTTTTGATCTGGGCGCTCAGTCGGGACTTTGCGTCAGCAAGTTCTTCGCCCCGGTCAAGAAGCGTCCTGTCGGCGGCGTGCTCGGAGAGCCATTTGGCAAGGGCCTCGTTTTCAGCAAGATGGCTGGCGGAGAGTTTGCGGGTGCTCTGCAGCGCCGCCTGGGCTGAGTCGAGCTGCGCAGCGCTTTTTCGCTCCTCGTCCTGGGCGGCGGCAAACACGTTCTCTGCCGCCCGGACATCGCGGTCAAGGCTGCGGACCTGCTTGAGCAGCTCGAGCAGCGCGCCGTGGCGCTGCATCTCGTTTTCCGCCCGGCGCTGGGCGGCGGCTTGCCGCGAGCAGGCCGCTTCGTGCGCCTTTTGCGCCTGGCTGAGCGCCTCGCCTGATCTGACGCTGGCTTCGGACTGCCTTTCGGTTCTTGCCTTGAGATCCTGCCTCTTGCTGAAGGCGGGCTGCAGGGCGGCAGCCGTTTCGGCTGCTTGGATTTTTGAGTCGAGAAGCTGCATCCGCGGCTGCTCGGCGGCGAGGAATTCAAGTGTCTGACAGGCCTTTTTCGCATCCGATTCGCGCAGCTCGATTTGCCTGTGCCAGGAGATGAATTCAGAGAGACGGGTCTGCAGCTCTTTTGTTTCGGCGCTGCGGGCGGAGAGCATTTTGACGGCGGTCTCAAGCTCACGGCGCGTGTCGTCCTCCATCGGCGGCTGCACATTCACCCGATCCTCAAGCTGCTTGACCAGGTCGGCCTGATCTTTGTAGAGCCGCTGAACCTCCATCGAGATATCGGTGTACAGATGCGTGCCGGTGATCTGCTCAAGAATCTGTGCGCGGCTGTCGTCATCGCTCTTCAGAAATGCAGCAAAGTCGCCCTGGGCAAGAAGCACCGAGCGGCGGAACTGCTCGTAGGTAAGCCCGGTGATCTCGACGATCTTTCGGTTGAACTCATTGATGCTTGTGGCAACGGGGTCCCAGCAGGCCTGCGCCGGAGCTGCCGGCAGATACTGCTCAAGGCGCACGGTCTGGGACTGAAGCTTGCCTGCGGCGCCCTTGGCCTTGCCGCGCATGGCACGGTGCTGCTTCCAGCTCGCCCGGTAGCGCACGCCTGCCGCGGTGAATGTCGTCTGCGCCTCGCACTCGGCTGTGCCGCGCGTCATGAGCTCATTGCCGCTCTGGTTGATGCTTTCAAGCCTCGGCGTCTTGCCGTAGAGCGAAAGGCCGATTGCGTCGAGAATGGAGGACTTGCCTGCGCCCGTCGGCCCCGTGATGGCGAAAAGGCCGCAATACTGCGGGTCGGTGAAGTCGATGAACCAGGTGCCCTTGAGGGAATTGATGTTGGTGAGGAGAAGACTTTCAATGCGCATGATGCCGGTTCCTTCTACTGCAGCGGGTCCTTGTTCTGCAAAGCCTCAAGTGCGATCTCAAAGCGCTTTTCCAGTTCGGCGCGCTCGTCGCCCTGAATGCCCTCGCAGTCAAGCCGGCGGCTGAGAACCTGGGCGGGGGTGAGCTCGCCCACGCTGAGCGTGTGCACATCCTTTCCCTCGAGATAGGCGTGCACGAGGCTTTCGTCTCGCGTCTCGGCAATCAGAACGGGGCTGCCTTCGACGATCGAGCGCACCTGCTCGGCGAGCCCGGGTTCGGGACTCTCTCCCCGGTGGATGACCCGGACGATGACCGGCTCGTCTGCCGCTGCGAGTTCAGCGATGCGCGCAAGGATCTGAGCGCCTGTTCCGCTCACGGTCTCCAGACGCTCGAATGCCGGCACGGGGACAGGCCGCACGGCAGGTGGCTTGCCGGGTTCGAAATCGACAATCCGCACGGATTTTTCTGTTTCAGCCTCGGAAAAGTCAAGCGGCAGAGGCGAGCCGCTGTAGGCTCGTGCGGGGTCGCCTCCGACCAGCTGGGGCCGATGCAGATGCCCGAGCGCAAGGTAGTCGATTTGCTGGGGGAAGATGTCCGCCGGGATGTTTCCGAGATACCCGATGTAGAGCTTGCGCACCGAGTCGTCAAGAACGCCGCCGGAGACGAACAGGTGCCCCGTGGCAATGATCGGCACGCGCTCGTTCTTCATCAGGGTGAGGGCTTGCTGCACAAGGCGTTCGTAGTGCCCGGCGATCGCCAGGGCAAGAGCTTTGCTGCGGTCCTCTTCGCTGCGGTAGTCTCCGGCGCGAAAGACGTCGCGCTCCCTCAGGTAGGGTACGGCGAGCACGACGGCCTGAAGCGCCTCATCGGCGTCGCGCACGGCAATGAGCTCGTTCTCGCCCACGGTGCCGACCGCGTGGATTCCCATGTGCGAGAGCAGGTCCGAGGGGGCGTTGATCAGGCTGGGGGAATCGTGGTTGCCGGCGGTGATGACCGCATGCCGGCAGCCCGATTCGCTCAGCTGCGCAAGAAACGAGTAGTACAGGCTCTGGGCTCTGTGCGAAGGCGTTGTCGTGTCAAAGACGTCCCCGGAGACGATCAATGTGTCGACATGTTCGGTGCGGATGGTTTCGAGCAGCCAGCGGAGAAATTTGCCGAAAGTTTCCGTGCGATCGAGGCTTCCGATGTCTTTGCCCAGATGCCAGTCCGAAGTGTGAAGCACACGCATGGTGTCGAGAAAGCGAGCAGGGGAAGAAAAAGAAAAGCGGCGCCGGAAAGCAGCGCCGCCGTCTCAGCAGAGCTGAGTCTAGTTGAGTTCGAAAAGCCTGGCGAGCTCCCTGGTGGTCAGGTTTTCGTCGAACGGCAGGAACTCGCCCTTCGAGTTCTTGTAGACGCCGTACGGGACCGCACGGCAGCCGCAACGGCGGTGCAGCTTGGTGTTCGTCCAAACTTTGGTGCGCAGCTCCTCGGGCAGGCGATCGACCGGTCCGTAGCGAAGGCCGCGGAATTCGGCGTCGCGGAAGTGCTTGTGGTGCTCGTCAAAGACCTTCCAGGGCGTCTTGCTCATCAGGATTGTCGTCCCCTGGGGCTCGGAGTGGATGCCGAGGTATGCGATCGGGTAGAAGCGAACCTCAACCCGGTCAAAAAGCGGCTGCAGGCGCGTAAAGAGCCGCTCGCAGTCCGGGCACTGGGTGTCGATGAAGACGTGGGCCACCTTGCGCCTGTGCGGTCCGGGATACGTGAAGTACGTTCCCTGCCTGAGCATCGTGTCGTACATCTTTTTTCCCTCCCAGATGGAGGGGACGGCGGCAGGCTTGGCAAGTGCGGTGCCGCTTGCAGCTGCTGCGCATGCAAGCGCGGCGGATCCAAGGAGCGTGCGGCGGGAAAGAGAGGTAGGCATACGGAACAACTCCCAAAAAGGAAATGAATGAACTTTGTATAAGTACTATAAGGAGAGTTGATGCGCTTGGGACGGGGCCGATCCAAAATAAATGTAAATATCTGTTGCGCTATCTTTTTTTGCATTTGTTTCAGCAGGGAAATTTCCTGGCTCCGGCAGGTTTTCGCTGCAGGATTGCGAATACCTCAAGAAAGGCGTGCGGTGCGCTAGCCATCTCGCAGGGCTAGCCGCTACACTGCCTGCCCGTAGCCTCGACTCAAGGAACTATTCGAATGCAGAAACGACAACTTCTCATCGTTGCCGCAGAACTTGCGGCTCTGGCGGCTCTGCCCGCGGCAGCGCTTGCCGGATCCGGCAAGGTGCTCTCGGCCGGCATGGATGCGGCCTATCCTCCGTTCGGCTCCCAAGACATGAAAAGCGGCGAGTACGTGGGGTTTGACGTCGACATCATCAAGGCGATCGGCAGGGTGTCCGGGTTTGATGTCCAGGTGCGCAATCTTCCCTTTGACGGGCTGATTCCGGCGCTGCGCACGGGCACGATCGACATTGCGATCAACGACATCACCATTTCCGAGGAGAGAGCCAGAACCGTGGATTTTTCGCGCCGCTACTACATCGCCGGCCTTGGTGTCGTCGTGAGGGCGGAAAACAGGGACATCCGCACGGAAAGGGATCTTGAGGGCAAGCGGCTTGGGGTTTCGATTGGCTCGACGGGCGAGATCGCTGCAAAGAAGATCGCTGGAGCCAAGGTCCGCGTGTTCAACCAGCTGAACGAAGCATTCTGGGAACTCAGGAACGGGGGCGTCGATGCAGTCATCAACGACATTCCGACCAACGACTACTATGTGACGACGGCGGGCAAGGGCAAGGTGAAGTCTCTAGCGCTTGCGCTCACCGAGGAGGATCTCGGAATCGCCGTGAGAAAGGGCAACCGGGAACTCCTTGGCAAGATCAACAGGGGGCTCGAAAGGATCCTTGCCGACGGCACCTACGCCGCGCTTTACAGAAAGTGGTTTGGAAAAGAGCCCCCGAAAGAGATTTTTCGCCGCTAGGCTGGAGGCAGATCCGTGAACGCAGTAGAACAGATTCTTGCAGTGCAGCCCTTCATGGTGCTGGACGGGGCGTTCGGCTCCGAGCTTGCGCTCAGGGGCTTCGACACCAACGACGCCCTTTGGTCGGCCAGAGCGCTCGTTGATGCACCCGATCTGGTCAAGGCCGTGCACAGGGACTACTACGCAGCCGGTGCTGACGTTTGCACGTCAGCGAGCTACCAGGCCACGATCGAAGGGTTTGTGCGCAAGGGCCTCACACCTCAGGAGGCTGCAGGCCTCATCGCCCGCTCGGTCGAGCTGCTCAAGGAGGTTCGCAATGAATTCATTGCGCTGCGCTCGTCGCAGAATCTGCCTTCGCCGCTTGCCGCAGCCTCGATCGGTCCCTACGGGGCGTATCTTGCCGACGGCAGCGAGTACACGGGCGAGTATCGGCTTGGCGTGAACGGACTGAGGGAGTTCCATCGGGAGCGGATCAGTGTTCTGGCGCAGGCGGCACCGGATCTGTTTGCCGTCGAGACGATACCGCTTCTGGAAGAGGCGGTGGCCGTCATGCTCGAGCTTGAAAAGTTCCCGCAGATTCCCGCCTGGGTGAGTTTTTCCTGCCGTGACGGCAGAACGACCTGCGGCGGGGATGACATCGCCGACTGTGCTCAGGCGCTCTCGCGCAATCCCCAGGTTGCGGCAATCGGCGTGAACTGCACCGATCCCCGGTTTGTCGAGGAGCTGATCGGCGTGATCCGGATGGCCAGCGACAAGCCCGTCGTCGTGTATCCGAATCGGGGCGAGCGATACGATCCGCTCACCAAGACCTGGTCGGGCGGAGCGGAATCCTTTGCGCAGTATGTCGAGAGCTGGTACCGGGCGGGCGCAAGGCTGATCGGCGGCTGCTGCCGCACCGGGCCGGAAGACATTGCCCAGGTTGCGCAGATGAGAGGACGGCTCGGGTACTAGCCGAGTCAGAGAAAGCGTACAAAAATCAATCGGGCCGCTCGTTTCGGGCGGCCCGATTGGTCTCTGCGGGACGGCGGTCAGAGGCCTGAGATGAGAACCAGCAGAACCATGACTGGAGCCAGATACCTGACGGCGAACGTGAGGAATCTGAGCACGCCCTCGGGATATTTTCTGACCTGGGAGATCTGCGCGCGGAACTTGTCCCTTGCGATCCAGCCCGCCAGAATCGCGATGGCCAGGCCCCCCGCCGGCATCATGATGTTCGTGCAGACGTAGTCGAGCAGGTCAAAGAGAATCTTGCCGCCGACAGTCCAGCCGCTCCAGGGGCCGAAAGAGAGGGCCGAGGCCGATCCGAGCAGGAAAATGGTGATGTAGATGAGAAGCGAAGCGCGTTTGCGGGACAGATGCCATTCGTGGCACAGGTAGGCAACAACAACTTCCACAAGGGAAATGGCGCTCGTGAGCGCGGCGACGAGCAGGCACACGTAAAAGAGCGCGGCAAAGGCGGCGCCGAACGGAATCTGCGAGAAGACCAGGGGGATCGTGATGAAGACAAGGCCGGGGCCCGCCTTGGGATCCTGCCCCATGGCGAAGACGGCGGGCATGATCATCAGCCCGGCAAGGATTCCGGTCTGAATGGCAAGGTACGAAATCCACCCTGCCGAAGACGGAATGTCGGTCGAGTCCTTCAGGTACAGGCCGTATGTCACGAGAATCGTGCACCCCAGCGACAGGGAGAAGAAGGTGAGTCCCATGGCATTCATGACGGACTCGAGCGTGAGCTTGTTGAAGCTGAAGTTGAACAGGAAGTCGATGCCCTGCATGGCCCCGTCCAGGGTAAGCGAGCGCCCGGTGATGAGCAGCATCAGCACAAACAGCATCGGCAGCAGGTATTTGCTGATGCGCTCGATCCCTGCCACAACGCCCATGGCGACGACGCCGCAGGAAAGGGTGAGAAAGATCAGATGCCAGCTGATGTTGGCGGCCGGGTCGGCGACAAGAGCTCCGAAGTTGTCTGCAAGCAGCTTCGGGTCGCTCGTGACGAGATTGCCGCCGAGCGCATCGAAAAGATACTTCACGCACCAGCCGCCCACGACCGAGTAGTAGGACAGGATGATGTAGCTCGTGAGCACGCCGATTCCGCCCATTACTGCAAACGCAGGACCGCCGAGGCGCTTCATCGCCGAGACGGCGGAGCCGCGGCCTGCGCGTCCGATCGCAAGCTCCGCCATGACAAGCGCCACCCCGATCGTGAACGTGAAGAAGATGTACGGGATGATGAAGGCCGAGCCGCCGTAGGTGCCTGCCCAGAATGGGAATTTCCAGATTGCGCCTAATCCGATGGCCGAACCTGCGCCCGCGAGAATGAAGCCGATTCGGGAGCCCCATTCGGTCGTTTTGCTGTGAGACATGTGGTACTGCTTTCCTGAGACGCTTGATGGAGAGGCCGCGGCGCGGAGCAAATCCGCGCAGAGGGATCGGAGCGACTCCGTGCCTCAGTTGCGAAGCGCCCATCCATCTCAAACGGAACATTCTTGCATAGACTCAGCAAAACTGCCTATAAAAAATCGATATGCGCAAATAAATGATTCAAAGAAATGATAAAAAAATGGGTTTAACGCGGTTCGGTGAGAAAAAAAGCGGCATCTGGCTAAAATCAAAAAAGTGCTGTGAAAAAATCCAACCAATGGCTGACCAAGGCGCACGGCACTCTTTCGGTTTCTGGGCTCTACCGGGTCTAGGGGCGGCGAACGATTTCTCCAGCTTGAGGAGCAGCATGACAGCCTCGAGCTTCTGACAAGGCGTTCTGCCGCTTCCTCATCAGAGTCCGAGCCGAAGAATTTAGGAAAATGCAACACACTGATTTCGAGCGAGGATTAGGTTTGATGACCTCTCAGGGACTTGAAAGCGCACCCGTGATGAGCGGGGCGCAGATCATGATCGAGGCGCTGCACGCCGAAGGCGTCAAGTATGTTTTCGGCTATCCGGGCGGAGCCGTTCTGCCGATCTACGACGAGATTTACAAGCAGAAGTACTTCAAGCACATTCTGGTGCGCCACGAGCAGGCTGCAGCGCATGCTGCCGATGCCTATGCGCGCACGACCGACGAGGTCGGCGTCGTTCTGGTGACCTCCGGCCCCGGCGCCACGAACGCCGTGACGGGCATCGCCACCGCGTATGCCGACTCCATCCCGCTGGTTATTTTCACCGGTCAGGTCGGCACCAAGCTGATCGGCACTGACGCGTTCCAGGAAGTGGACACCGTCGGCATCACAAGGCCCTGCGTCAAGCACAATTTCCTTGTGACCGACGTGCGCGAGCTTGCCGATACCATCAAGAAGGCCTTCTATCTGGCCCGAAGCGGACGTCCGGGGCCTGTCCTTATCGATATTCCCAAGGATGTGCAGTGCGCCAAGTGCCCCTTCGTTTATCCCGAGGTTTGCGACATTCCGGGCTACCGGCCCGTTCTGAAGGGGCATCCCGGGCAGATCAAGCGGGCGTTGCAGGTGCTGCTGACGGCCAAGCGCCCCGTCGTCTACATCGGCGGCGGCATGAACAATCCCCGGGCAGCCGAGCTGCTTGCACGGTTCGTTGAACTCACCGGCTTCCCGGTTGCGAGCACCCTGATGGGGCTTGGCGCTCTGGATGCGGGCAGCAAGCTCAATCTTGGCATGCTCGGCATGCACGGCACCTATGAAGCCAACATGGCAATGCACAACAGCGATGTTGTGCTTGCCCTGGGCGCCCGGTTCGACGATCGCGTGATCGGCAATCCCCGTGATTTCGAGGGGCTTCCCCGCACGGTGGTTCAGGTTGACGTGGATCCGAGTTCGATCAGCAAGTGCGTGGCCACGCACGTGCCCATCGTGGGCGACGTGCGCGACGTGCTCTCCCAGATGGTCGAGCAGCTTGAGGCAACCTCGACCCGCAGCGACTCCGAGGCCCTTGGCAAGTGGATCGCGCAGATCGAGAAGTGGCGGGCCAAGCGCTCGCTGGCCTACAGCACGCCCGAGGGCGGCGCGATCAAGCCGCAGGCCGTTGTCGAGCGTGTGGCCAGCTATACGAACAACGATGCCTACTACGCCACGGACGTCGGCGAGCATCAGATGTGGGCGGCTCAGTATCTGAAACTCAAGCAGCCCAGACACTGGATGACGAGCGGCGGCCTCGGCACGATGGGGTACGGCCTGCCCGCGGCCATGGGCGCCGCGGTTGCGCATCCGGACGAGCCCGTGGTGCTGTTCACCGGAGACGGTTCGATCCAGATGTGCATTCAGGAGCTTGCCACGTGCAAGCAGTACGGGCTGGCGCCGAAGATCTTCCTGCTCAACAACGGATATCTGGGCATGGTCGCCATCTGGCAGGAGGCCTACTACGGCGGCCGCTACTCCGAGTCCGTGATGGACGTGCAGCCGGACTTCGTGATGCTTGCCCAGGCCTATGGGCATGTCGGGCTGCGCGTGCGCACGTACGAGGAGCTCGATCAGGCGATTGCCACTGCTTTCGATGAAAAGAACAAGGACAAGCTCGTGTTCGTCGATGTGCTGATTGAACCGCACGAGCCGGTGCGTCCGATGGTCGGTCCCGGACAGGGGCTTACGGAAATGGTTCTTGCCGAGGAGAATTAAGCATGACCAGACACATTCTCTCCATTTTGCTTGAGAACCATTCGGGCAATCTGAGCCGTGTTGTCGGCCTTTTCTCTGCGCGCGGCTATGACATTGAAACCCTGACGGCGGCTCCGACGGAAAATCACGAGATCAGCCGCATGACGATCTCGACCATGGCAGATACCGCTCAGGTCGAGCAGATCACCAAGCATCTGAACCGGCTGGTTGAGGTGATCAAGGTTGTCGATCTTGTCGAGAGCGACTACGTCGAGCGCGAGCTGATGCTGGTCAAGGTTCGGGCCATCGGGCGCGAGCGCGACGAGATGCTGCGCATCACCGGCATCTTCCGCGGCCGCGTCGTGGATGTCACCGACAAGAGCTACACGATCGAGATAACGGGCGACACGAGCAAGCTCGACGCCTTCCTCAAGGCGATCGACAAGACGGCCATTCTCGAAACGGTCCGCACGGGCGCGAGCGGGATCGGCCGAGGCGAGCGGATTTTGAAGATTTAGTTTTTTTGCGGCAGGCGGTAAAAAACCTGCGGACAATTATTTTTCACCTTCTTTTATAAAGGAAACGAAAATGCGCGTTTTTTATGACAAGGATGCTGATCTCTCTCTGATCAAGGGCAAGAAGATCGCGATCATCGGCTACGGCTCCCAGGGGCACGCACACTCGCTGAACCTGCACGATTCCGGGTGCGACGTCACCGTCGGCCTGCGCAAGGGCGGCGCCTCCTGGAAGAAGGCCGAGGCCGCTGGCCTGAAGGTTGCAACGGTGGAAGACGCCGTCAAGGCCGCCGATGTCGTGATGATGCTCATTCCCGACGAGAACATCGCCAAGGTCTATCGCGAACAGGTTGCCCCCAACATCAAGAAGGGCGCCGCCCTGGCGTTTGCCCACGGCTTCAACATCCACTTCGGCCAGGTTCAGCCCCGTGCCGACCTTGACGTCATCATGATCGCTCCGAAGGCCCCCGGCCACACGGTTCGCGCCACCTACGTCAAGGGCGCCGGCGTTCCCCAGCTGATCGCCGTCGAGCAGGACGTTTCCGGCAAGGCTCATGACCTTGCTCTCGCCTATGCCTGCGCCAACGGCGGCGGCAAGGCCGGCGTCATTGAAACCACGTTCCGCGACGAGACCGAGACCGACCTCTTCGGCGAGCAGGCCGTTCTGTGCGGCGGCATTGTCGAACTCATCAAGACGGGCTTCGAGACCCTGGTGCAGGCCGGCTACGCTCCCGAGATGGCCTATTTCGAGTGCTGCCATGAGATGAAGCTCATCGTCGACCTCATCTACGAAGGCGGCATTGCCAACATGGACTACTCCGTTTCGAACAACGCCGAGTACGGCCAGTACTACACCGGCCCGAAGGTCATCAACGAGCAGAGCCGCCAGGCGATGCGCGAGTGCCTGAAGAAGATCCAGAACGGCGAGTACGCCAAGTCGTTCCTCTCCGAGTGTGCTCTTGGCTATCCGCAGCTGCGTTCCGAGCGCCGCCTCACGGCCGAGCATCAGATCGAAAAGACCGGTGCCCAGCTGCGCGCCATGATGCCCTGGATCGCTGCCAACAAGCTTGTTGACAAGTCCAAGAACTAATCAGAGCACATCGCTCTGAAGGCAGGGAGCCCGGTCTGACGCTGATCCAGCCCGGGCTCTTTTGCGCCTGGAGACTCCTTATGTTTGCACTCGGCACCATCATCAACACCGCCGCGATCGTTGCCGGGGGCACCCTGGGACTGCTCTTTGGCGGGCTCATGGCGCTTGAAAAGCAGGAGGCGCTCAAGCGGGTCTGCGGACTCGGGACGCTTTTCATCGGGCTGGCCGGTGCCATGGAATGGATGCTGCATGTCGAGGGCGGCAGGCTCGTGAGCGGGCAGGCGATGCTGGTCGTGCTGTCTCTGGCCCTCGGCACTGCACTCGGGGAGATCATCAACATCGAGCTCGGGTTCGAGAAGTTCGGCGCCTGGCTCAAGCACAAGAGCGGAAACGCCCGGGACAGCCGCTTCATCGACGCCTTTGTCGTCTCGTCCCTCACG
>OMXR01000028.1 GCA_900315045.1 uncultured Sutterella sp. | reverse complement strand
GCTGATCGCCGATCTCCCAGGTCGGGGAGAGCAGCGAGCAGCTCTGGTAGACGCCCAGATCCGGGTCGACGACTCCCATGAAGCTGAATTCTCCGCCGGGCAGTTCCACGCCCTTCACCTTTGTTTCGGCGATGTTGGTCCAGGTTTCCGGATCGCCACAGGCGCGGATCACAAGGAGCGACCACGGGGTGACGACGCCGCCCACCCACTGGCCGTCGACCTTGCGGAACGGCACCGAGCTCACCGAGAGGCGCGGGTTGCAGATCGGCACGCCCTTCATGCGGGTGGCTGCGATTTTGCGGAAACCCTCCTCGAAGAACTGCTGCGGGCTCGTCCTGAACACCCGGATCCTCACCTTCTGGCGCGGCTTTTTCTCGAAGCGGATCGGTTCGTCGTCAGAAATTGATGTCGTCTTCGCCATGTTCGCCGTCAGCCAGAATGAAGGAGGAGTGGGGACAGCCGCAGGCCGGGCAGTCCCAGTTGTCGGGAATGTCGTTGAAGGGCGTTCCGGGCGGCACCTGCCACTCGGGGCAGCCTTCGTCCGGATCGTAGATGTAGTGGCACACCTTGCACTGCATCTTGGTGTGCGGTCCGATCCGGCGCCGGTTGAGCTCGTCGAGCATCCGGCACGGATCGTTCGTGAGGCGCATCGTGTCGCTCATCGCTCGTGCTACTCCTCTTCGGCCCGGTTGATGTCGGCGCGGCACCAGTCGATCTTGGACTGCAGGCGGCGCATGGCCTCGGGAATGTCGTCGCGCGAGCTCATCACCTCGGGAGGAATCGCGCACACCACGACCTGGTCGAGCAGCTCCTTGTTGGCGTTCGACAGGATCCGGCTTCTCCAGACGCCGCGCACGCGGGTCTGCTCGATCGTGCTGCGGGCAAAGCCGCGCATGTTGGCTTCGACGCGGCCCTTGCCGAGCACTTCGGCGATGTAGGTCTTGTCCTGGGGCGAGAGGGGCTGGCGGGAGAGCTCCACGCTGAGCGGCAGCGCATCCGGATCGGGATTGCCCAGGTCGGAGGCGGCAATCGCGGCGCGCAGCTCGGTGAGGATCGAGGGAGCTGCGAACAGGCCTTCGGGCTTTTGTTCGGGCTCGACGATGTCGGACGCGCCCTCGGCTGCGGCCTCAATCACCTCTTGGGGCAGCAGGCTGATGGCGATCTGGTCCTTTTTGCCGATCATCATGCGCCAGATGGTGGGAACGCCCGTTTCCTCGATGCGGACCCGGCCGCCGTCGATGACGATGCGGATCTCGCCTGCCTCGAGGGTGTCAAAGAGGAACTTCTTGAAGTCTTCGCCCGCAAGCGTGAGATCGGTGACGATGTTGAAGGCGCTCTTGGTGGTGTGCACTTCGGCAAGGGTGCGCTTTGCCTTTTCCATCCACTCGAGCGTGGATTTTGCCGCCTGGATCTGCTCCTTGGTGCGGGAGAATTGCTTGGCGCGCTTGGCGGCCTCAAGAATGGTTTTCGCGTTGATGACGGTTTCCTGCATGGTTCTGTGTCCTCAGTTGTTTTGTCCTTGCCATCAAGCGTTGCCGATCGTGATCGAGCGCTTGGCGGTGTTTTCCTGCTTCTGTCCGATCTCGGCCAGGCCCTTGATGTAGTCATCCCAGACCTTCAGGCCCTGCAGGGCTCCGAGCCAGACTCCGTTGCGGAAAAAGCCCACGGCCGGCAGGCGCGTGAGGCCGAAGCGCATCGAGATCGCGCGGCCCACCGCAGGATCGGTGAAGCCCTTGGCTGCTAGGTGCGGCGCAAAGGCCTTGGCGATTTCCGGAGCGATCACGGCAATGTCGATCGTTTCCTTGAATGTGGTCGGATTGTCTGCAAACACCATCAGCACGAGCCCCTTCTTCTCCGTGAGGCTGCGCACGTTGTTCTCGTTCACCCGCACGAAGCCCTCCTGGCCCCAGAGCCGGTTGAATATCGGATGGTTGTCAACGTCAACCAGAGTCATCTGCCGTGTCGGTTCATTAAGTTCAGCGGCCATTTGTCCTGTCCTTGGTTCCTGTGTAAATCGGTTTGGCGGTTCAAGAATTCTTTTTCTGCGCGTCAAGCTGCGCCTGCAGGTGCGGGGGAAGCTTGCCGGTGTTGGCGATGATGTCGGCAAAGGCATCGTCCACGTCCTGCCGGGTGGCCGTTCCGCCCATCACGTCTGAGAGCGCATGCAGCGCCGTGCGCATTTCAAGCGCCTCGTCCTCGCTCATCACGCGCTGCGCAGCGCCGTTGAAGACGAGGATCCAGTCGCCGGCGCGCACTTCGCCGGCGAGCTCCGTGTTCACGCGCGAGCGCTCCGAGCCGTTTTCCGCAATGGCGGAGAGGGGATCGGGCACCTCGAGCACCTTCATGGGGATTGCAATGCACATGTCGGATTACTTGTCCTTGGCCATGTTGATGAAGCGGATGTCGCCCTCGCGGAAGGCTTCGCCTTCGGAGGGGCGCTCGGACTCGTAGACATCGCGCGCGAGGCAGGCTTCGCCCAGCGGGGCGACCTCCTCGTTCGGGCAGCGCAGGAAGTGGTCCACGCCCCAGTGCGTGAGAATCTCTTCGGCCTTGATCAGGGCCGGCCCGATGCTCTCGGAGACTTCGGGCGTGAGCGAGCCGCCGTAGTCCTCCATCGTCTTGGGCTGGCAGCCGATGATGGCGATGTTCTTCGGATAGCGGCCGCGCACCATGGCCATGGCAAAGAGGTCGTTGAGGCCCTGCTGGTGGGCCGAGACCTTGGTCTGCAGGTAGGGCGTGATGTCCTTGCCCTCGATCACCTTGAGCGTGCCGGGCTCGCACTGCACGTCGGCGCAGTCGAAAATGAGGATGTTGTCGGTCTCCTCGATGAATTCCTGCAGGAAGTACCCGAGCGTGCCGCCGTCGATGACCTGGACGTTCTCGGGCGTACGCCACTTTTTGTTGAAAGCCTCGACGGCCCTGTTCCCGAATCCCTCGTCGGCCCAGAGGATGTTTCCGACACCCATGATGACGGCCTTGTACTTCTTGTCCATGACTGCTACCGCTCAGAAAAAATCAAAAAAATGAAATGGCGCAGCCGAAGCGCTCCGCACGCGGGCCGAGGGCCGGCATCTGCCGCCATTCCAAAAAACGGATTGCAGTCTAACAATAATCCCGGGGGAAAACGTCCGTGCGTGGCCTTTTGAGGGACGCGGATAGGTCGATGTGCTTAGGTGGAAGTATTACATTAGGGGTAAAAAAACGGCCTCGCAGATTGCTCTGCAAGACCGTTTTCGTCCGGATTCCGGGCGGACGCGCCGCCCGGGAAGCGGTCACCAGTTACTTGGCATGCTTGAACATGCGCAGGCCGTTGGTGATGGCGGACATTTCCGTGGCGCCGCCCATGATGTCTTCGCGGCTGGCCATGTACAGGTGGGCAACCATGAAGAGCAGGAAGACGTACATCAGCACGTGGTGCGTCGTACGAACAGCCTGGGAATCGCCAAAGAGCGGAATGACCCAGCCGGTGAGCCAGTCATAGAAGCTGCCTGCACCGTAAGCCTGACCGTAAAGGGCGAAGCCCGTCACGATGATCAGCACCGAACCCACGATGAAGAAGCCGAACATGGCGGCCGCTGCAAGCGGGTTGTGGCCGGCGTACTCAGGGGCGCTCTTCTTGAAGAAGAGGTAGTACAGACCCTGGTTCCAAATACCGATGTAGAACTTCGGAGACCAGAACGGCGGCAGAAAGATCTGATGCGCGTAGCGGTTGCCCCAAAGTGCCCAGAAGGCACGGTAGATGAACAGCGCGGTGAAAGCAAAACCGGCCAGGAAGTGGATCATCCGGATGTAGCCGAGCTGATAGGTATCCCACGTGTTGCCCATGTTGGACTCCAGGGGACGGCCAATCAGATAGCCCGTGACGATCATGGCGACCATGGTGACGACCATGAGCCAGTGCCAGACGCGGACCGGAGCTTCCCAAACGAAGATCGGCTCGCATTTGCCATCGCTCAGATCGACCTCATAGGTGGTTCTGTCAATTCTCATGAGGGTTCTCCTTTATTCGGAAACAACCTTCGTGATTTCCTTGCCATCGGCCGTGTACAGGTGCGAAGCGCAGGCCAGGCACGGGTCAAACGAGTGGATCGTACGAAGGATTTCGACCGGGCGGACCGGGTCGGCGATGGGGGTGCCGCGAAGCGTGGCTTCGAACGGAGCAACCTGACCGTCGTCCGAGCGCGGAGAGGCGTTCCAGGTCGTCGGGACGATGGCCTGCCAGTTGGCAAGACGGCCGTCCTTGATGACGCACCAGTGGCCCAGGGCGCCGCGAGGAGCTTCGCACAGGCCAACGCCACGGCATTCCTTCGGCCAGGTGGAGGGTTCCCACTTGTCCATGTTGGCAGCCGCTTCGTCGCCAGCCTTGATGTTGGCGGTGAGGTCGTTCACGTACTGGAGCATCTTCTGGGACGTCCAGATCGTTTCCAGACCGCGGGCAGCCGTACGGCCGAGCGTGGAGAATGCAGCCTCGAGCGGCAGGTCGAGTTCCTTGAGCAGGGCAAGAGCGGGTTCCTTGATCCAGTCCACGCCCAGGCCGATGCCGACTGCGAGACGGGCCAGAGGACCGACTTCCATGCAGTGGCCCTTCCAGCGGGGAGCCTTGACCCAGGTGTACTTGCCGTCCGTGGTGAGCCAGCTGAACTTGGTCTTGGTGCCTTCAGCGCCCTTGGGCAGCTCGTACTGCGGGATCGTGTCGCCCTGCCAGGGATGCAGACCCTTCTTGCCGTCTGCGTAACGGAACCAGGAGTGATCGACGAATTCCTGGATTTCGTTGACGTCGCGCGGATTGACGGGCATGACATTGTTGATGTCGCCGTTGAGCACAGCGCCCATGGGCATCTGCAGAGACTTGTTGTCCCAGACGTTCTCGATCTCGGGGAAGTCGCCGAAGCACAGGAAGTTCTTGTAGCCGCCGACCTTGGTCCATTCCGGGTAGAAGGAGGCGATCGCCTTGAGGTCAGGGATGTACACGTTGTTCACGAACTCGATGGCCATCTTGGCGATGTCACGGATGTAGTTGAGCGTGACTTCATTCAGGCCGTTGCCGGCAGCGCCGGAGTCGTGCACGTTGATCGGGCAGGGAACGCCGCCGCACAGATAGTTCGGGTGCGGGTTCTTGCCGCCGAGGATCGTGTGGACCTTGATCACTTCGCGCTGGAAGTCGAGGGCTTCCAGGTAGTGCGCGGTGGCGAGCAGGTTCACGGCGGGCGGCAGCTTCATGGCGGCATGGCCCCAGTAGCCGTTCTTGAAGATGGACAGCTGGCCGGTGGCCACGAAGTCCTTCAGGCGGCGCTGGATGTCGCTGAAGTAGCCGACGCTGGCGAACTGGTGATGCGGGCTGATCTTGGCCTGGATCGCGGCGGTTTCGCGCGGATCGGCGCTCAGAGCAGACACGACGTCAACCCAGTCGAGGGCGTGCAGCTGATAGAAGTGCGTCACGTGGTCCTGCGTGTACAGGGTCGCGTTGATCAGGTTGCGGATGATGTTGGCGTTCTTCGGAATCTTCCAGCCGACGGCGTCCTCGACGGAGCGCACGGCGGCAAGGGCGTGAATGCCGGTGCAGACGCCGCAGATGCGTTCGACGAATGCCCAGGCGTCGCGCGGATCGCGGCCCTTGAGGATGACTTCCAGACCGCGCCACATCGTGCCCGTGGAATAGGCGTCGGCAAGCTTGCCGTCGTCACCCAGGACAGCCTGAACGCGCAGATGACCTTCGATTCTGGTTACGGGGTCAACAACAATGCGGTTACTCATGTTTGCCTTCTCCAATGTGCTTGTTGTTAGAAGAAGAGCGTGCCTGGACAACAGCGCTGGCGGCGATGTGTGCAGCAGCGGCAACGCCCACAACGGCCATCATGCCCATGCCGACCTTGTCGACGGTGGCTTCGATGCCGCCCCAGCCCGGAGGCAGAACGGTCGTTTCGTGGTCGTAGAACGAGCCCTTGTCAAAGAAGTTGTTTTCGGCGCAGCCGATGCAGCCGTGACCGGACTGGACGGGCCAGGACAGGCCTTCGTTCCAACGCAGGGTCGAGCAGGATGCGTAGGTCGTGGGACCCTTGCAGCCGAGCTTGTACAGGCAGTAGCCCTTCTTGGCGCCTTCGTCGTCGAAAGCTTCGGCGAACTGGCCGGCGTCGAAGTGACCGCGGCGATAGCACTTGTCGTGAATGCGCTGGCCGTAGAACATCTTCGGACGGCCCTGGCGGTCGAGCGGGGGCAGACGGTCGTAGGTGAGGATGTAGGTGAGAACACCGGTCATCACTTCGGGAATCGGCGGGCAGCCCGGAACCATCACGATCGGCTTGTCAAAGATCACCTTGTTGATGGGCACGGAGTTGGAGGGATTGGGCTTGGCCGTGTTGATGCAGCCCCAGGCGGCGCAGGAACCCCAGCCGATGATGGCCTTGGCGTTCTTGGCAACGTGCTGCAGCTTGTTCTTGAAGACTTCACCCGTGGGCACGCAGAACGTGCCTTCGTTGCCGAGCGGAACGCTGCCTTCAACGCAGACGATGTACTCGCCCTTGTACTTGGTGATGGTGTCTTCGAGGGCTTCTTCAGCCTGCTGGCCGGCGGCGGCCATGATCGTATCGTCGTAGTCGAGGGACACCATCGACAGAACGATGTCCTTGGCGATCGGGTGGTACGAGCGCACGAACGATTCCGTGCAGCACGTGCACTCCAGACCGTGGAGCCAAACGACAGGAACGCGCGGTTTGGTCTGCATCGCCTTGGCGATGTCAGCGGCACCGGCGCTTCCCAGTCCGAGGCTGGCGGCGGTCAGAGAGCAGAACTGCAGGAAGCTCCTGCGGCTTACACCCTGGCGTCTAAGAGCCTGATATTGTGTTTCAGCCATAGCTATCTCCTGTTCTGTCCGTTCCCTTCTGGGGGTCTCGGGTACCCATGATCCTTGGGGAACGGATTGGGTTTCGCTGTTAAAAAGTTAACAGAAACGGGGCCCGGTTTGACCCGGTCCCAGTTGCTGACGTGAGTTTGACCGCTGTGGCGGGAAATGTATATCCGCCGAAAGGAGTATTGCTTTTCGCTTGAGGCCGAATTTGAAGGGTTTTTGCGCCTTGCGCGCACCAGATTTTGAGGTTAATGGAGAAGCCGTGCCGCTTCAGATCCCACATGTCTCGGCAGAGGAGGGCCTAGGAATGGTTTCTCCAGTAGTCGGATTGGCCAAGCAACAGAGACATTAGATCGTCTCGGTTTCCACGGAGCCATATCGGTAATTGCCTATCTCAGCAGCCACTTCTTCGATTTGATCCACGGCGCAGCAAAAGCTGGGCAGTTCGACCTTCTCCCATGTCCGGTTCTCCAACATGCAGGAGACGATTTCACTTTCCTCTGCACCTGTTGGTTCTCCATCTTTTCCGTGAAGGAGTTTTCCTAAAATGCGTTTTCCTGAGCGATTGGAGTTGTCATTCCCAGTCACGTAGTCCTCGAGAATCGCGTCCTTCAGTTCGCCTCTCATCTGCGACGGGTGATCCTTCAAATACCCGCTGATCAGCCAGACTTCGCTCGTAGGCTGCGGCACCAAGGCAACATGACCATACGAACGGAATCCAGCCTGAAGCGCGTCAAGAAGTTCGGTGGATTTGCTCTGATCTGCATCCTTGAAGAACACGCAAAAGTCAAATCCATTTTCTTTGGCGTAGTGAACCATCTTGACAGCTAAAGCAACAAGCGATTGTTGAGTCTTTGAAAATTTTTTCTCCAGCTTCGGTGTGGAAGATTTCGGAGCGCGAGGATCCTTTTTCGGCACGAAATTGTGAAAATCCTGCTTGGAAAGTATTTGCATCCAGCACTCTGGATTCAAAAACGCCGGATTTTCATCCTGATAGGATGGATCGACCTTATCCCTGAGAATTCCAAAGAAAAGTTCTCCAATGGCTCCAAGCCGAAAGCCAGACATAGTGTTTTGTGAGCCAAGATCGGAGTTGCCTTCGCCCAAAAGCAACGCTCTCATCACCTGCACTCCGGTTCCAATCCACGACCTCGGATGGACTTCTCAAGTGCTGCGGCGTCAAGCGCAGCCCTATCAAGAGAGTAGTCAAGAACCACATCGCCAGGCGTGTAGAACTCTAGCTGCTGAGCTGCTTTTTTGAGGGAAAAATAAGGAACACTGTGCGTTGCTCCGGCATCAGTCCGATAAATGAACTGTACGGATGACCTTGCCAAGTCATCGGGCAGATAGTTGAGCAGCATCACGCTGTGTGTCGTCACGATCACTTGCTTCTTGCGGGATATTTCGACGAGAGCCTGAACCAGTTTTTCCGTTACCTCGACGTTGATGCCATTTTCCACCTCATCAAAACAAATGATGCTGGCAGAACTGAATCCCTGAGCTAGAACACCGAAAACGCGAAGCATGCCATCACTCGTATGAGTCGCTTTGATCGCCAAGCCGCGACCGACGTTTGTGCTGGAGATTTTTTCTACAAAATTCAGAATGATCCAGCCGGCTCGCTTTTTTTCCACCTCTATTTTTTCAATATGAGGATAAATTTTCTGAAAATCAGCGATCAGCATGCGCTTCGAATCTGGGTCTAACGCAGCATAGAAGGCCCCGAGCGTCTCGCCTGCAATTCCTATCCCTTCGGGGTGAAAACCTCTGGAACTGGCACGCAAACTTTGCGGAATCATCAAATCCAAGGCGGTAAGGCCAGCCAAAAGGCCTCGCGCCCGCTGAATCACTGGAGCTAAATCCCCGGCATCAACGACTGAAAGAAGAGACCCCTGGTATTTGATTGGCCAAATGCCGGACTGATTCGTTCCGGGGCCTGTCATGTGGACGGCCAGCATGGAGCCGGAACTCACAGAGAAAATTTCCGATCCGCTCTCGTCATCGAGGAGCGATTCAGTGGTGCAGCAGACTTTCACACGATTAAAGCTGCCCTTCCAGACAATGCGTCGACCATCAATCTGCATTGCTACGGATACGGTCAAATTTTTTTTGCTGGATAGTTTTGTTGCCGTATCGGATATCTCCCAATTCCGTTGAGAGAGCCACGACTGCACACCCATTGGCTTAAAAAAGGATCCAATAAACCCCAAGGCTTGGAGAACTGTACTCTTGCCCGCTCCGTTAAGTCCTATCAGGCATGCAAACGGTCCGAGTTTTATCGAAAAGTCAACGAGCGACTTGAAGTTATCGATTCTGACTTCCTCAATGAAGTTCATGGGGTAGCCCCTTGGTTTATTCGTCATGAATTGCGAGTTTAACCTTTTCAGCGCATTCCAATGATTTCTTGCAGCTCATACAGGCTGAAGGTGCCGAAGCCTAATCTGGCTCTTAGCGCCGGCCAGGCTTCGGGTGCTCAATGATTTCCACTGCAAGGCGCGTTGCGTGCGCGCCGATGCACTTGCACAGAAGCACCACGGCAAGCGGCACCCAGATCGGCACCGTGTATACGTGGAAGAACGGCGAGATGAGCACGAAGTAGTTGGCTAGCGGCGCCGCTGCCGCATACTGCCAGGCAACGAGCGCGGTGCGCTCGCGGCTCGTGATGGTGCCCCTGTCGTAGGCAAGGCGCGTGAGCGCGGCTCCCGCGTCCGTTACCTGAAGGCTTGCGATGATCGCAAGGCCGGCTGCGCCCGAGACGCCGCAGATGAGCCGCATGACCGGGGTGAGCACGATTTTCGCCGCAAGCGACACGCCGTAGTGCTCGGCAAGCTCCAGCACGCCCATCGCAAACATCACGCATGGGCAGATCGCCATGGCGAACATGAATCCCTGGCGCGCGCCGTATCCGCCCGAGCCGACGAAGCTGTGGCTGCCGTCGATTTTTCCGAAATCCCCGATCAGGGTCGTGAAGTCAATGGCGCTCAGTGCCGCCCAGCGCTCGGGCAGGTTGTACAGGACGCCTGAGAAACTCAGGGCGATCAGCGCAAGGAGCAGATACTGCGCAAAGCCCACGCGGTCATCCCGCGGACTGCTTGTGTCGGTGTCTTCAGCCATGTTGAAGAAGGGTGCTGACGGGAAAATTCCCGGAATTCTAGCGGCGATTGACTTTCTGCATACGAAATCAGAGCGTGCAGGCGGTTAAGGTCAATTCAGTGAGATGTGGCCTTTTCCAGTTCCTCCTCCGAGAGGATTTCCCTTTTTCGTTCGTCAAATCTCTTTTGGATGGCAAGCCAGAACCCGATGGAATTGCCCAGCATTCGCGAGAGCTTGACGGCGATATCAAGAGAGAGGCTCTGCTCGCCGCGCACGAGAATGCTCAGGTTCTTGGGCGTGATTTCCAGCCGCTTGGCAAAGTCCTCTTGGCTGACCCCCAGGCATTCGATTATTTCTTCGATGTAGTAGCCGGGGTGAAAGGCGATTTTGCCGCCGTATTCGATGTAGTTGCTCATGGTGTGCGCGAGTTCGATCGTATCCGAGCCGGATGCGTGCGGCAAGCATGACATCCGGAAAGTCAGAGGACGGGCGTTACTGCTGCGCCTTGCCGGGCTCTTCCGCCGCAAGGCCTTCCCAGCCTCCGCCCAGCGACTCGATGAGCGTCACGGAGTTCTCGAGCGAGCTTGAGTAGAGCGAGAGAAGGTTCTGCTGTGCGGAAATGCGGCTTGCGTCGCGCGAGCTCACATCGGTGTAATCGATCATGCCGGCGTCGTACTGGTTGTGCATGATGCGGCTCGTCTCTTTTGCCGCTTCGTAGGCGGCCGTCGTGTGCTTGAGCTGCTCGGAGAGGTTCACGCTTGACACCAGGCAGTCCTCTACGTTCTGAAGCGCCTGCAGGACCGTCTGCCGGTAGGCGGCCACGGTGCGCTCGTAGTTGGCGCGTGCGCGCTCGACCGAGGCGGAGGTCTTGCCGAAGTCCAGGATGGTCATGGCGGCCGAGGCTCCCAGGGACCAGACGAGGTTGTCGGCCGAGAACAGATTGTGCAGCGAGTTCTTCGAGTATCCGCCCGAAGCCGAAAGCGTGAGGTCGGGGAAGTAGCCGGCGATCGCGATGCCGATGCTTTCGTTCGCGGCTGCCACGGCGCGCTCGGCCGAGGCGATGTCGGGTCTGCGCTCAAGGAGCGAGGAGGGCAGCGCGGGGGGAATCGCCGGCACCTTGGGCAGCTCTGCGTCCCGCACGGGAATCGAGAAGCTTTCCGGCGTCTGGCCGACGAGTACCGCGATCGCGTGTTCAAGCTTGGCGCGGCTGAGCTTCAGCGCCGCGCGCGAGGACCTTGCCGAGTCAAGGCTCTGCGAGGCCTGCGTGACGTCGGTCTTCACGGCCGTTCCTGCCTGGTACTTGTTCGTGATGGTGCGCAGGTTGTTTTCATAGACCTGGATCGTCTCGTCGAACAGGCTCACGCGCTTGTCCAGCACGCGCAGCTGCAGATAGCTGCGCGCGAGCGTGGCCTGTGCCGAGAGCGTGGCATTGGCAAGGTCTGCAAGAGACGCTTCGGCCGATGCCCTGTTTGACTGCGCTTGGCGACGCAGCTTGCCCCAGATGTCGGGCATCCAGGAGACCTGCCCCTGCAGGGACGAGCGGTTGGAAATAAGCGATCCGGACTTGCTCCGCCCGATCTGCCCGTTCAGCGACACGGTCGGAAAGAGCGAGGCTTCGGCCGAGGAGAGGTCGGCCCTGGCCATGCGGTAGCGCTGCACGTACTGGGCGACATTCTGGTTGTTCACCTCGACCTGCTTGATGAGGGCGTTGAGATCCTCGTCGCCGTAGAGCGTCCACCACTCGCCCTTCAGGGCGTTTTCGCTGGGCGTGGCTTGCTTCCAGCCCTCAAGCAGCGCGGCTCCCCGGAAGGAGTCTGCCACCTGAACCGAGGGGCGCTCATAGTCCGGCCCCACGGCGCAGCCGCTTGAGAGCAGGGCGGCGCTCAGTGCGAAGAGAAACGGAACGTGCTTGAGAGTGAGCTGCATGGTTTATGCCTCGTTAGCTTGCTGCGCCGCTGCGCGTCTTGCGACGGCCGCCGCAGGGGAAATCTTCTGCCAGTAGCGCTTGACCCAGGAGCCGAACCGGTCAAGGTACACGTAGACGACTGGCGTGGTATACAGGGTGAGAATCTGGCTCACGGCAAGTCCGCCGCAGATCGCGATCCCGAGCGGACGGTTGAATTCGGCGTTGCCGCCGCTTTGCAGAATCAGCGGCAGTGCGCCGAAGAATGCCGCGAGCGTGGTCATGATGATCGGACGGAAGCGCTTGTCGCAGGCCTTGAGGATCGCCTGCTCGGGGCTTGCCCCGGAGCGCTCCTCCACGAGCGCGAAGTCGATCATGAGAATGGCGTTCTTCTTGACGATGCCGATGAGCAGCAGAATGCCGATCAGGGCGATCACGGTGAGCTCGGTGCCCGTGGCCATCATGAGCAGCAGCGCTCCGATGCCGGCCGAGGGCAGCGTCGAGAGGATCGTGACCGGATGGATCCAGCTCTCGTAGAGAATGCCAAGGAGAATGTAGATCACGGCAATCGCCGCGCCGATGAGCAGCGGTATCTGTCCGACGATCTGGTCAAAGACCTTGCCCGTGCCCTGCAGGCTTCCGTGGATGGAGGAGGGCAGGCCGATCGAGACCATGGCCCGCTCGATCGCGGCCTTGGCCTGGTCAAGCGACACGCCGTCGGCCAGGTTGAAGGCGATCGTCGTCGTTGCCGTCTGATCCTGGTGCGCGACGCTCAGGGGGGCGCTCGTGTAGGTGAGCTTTGCAAAATTGCTCACGGGAACCGCCTTGCCGTCCGGGGTGATGACATTGAGCCTTGTGAGCACCTCCGGGTCCTGGGTCCAGGACTGCTCGAACCCGATGATGCTGTAGTACTGGTTGAGCATCTGGTACTGCGTGGCGATCTGGCGCTGGGAGAATGCGTTGTTCAGGAACGTGTCGATGTCCTGGGCGTCCAGCCCGTAGCGCGAGGCCGCATCGCGGTCGATGATCACCTTGGCTTCAAGTCCGCCCGACTCGGCGTCGCTGTCAACGCTCGTGAGCTCGGGCAGGGCGGCCATCGCGGCGTGCACCTTGACGTTCCAGGCGCGCAGCGTCTCGAGGTTGTCGCTCTGCAGGCTGTACTGGTAGGTGGAGTTCGAGCTGCGTCCGCCCACGCGCAGATCCTGCGCCGCCATCAGAAAGATCTGCAGGCCCGGCGTGTTGGCGTTCTGCGCCGTGAGCCTGTTGGCGACCTGCGTGGCCGTTTCCTTGCGATCCTTGATGTCCTTGAGCCGGATGAAGAGGTTGCCCGAGTTGCGCGAGCCGAAGCCGCTGCCGCCCGTGCTGGCGAGCACGTAGCGGATCGCGGGATCCTTCTCAAGCCGTGCGCTCACGGCCCGGACCTGGGGCTCCATCGAGGTGAAGCTTGTTCTGAGGTCCGCCCTGATGCGGCCGAAGAGCATGCCGTTGTCCCGGTTGGGGAAGAGCCCTTTGTCCACGGTGGCGTAGAGGTAGAAGTTTCCCGCGACGGTGAGCAGCAGGATGAGCATCGTGAGGGGCTTGTGCCGCATCACGACGGAGAGCGACTTCACATACAGGTCGTGGAGCCTGCCCTGGCCGCTGATGAGCGCGTCCATGGCGATCGTCTGCGGCCAGCGGCGGCGCACTGCGGACGCCTTGTCATTCTCCCTGCCGAGGAGCCTTGCCGAGAGCATGGGCGTGAGCGTGAGCGACACCCACATCGAGACGATGAGCGCCACCGAAAGGGTGATCGCGAATTCCTTGAAGAGGCGCCCCGCGAGTCCCGGCATCAGCAGCAGCGGAATGAACACGGCAATGAGCGAGGCGGTCATCGAAAAGACCGTGAAGCCGATTTCGGCGCTGCCCTTCAAGGCGGCCTGCATGGGGGGGAGCCCTTCCTCGACATGCCGCTTGATGTTCTCCACGACGACGATCGCGTCGTCGACGACAAAGCCCGTGGAGATGATGAGCGCCATCATCGAGAGCGCGTCAAGGCTGAACCCCAGCAGGTACATGACCCCGAACGTGCCGACGAGCGAGATCGGAAGCGCCAGGGCCGGGATGAGCACGGTCTTGCGGTCGCGCAGGAACACGTACACCACGGCGATCACGAGCATCACCGAAAAGAGCAGCGTGCGCACGGTCTCGTTCAGGCTTTCCTGGATGGTGAGCGAGCGGTCGATCGCCAGCGTGAGCTTCGTGCCCGCGGGGAGCAGTTCGTTGAGCTGCGGGATGATCTCCTTGATCCGCTCGATCGTCTTGAGCATGTTCGCGCCCATGGCCTGCGTGATGGACACGGACACCGAGGGCACCGAGTTGAAGTACCCGGCCGAGTAGATGTTCTGCACCGAGTCGTAGACGTTGGCGATGTCCTTGAGGTACACCGGGCGGCCGCCCTTGTAGGCGATCACGATGTTGCGGTAGTCGGCGGCCCGGGTGAGCTGTCCGTTCGCCTCGATCCACCAGGCGGTCTCGTCGGTCTGCAGCAGCCCCCGCGGGGAGTTCGTCGTTGCCGCTTCGACGCGGCTGCGGATGGTGTCGAGCGCGATGCCGTAGCTTTCAATGAGCTTGGGGCGCAGGTCGATGCGCACGGCGGGCAGGGCGCCGCCCCGGATCTGCACTTCGCCCACGCCCTCGAGCTGCGCGATGCGCTGCTGGAGCTTGGAGCTTGCCAGGTCGTAGAGCTCGCCGCGGTTCAGGGTGTCGCTTGTCAGGGCGAGCATCACGATGGGCGCGGCCGAGGGGTTGAGCTTGCGGTAGCGCGGCAGCGTCTTCATCGCCGAGGGCAGCAGCGTGCGCGCCGAGTTGATGGCGGCCTGCACGTCGCGGGCCGCGCCGTCGATGTCGCGCGAGAGGTCGAACTGGATGATGACCGAGGTCGACCCCTGGCTGCTCGTGCTCGTGAGCTCGCTGATGCCCGCGATCTGGCCCATGGCGCGCTCAAGGGGCGTTGCCACGGTGGCGGCCATCGTCTCGGGCGAGGCGCCCGCCAGGGACGCGCGCACGATGATCGTCGGAATGTCCATCTGGGGGAGCGGCGCCACCGGCAGAAACCGGTAGGCCACGCTGCCCAGAATGAGGATCGCCGCCGACAGGATCAGCGTTGCAACCGGGCGCAGGATGAAGAGCCGGGAGAAGTTCACCGCTCGCCCTCCTGTGCATGCGCGCCGGGGTGCAGGCTCATGTCAGGACTCGTGCGTCCGTCGTAGCGGCCCGAAAGGCGCTCGAACATGAGATAGATCACGGGCGTCGTAAAGAGCGTGAGCAGCTGGCTGAGGAGCAGCCCCCCGACGATCGAGACGCCCATCGGGGTGCGCAGCTCAGCGCCCGAGCCGCTCGCGAGCATGAGGGGCAGGGCCCCGAGGAGCGCCGCGAACGTCGTCATCATGATCGGCCGGAATCGCAGCAGGCACGCCCGGTAGATGGCGTTGAACGGATCCAGGCCCGCCCGCTCGTCGGCAAGCGCAAAGTCGATCAGCATGATGGCGTTCTTCTTGACGATGCCGATCAGCAGGATGATGCCGATCAGCGCGATCAGCGTGAACTCCATGTCGCAGAGCTTGAGCGCAAGGAACGCGCCGATCGCCGCCGAGGGCAGGGTCGAGATCACCGTGACCGGGTGGATCCAGCTCTCGTACAGGATGCCGAGCACGGCGTAGACCGTGAGCACCGCGGCGAGCAGCAGCCAGAGCGTGTTCTGGTTGCTGCTCTCGAAGGCGGCAAGCGCGCCCTGAGGCTTGACGTTGATGGTCGCGGGCATGCCGATCTGCGCGGTGACCTCGCGCAGCGCCGCCCTGGCGTCTCCGATCGAGTAGCCGCCGGGGATGTTGAAGGAGATCGTCGCGGCGGGCGTCTGCAGGAGCCTGGAGATGTTCATCTTGCCCGTCTTTTCGGTCACGGTGACGAGCTCCGAGAGCGGCACCATGCGGCTTTCGGTGAGTCCGCTTGCGGTCGACTTCAGGTACAGGCTTTCAAACGCCTGCGGGCCCTTGCGGTAGCCCGGCTCGACTTCGAGCACGACACGGTACTGGTTGGCCTGGGTGTAGATCGTGCTGATCAGGTTCTGGCCGTAGGCGTTGTAAAGGGCCGTGTCGATCTGGCTTGCCGTGATGCCGTAGCGGGCGGCCGCCTCGCGGTTGATCGTGAGGTACGCAACGCGCGTGCCGTTCTGCAGATTGGTGACGACTGCGGCGAACTCGGGACGCGTGCGCATCGCTGCAACGAGCTTGGGCGTCCAGGCGTCGAGCGCGTCGATTTCCGTCGAGTCAAGCGTGAGCTGGTACTGCGAGGGCGTGACCATGTCGTCGACATTGAGGTCCTGGCTCTTGGTGGCGAAAAGCTCGATTCCGGGCACGCTCGGGGCCTTCTTGAGAATCCGGGCGATCACGGCGTCGGCGCCGTCCCGCTCGCCGAAGGGCTTCAAGGAGGCGACGATTCGGCCGGTGTTGAGCGCGTTGTTGTTCACGGCGTCAACGCCCACGATCGAGCTCACGCTCGCGACATCGGGATCCTCGAGCACGAGGTCGGCGAGCTCGCTCTGGCGGCGGTTCATCTCGGCAAAGGAGACGTCGGGCGGCGCCTGGGTGATGATCTGGATCGAGCCCGTGTCCTGCGCGGGGAAGAAGCCGCTTGGCAGCCACAGGTACATGACGGCCGTGAGGGCGAGCGTTCCGAGCGCCACAAGGAGCGTTGCCGTCTGATGCCGCAGCACGACGAGCAGCCCCTTGTCGTAGATCCGAATCAGCCAGTCGAAGGCTCGGCCGAAGCTCTGCGTGAGGGCGTTGTGCTCGTTCTCTGGCACGTGCCGCAGCAGATACGCAGAAAGCATCGGGGTGAGGGTGAGCGAGACGACCATCGAAACGAGGATCGACACGGCAAGCGTGATCGCGAATTCGCGGAAGAGCCGCCCGATCACGTCTCCCATGAACAGCAGCGGAATCAGCACGGCGATGAGCGAGACCGTGAGCGAGATGATCGTGAAGCCGATCTCCTTTGCGCCCTGCAGCGCCGCCTCAAGCGGCTTCATGCCGTCGTCGATGTGCCTCTGGATGTTCTCCACCACCACGATCGCATCGTCGATCACGAAGCCCGTTGCGATGGTGAGCGCCATGAGCGAGAGGTTGTTGAGCGAGAAGCCCGCAAGGTACATCACCGCGAACGTGCCCACGATCGAGAGCGGCACGGCGAGCGAGGGAATGAACGTTGCGGCAAACGTGCGCAGGAACAGGAACGAGACCATCACGACGAGCCCGATTGCAAGGACAAGCTCGAACTGCACGTCCTCGATCGAGGCGCGGATCGTCTGCGTGCGGTCCGAGAGCGTCTCGAGCTTCACGGACTGGGGCAGGAGCTGCTCGATCTCCGGGAGCTTCTTCTGCACCTCGTCCACGATCGAAACGACGTTCGTGCCGGGCTGGCGCTGGATGTTGATGATGATCGCGGGCTTGCCGTTGGCGCGGGCCTGCTGGTACTCGTCCTGGGGAGCGTACTCGGCCGTGGCGACGTCCTTCAGGCGAAGCGCCCTGCCGTCCTCGTACGTGAGAACGAGGTTCATGTAGTCCTCGGGCGTCTGCAGCTGGTCGTTCGCGTCGATCGTGATCGAGCGCTCGGGGCCGTCGAATCCGCCCTTGGAGCCGTTCACGTTCTGCGAGCTGATCACCGAGCTGATGTCGGCGAGCGTGAGGTTGTGCGAGGCGAGCAGCGTCGGGTTGACGCGGATGCGCACGGCAAGCTGCTGGCCGCCCGCCAGGCTCACCAGGCCCACGCCCGAGATCTGCGAGAGCTTGAGCGCAACGCGCGTGTTGATGAGGTCCTGAACCTTGGTGAGCGGCAGCGTGTCGCTCGTGGCGGCAAGCGTGAGAATCGGCACGTCGGCCGGGTTGACCTTCTTGTATGTAGGCTTGTTCGGCAGGTTGCGCGGCAGCAGCGAGTCGGCCTCGTTGATGGCCGCCTGCACCTCCTGCTCGGCAACGTCAAGGGACATCTCCAGATTGAACTTGAGCGTGATCACCGAGGTGCCGCCCGCCGAGACCGAGTACATCTGCTTGAGGCCGGACATCTGTCCGAGGCGCCGCTCAAGGGGCGCGGTGACGCCCGAGGTCATCACCTCGGGTCCTGCGCCGGGAAAGAGCGTCGTCACCTGGATGACGGGGTAGTCGACCTCGGGCAGGGCCGAAATCGAGAGATTCCGGTACCCGAGAAAGCCCGCCAGCACGAGGCTGATCATGAGGAGCAGCGTCGCTACGGGCCGGAAAATGAAAAGCCGTGACGGATTCATGACTGGCTACCTTCCGCCCGGACCGCGGCGGCGCCGGTTGCCTGCCGGGGCGATGTTGCTCGTGTCGACCTGGGCTTCCTTGACGATGTTGACCGGCGTGCCGTCCGAGAGGCTGTCCGCGCCGACGGTGACGATCTGCTCGCCGGGCTGCAGGCCGCGGAGCACCGCCACGCGCGTCGTCGTCTTGGACGGTCCCTGGCGGATCACGCGCTTGTAGGCCTTGCCGTCGTCCTTGACGACAAACACGTACTGAGAGGAGGAGGTCGTCTGGATGGCCGAGGAGGAGATCACCACGGCGTCCTTCATCTTGCCGTACACGAGGCGCACATTGACGAACTGGTTGGGGAAGAGGGCGCCGTCCGCATTGTCAAAGAGCGCCTTGACGCGCACCGTGCCGGTTGCCGTGTCGACCTGGTTGTCGATGGCGCTCACCGCGCCCGTGGCAAGGCGCTTTCTGTTGTCCTGGTCAAAGACTTCGACGGAGAGCTTTTCTCCGGCCCGGAACGGCGCGACGGCCTGCGAGAGGCTCGCCTGGGGCACGGAGAAGATGACGCTGATGGGCGTGGTTTCGGTGATGGTCGCAATGGCGCTTGTCGCGCTCGGCCCCACGAGATTGCCGACGTCGACCCCGCGGATGCCGATGTAGCCGCTGATCGGGGCCTTGATCTGGCCGTAGCTGATCGAGACCTTGGCGGACTCGATCTGGCCCTGGACGCTCTTCAGGTTGCCTTCGTAGGCATTGACCTGGGCGATCTGCGCGTCAAGCGTCTGGCGGGAGACCGAATCGGTCTTGAAGAGCTTCTGGTAGCGCTCCAGGGTTGAGCGCGCGTTGGCAAGGTTCGCCTTGATCTGCGCGAGCGTGCCCGTGTACTGCTTGAGCGAGGCCTCGTGCTGGCGCGTGTCGACCTTGGCAAGCAGGTCGCCCTTGTTCACGAAGTCGCCTTCCTTGAAAAGCACATCCGTAAGGTACCCCTGCACCTGGCTCACCACCTTGCTTGTCTGGTTGGCGGTCACGGTGCCGAGCGCGAGGATCGTGAGCTCGACATCCTCCTTGGTTGCAAGTTCCGTGCGCACGGCGATGGTGATCAGAACTTTGGATGTGGCAGACATGGCTGAGAATCAAAAAACGGATTTTCAAATGCTCTCTGCGCTGGCCGGGCAACAAGCGTCTGCCGCCCTCTGGCGGCGGATCCGGCATGCGCAAACGGGTTGACGATATCTTACTTGTGCGCGGAGTAAATTAGCGTAAAGGCGCGTAAAACGAAATTCCTTTTTGAGCGGCTCTCCATGCGGACAGTCAAAGAATCGAGAGAAGTTCTTGCAGTGCTTTATGGCGCTGCGGTAGCAGCGGTGATGCCCGATGCGGCGCTCTCGCGCGTGATGCGCAGGCAGGGCGCTGCGCTCTGGATTGCGGGCGAGGTACTTCAAATACCGGGCGCCGTGCATGTCATTGCGATCGGCAAGGGGGCGGCGCCGATGGCGCGCCAGGCCGAGCGGATCCTTGGGGATGCGCTCGCGGGCGGCCTTGCGATCGTGAAGAAAGGACACGGGCTTGCGCTTGACAAAATCCGGCTCCTTGAGGCTGCGCACCCGGTGCCCGACGAGCGCTCCGCCAGGGCGGGCCGCGCGCTGTTGCAGTACCTTGAGCGCGTTGCGCCCGGGGATCTCGTTCTGGCGCTCATCACGGGAGGCGCAAGCGCCCTCACGGCCTGTCCGTCTGAAGGCCTTTCACTGGCCGATCTGCAGGGGACGACGCGGGCGCTCCTTCAGAGCGGCGCGGACATCCGCGAGATGAATGCCGTGCGAAAGCACCTTGTGCGGGTGGGCGGCGGGCTGCTTGCCCGGGCGGTGCATCCGGCTGCGGTCCGGGCGATCCTGGTTTCGGACGTGATTGGGGACGACATCGGCGTGATTGCATCGGGACCGTTTGCGCCCGATTCCTCGACATTTGCTGAGTCTCTCGCCGTCATTGGGCGCCGGGGCATTTCCGGGCGGATTCCGGCCGCCGTGCTCTCGCGCCTTCAGGCGGGCGCCCGGGGCGAAGTTCCCGAAACGCCAAAGGCCGCAAATTCGTGCTTTGCCCGTGTGCGGCACGTCATTGCGGCGGACAATGCCAAAGCGCTTGCCGCCATGGCAAAAAAAGCCGAGAGCATGGGTTTTCGCGTCGTGTGCGACAGAGCGCCCATGCAGGGAGAGGCGCGCGTGGCCGCATTGACACTCCTTGATCGGGCACGGAAGGCTTTTGAAGAAAAGTCAGGCCGGCCGCTTTGCTATCTTGCAGGCGGAGAGACCACGGTAACGGTCAAGGGACGGGGTAGAGGCGGCCGCTGTCAGGAAATGGCTCTTGCCGCGGCGATCGCTCTTCGCGGCAGAAGAAATGTCAGCGCGCTCTTTGCAGGCACGGACGGCACCGACGGGCCGACAGGGGCCGCGGGCGGCTTTGCCGACCGGGAGTCGATCGCCGGGCTGGATGCTCTGGGGGCAGGCGTTGCCGAGCGATATCTTGAGGACAATGACAGCGGCAGCGCCCTCCAAAGAGCCGGAGCGCTGTTCGTGACGGGGCCGACGCGAACCAATGTGATGGATGTGGCGGCGGTGGTGATCGAGCCGCAGACGGCGGACTGAGAGCCTGTCTGGCTTCAGGAAGGAGGAACCTCGCGTTGCTATGATTCTGCTGTTTTTTCAAGCGCACACATTTGGGGATCGGACTGGAGACCGTGTAAATGCAATGGATACAGAGATTGAAGAGCTCTCCGGCTGCTGAAGTCGCACGCTGGTCGGACATGCGCGCGCCCTGGCTGCTGATCGCGGCGCTTTGCTGCGTGCTTCTCTTTATCGCGCACGGCGTCTTTCAGGTCTGGCTGTACATGAAGCCCTGCGAGCAGTGCGTGTACATCCGCTTTGCGTTTCTGGTGATTGCGCTCGGAGCCCTTGCGGTCTGCATCGCGCCCAAAAGC
>OMXR01000058.1 GCA_900315045.1 uncultured Sutterella sp. | reverse complement strand
ACGCCAAGCTTCACCAGGCTCTCGAGCATTCTGTCCGTGTCATCGGCCTTGAGCAGCCCCTTCAGGAGCGTTGCGCCGTCGGCCATCGCGGCAACCAGAAGCGCCCGGTTGGAAATGGACTTGGATCCCGGAAGCCGCACCGCGCCCCTTGCCGAGGCGATCGGGGCAACCGTGAGCGAGTCCTCCGATCCGGATGAGGGATTCTTCACCGCCCTACTCCTTGCGTACGCTCGGAGCGCGCATGCCGACTGTGCGGCGTGCCTGACTGGCCCGCTCGAACACCTCCAAAATGGCATCGGCATCTCCGCGCGCAATCATCTTGTGGAGATCGTGAATTTCTCCCTCGAAAAGCGCGAGGCTCTTCAGGATCGCATCCCGGTTTGCGAGGCAGATGTCACGCCACATCGCGGGACTCGACGCGGCAATCCGCGTAAAGTCCTTGAATCCGGCGCCCACAAGGCTGAACTTCTTGCTCGCGTTCGCAGTCTTTGCCATCGCATCCACCAGCCCGTAGGCAAGCACGTGCGGCAAGTGGCTCACAGCAGCAAAAATCTCATCATGCTCCTCGGGGCTCATCCGCTCGATGAGACTGCCGCTCCTGAACCAGGCGTCCTCCCAGAAATCGCGCGCCTTCTCGCCCATGCCGGGAGCAGGCGTCGAAATCGCTTTTTTGCCCTCGAAAAGATCAGCGTCGGCATACTCGATTCCCGGCATCTCCCCTCCGGCAATCGGGTGCACGGGCGCATAATCGACAAAGTGCTCGCCAAGCGCCTGCCTTGCCCCGGTGATCACCAGCGTGCGCGTTGAGCCGACATCGGTGACGGGAGTTCCCGGACGCAGATAAGGCGCTATCGCGGCAAAGACCTTGGGAATTGCAAGAACCGGAACCGCCACCATGACGGCATCGGCCTCCTGCATCGCCTCGGCTATGGAGGTCGTTGCCCGGTCGGCAATCCCCCTGCTTACTGCACACTGGGCATTGATGAGCGAGAGGTCGCACGCCGTTACCGCGTCAAATACACCGGCATTTTTCATGGCCCAGGCCGCCGAGCCTCCGATGAGCCCGGTTCCGATCAACGTTAAGCGCATTTGCTCTCCGCCTCCTTTCTAAGGATTCAAACCGAGGTCGGCAGCGGCCTTGCCGAACGCTTCGATGAAGCGATCGTTCTGCGCGCTGGTGCCCACGGATATGCGAAGCCACTCGGGCAGCCCGTAGCTGCGAAGCGGACGCACAATCACACCCTGCTTGAGAAGCGCCGTGTTCAGTTCTGCGGCCTTCGGTCCGATGTGCACAAGAATGAAATTGGCCTTTGTCGGCACGTAGGTGAGCGAGCGGCTTGCAAAGAATCGCTCAAGCTGCTCGACCCCCTGCCGGTTCATCCGGTATACGCGCTCGAGGAACTCCTCGTCGCCAATGCATCCGCACACGGCTGCCTGTGCGAGCGCATTCATGTTGAAGGGCGGCCGGATCCTGTTGATCATTTCGATCAGCTCGGGTCTTGCAATGGCAAATCCCGCACGCAGCCCCGCAAGCCCGTAGGCCTTGGAAAAAGTCCGCGTCATGAGCACGTTCGGGTACTTTCTCACCCAGGCGACCGAATCGGGACGTTCCTCCCGGGGCAGATAGTGGACATAAGCCTCATCAAGAACGACAAGACAGTTCCGGGGAACGCCCTGGATGAACTTTTCGAGCGCCTGCGCGCTCAGCGCCAGTCCCGTGGGATTATTCGGGTTCGTGATGAACACGAGGCGAGTGCTCTCATCCACGGCGTCCGCCATCGCCTCAAGATCCACGGCAAAATTTCTTGCCGGCACCTCGACGCACTCGGCGCCGTTTTCCTGGGCGCACAGTTCATAAACGGAGAACGAATACTGCGAATAGACGCACCTGGCGCCCGGCTCCAGAACGACACGCGCGCTCAGTCCGAGGATTTCGTCCGATCCGTTGCCGATGATGACCCACTCGGGCGGAACCGCGAACGCTTCGGCGATGGCCTTTCTCACGGCCCAGGCGTTTCCGTCGGGATACCGCGCAATGCCGTCCATGGCTTCATTGACCGCCTTCTTGGCCGACTCGGGCATCCCCAGAGGATTTTCGTTGGACGCGAGCTTGACGATGTCCTGCACGCGAAGCCCGTACTCTCTGGCGGTTTCCTCTATGGGCTTGCCCGCGACATAAGGATCGATTTTCTCCAAATAGGCCTTAGCCTGAAATCCCTGCGACATGTCTGCAATCCTTTGCTATTTGCGCGCCTCGGGGTACATGCCGAGGATCTTGAAAACACTGGTTCGCGAGCGAACCTCCTCAATGGCCCTGTCAATGGCGGACTGGCCGGGATGCCCCTCGACATCCACATAAAAGTTGTACTCCCAGGCGCCATTCTTGGCGGGGCGGGATTCGAGCCGGACCATCTGGACGCCGTGCCGGCTGAATGGCTCGATTGCCTTGAAAAGGCTCCCCGAGGTATTGGGAACGGAAAAGACGATCGAAGTCTTATAGGGCACGGCAGATACCGCCGCCGGGGAGACCTTGCCCAGGATGAAGAACCGCGTCCTGTTGCGCGGATCATCCTGCACGCCCGCCTCGATGATCTTCAGTCCGTAGAGTTCGGCCGCCCGGCTGGCGCAGATTGCAGCCACCGACGGATCGCGGCTTGCCTCGACCGCCGCCGCCGCATTGGAGGCGGCCGGCTGCTGCGGAATTCCGCCCGCGTGGGACGAGAGCCACATCCGGCACTGGCCGAGCGCCTGGGGATGCGCCTGAATCTGCCGGACATCCTCGAGCCTGCCGCTTTGGTTCATGAGGTTGTGGCAGATGTCGACATTCACTTCCCCGACAACCGTGAGCGAAGTGACAAACAGCAGGTCGAGCGTTCTGGTGATCGTCCCCTGCGTCGTATTTTCAACCGGCACCACGGCAAAATCCGCTGCGCCCGTTTCGGCCTTGCGGAACACCTCATCGATGCTCGAGCAGGCGATGCCTTCGATTTCGTGTCCGAACTGGGCGATCGCCGCCATCTCGGTGAACGTCCCAGCCGGTCCGAGATACGCAACCCTGGGACGGGACTCGACGGCCCGGCAGCTTGACATGATCTCGCGGAAAACCGCACGCACGGCTCCGGCCGAAAGCCTGGAAGAGCACTCGCCGCTTTCCTTGACAACCCTCTCGAGCACCTGCTGCTCGCGCTCCGGCCGGTAAACCGCATCGCCTCCCTTGATCACGCCGATCTGATGAGCCAGATCGGCGCGTCTGGCCAGGAGCCGCACCAGCTCCACATCCACCCGGTCAATCTGCGAGCGGACGGCGGCAATCGCCGTCTCCTTTGACTGCACTGCTTCACTCACTTCTGTCCACCTTCCCGCACTACCCGTGGCGCTTCATGAAACTCTGCATGAACTCGGCAAGCGCTCTGGCCCCCTGTTCCGGCATGGCGTTGTAAAGAGAGGCGCGCAGGCCTCCGACGCTTCTGTGCCCCTTCAGGTTCTTCAGCCCGGCCTTGGCGGCCTCTGCGGCGAAAAGATCCGTGAGGGCGCTTTCCTCAAGCGTGAAGACAACATTCATCCGGCTTCTTGCCTTCTTCGGAATGCTGTTGATGTAAAAGCCGCCGGAATTGTCGATCTGGTTGTAGATGAGATCCGCGCGGACGCGGGCCCGCTGGTCCATCTGCGCAACGCCGCCCTCGGCCTGAATCCACTTGCAGACGAGGTTGGCAACCCAGATGGCAAATGTGGGCGGCGTGTTGTACATGGATCCCGCCTTGGCGTGCACGGAATAGTCCAGCATGGTGGGGCAGCTCTCTGTCGTCAGTCCAAGCAGATCCTTGCGAACGATCACGATCGTGAGCCCTGCCGGACCGAAATTCTTCTGGGCCCCCGCAAAAACCAGCGAGTGCCGGGACCAGTCCACCGTCCGGGACATGAAATTCGAGCTGATGTCGGCAACGAGCGGAACGCAGTCGGGAGCGGCAGGAATGAAATTGAACTCCAGACCGTTCACTGTTTCGTTCTGGCAGTAGTAGAGATAAGCTGCGTCATTGGCGACGATGATGTCGGAAGCATCCGGCACGCCAAGAGAAGCGTTGACATTGATGGCGTTGACGTGGCAGAACTTGGCCGCTTCCTGAGCCGCCTTCCGCGACCACGTGCCGTTCACGATGTAGCTTGCCTCTGCGGCCGCCCCAAGCAGATTGAGCGGAACCATGGCAAATTGCAGGTGTCCGCCCCCCTGCAGAAACAGGATGTCATGTGTCTCGGGGACATCCAGCAATTCACGCACAAGCAATCTGGTTTCTTCAATGATATCCGTGAAAATCGCTCCACGATGACTCATTTCGATCAGGCTCATGCCTTCGCCGTGATAGTCGACGAAATTGGCTGCCACCTCTTCCAGGACGGGCAGAGGAAGCGTTCCGGGACCGGCTGCAAAGTTATATACGCGTGGCACTTCTAACTCTCCGAAAAACAGGCGGCTTCAGGCTGACCACCCGAAACCGCCATCTGTCACTTCTTAACGATCAGAACCATCACTGCCGGGTTCGGCCTGCCCAGCGGCATCCTCGGCCAGCTCATTCTGCGGCGGACGATTCTCCTCGGGCACCTCTCCGGCACCGCTTTCATCCGGCGGCGTTTCGCCATCTGCATCGTCCTCGGCCACCCGGGTGATGCGCACCAGCTTGTCATCGCGCACATCAATGAGGGTGACGCCCTGAGCGGCACGGCTCACGACTCTCACGCTGTCGACCGGAGTGCGCACCAGATGACCGTGGGCGGTAAGCAGCATCAGGCTGTCCCCCGGACGAACCAGCGTCGCCGCGACGACATCACCGTTTCTCTCGCTCGTGGCAATCGCGATCATGCCCTTGGTATTGCGCCCGTGACGGGTGTATTCGGTCACGGGCGTGCACTTGCCGTAACCGTTCTCGCATGCGGTCAGAACAAGCTGCGAATCGTCCTCTGCAACAAGCATCGATATCAGCTTTCCGCCCTCTTCGAGCTTCATGCCGCCCACGCCGCGGGCCGTTCTGCCCATGGACCGGACATCGGTTTCGGCAAAGCGGACGGCCTTGCCCTGATTGGAGAAGAGCATGACGTCATGGCTGCCGTCGGTGAGCGCCACCCCGATCAGGCTGTCGCCCTCTTCGAGCGTGATGGCGTACTTGCCCTTGCGGTTCACATTGACGAACTCGGCAAGGCTCGTCTTCTTGACCGTTGCCTGTTCGGTCGCCATGAACACGAACTTGTTCTCGTCGAATTCCCGCACCGGCAGAATGACGGAAATCTTTTCGCCTTCCTGAAGCTCGAGCAGATTCACAATGGCCTTGCCCTTGGAGTTGCGCGAGCCCTCGGGGATGAGGTAGACCTCGAGACGGTAGACGCGGCCGAGATTGCTGAAGCAAAGGATCTTGTCGTGCGTGTTGGCGACAAAGAGCTGCTCGATCACATCGCCTTCCTTCATCTGGGTGGCGCGCTTGCCAGTGCCGCCGCGGCGCTGCTGCTGATATTCGGACAAAGCCTGGCGCTTGACATAGCCCTCGCGGGAAAGGGTGACAACAGCCGTTTCGCTCGGCACGAAGTCGAGCGGATTGAAGTTCGGATCGCTCGAAAGATCGATTTCACTGCGGCGAGCGTCGCCATACTTGGTCTTGAGCTCAAGCAGTTCCTCGTCCATGATCCTGCGCACGCGCTCGGGCTTGGCGAGGATGTCGAGCAAATCGGTCACCTGGGCATGCGCATCGCGGTAGTCGCCGTTGATCTTGTCCTGTTCGAGTCCGGTGAGTTTTTGCAGCGCCATCTGAAGGATCTTCTCAGTCTGGATGTCCGACAGGTAATACAGGCCGTCGGCGCGCAGGCCGCAGGACGAATCGACCTCGGCCGGACGGTACTGCGCCGGGTCAGCTCCTGCAAGCAGTCCCTTGACAAGAGCGGACTCCCAGCCCCTTGCCATCAGCTGCAGCTTGGCAATCTGAGGAGTGGGTGCAGCCTTGATCACTGCGATGAACTCATCGATGTTCGAGAGCGCGACCGCCTGTCCTTCGAGAATGTGGCCGCGCATGCGCTGCTTGCCGAGCCGGAAGATCGTGCGGCGGTTCACCACTTCCCTGCGGTGGCGCAGGAACGCCTCGATCATCTGGCGCAGGTTCATGAGCTTGGGCTGGCGGTTCTCGATCACCACCATGTTGATGCCGAAGGAGCTCTGCATCTGGGTGAGCTTGAACAAATTGTTGAGGATCACCTCGCCAAATGCTCCCGCCTTGAGTTCGATCACGATGCGCACGTCCTTGCTCGACTCGTCGCGGATGTCGTGGATTCCCTCAAGCTTCTTGTCGCGCACCAGCGCATAGATGTTCTCAACGAGCACCTTCTTGTTGACCTGGTAGGGAACATCGTCAACGATGATCGCCTGCCGGCCGCCGGAGAGCTCCTCAAAATGCGTATGGGAGCGGATGATCACCCGGCCGCGGCCGGTGCGATAGCCCTCGTGCACGCCCTTCACGCCGTAGATGACGCCGCCGGTCGGAAAATCGGGAGCGGGCATCCGCTCGATCAGCTCGTCGATGCCTGCCTCGGGATGCGCAAGCAGATGCCGGCACGCCTCGACCACTTCGGAAAGGTTGTGCGGAGGAATGCTGGTGGCCATGCCTACGGCAATGCCTGCCGAACCGTTCAGCAGCAGATTGGGCAGCCGGGCCGGCAGCACCACGGGCTCCTGTTCGGAATTGTCAAAGTTGGGCTGGAAGTCGACCGTCTCTTCGTCAAGCCCCTCGAGCATCATGTCGGCAATCTGCGCCAGACGGCACTCCGTGTAACGCATTGCCGCCGCGCCGTCTCCGTCGATGGAGCCGAAATTGCCCTGCCCGAACACCAGCGGATAGCGCATGGAGAAGTCCTGCGCCAGTCTCACGAGCGTCTGGTATACGGCCTGGTCGCCGTGCGGGTGGTACTTGCCGATCACGTCACCCACGATGCGGGCGCACTTCTTGGTGGGATTGTTGAACGTGTTGTGCAGCTCGTGCATCGAAAACAAGACTCGGCGGTGAACCGGCTTGAAGCCGTCCCGCACATCGGGCAGCGCACGATCCACAATCACGCTCATGGCGTAATCGCGGAACGAATTGCGCATCTCCTGGACGATGTCCTCGTCCTTGATCCGCCCCCAGCGCGTGGGCACATAAGCTGCAGAGCCCGCCGTCTGCGCCTGAGGCTCGGCCGGCACGCCGGCTGATGAAACCGCATCGATTCCGGTCGCCTGCGCTGTTTCCTGTGTCGTGTTGTTTTCGTCTTCTGCCATATCTTAAAAACCGTCTAGCCGGCTCCTTCCCAAGCCTTGCGGAAAGGCGTTCCCGGACAATGAATCAAACGATTGATTTTAACCTTTCAGGACCTGACTTTGCCTTCCGGGCAACGCTTTTTTTCTGGGCCGGATACCCTTTTCTGCATCACTAAGTGACACCTCGACTGTTATAAGGTCAATAAATTTTCGCTTTTTTTCGCCATTTGCTTTCGAATCAGGCAGAATTGTTCTAGTTAAAAGTGTGTCTGCATGGCGTTGCACTGCGTTTTGCAGAGTTAGTTTTTTGGGCCCCGGGCGAGAGCTCGGGATTCAGGACGCTGAAACAACAGTGCCTTATTTTCAGAAAAAAGGAATCTAAACATGAAGACTTCTGTGAAGCTTGGCGGCCTGATCGCCGCGGCGTTGATTGCGACCTCCGGCGCTTCCTTCGCTGCTCCCGTCAACCCCTACGTCGTTAGCTCCTCCAACCAGGTTGTGATGGATCCGTTCGGCCTTTGCTGGCGCACCAACTTCTGGACGCCCGCTCTGGCTGAGGCTCAGGGCCTGGATGGCGACGGCTGCAAGTGCGACAAGGACGTTCTGTCCGCCGGTGCCTGCGCTTCCAAGGGTATCCCCGCTCCGGTTGTCAAGGCTGGCAAGGTTTCCCTGGCTGCTGACACCCTGTTCGACTTCGACCGCGCCACGCTCAAGGCCGAAGGCCAGGCAATGCTTGACGAGCTCGTCTCCCGCATGGCTGGCATGGACGTTGAAGTGATCCTCGCCACCGGCTACACCGACCGTCTCGGCAAGGACGAGTACAACCAGAAGCTCTCCGAGGCTCGCGCCAAGGCCGTTAAGGACTACCTCGCCATGAAGGGCGTTGCCGCCGACCGCATCCAGGCTGAAGGCCGCGGTGCTGCTGACCCCGTTGTCAACTGCCCGAACCCCTCCGCCAAGGGCGAAATCAAGTCCTTCCGCGCTCTGGTTGACTGCCTGGCCCCGAACCGCCGCGCTGCTATCGAAGTGATCGGTACCCGTGCCATGTAATTCAGTCCTGAACTGAGTTAACATCGAAAGCCTCAGGACGACTGTCCCGAGGCTTTTTCTTTAGGACAACTTGTTAAAGGAAGCTGTTTGTCATGGATCTCACGACTTTTCTGACGCCGAGCTTTGGCGACCTCATCGTGCTTTATTGCCAGAAGTTCGTCCTTGCGGCCGTCCTGCTGATCGCAGGCTACTACGGCATCCAGTTCATCACCTGCGCCATTGGGCGCATTCCGAAGATCTCGGCTCTTGAGGACACCGTCCGCAATTACATGCTGTCCGCCCTGCGGATCATCCTCTGGGTTCTTGTCGGCGTGATCGCCATTCAGATCCTCGGCGTTCCGATGGCATCCATCGTGACCGTGCTCGCATCCTGCGGCCTGGCCATCGGCCTGGCTCTTCAGGGCGCGCTTTCCAATGTTGCTGGCGGCGTGCTCCTCATGATCATGCGCCCCATCAAGGCCGGTGAGTATGTCTCCACCAACGGCGTTGAAGGTACCGTGAAGGAAATCTCTCTGTTCTCGACCACCCTTGTCACGGTCGACAACAAGCGCATCACGATCCCGAACGCACAGGTCATGAACTCGACTCTGACGAACTTCTCCCGTGAGGAGCTGCGCCGCGTCGACATCGATTTTGGCGTTGCCAAGACCGAAAACACGGACGAGATCAGTGCGCTCATCCTTGAAGCCCTGAAGGCCAACGCAAAGGTTCTGACCGATCCGGCTCCCTTTGCCCGTCTGACGGGCGGCGATGAGAAGCAGCTCACCGTCACGGCCCGCGCCTGGGTGAAGAGCGCCGATTACTGGGATGTCTACTTCGACCTCTTCCAGAACATCTGCGCAGCGCTCGCCGCCAAGGGCGTCAAGGCTCCCGCAATGCGTGTTCTGAACAAGTAGCCGGGCGCGAAAAAGCCAGACAAGAGGATCTCCCGCCTGGCTTTTCCCGCCTTCAGTTCATTCCGGCATGCTGCTGCAAGGTGGCATGCCGCTCTTTTCCGCTCTCGCCTACACGGCCGATTCGCCGGTCTCCCCGGTCCGGATGCGGATCACCTGCTCGATGTCGGAAACGAAGATCTTGCCGTCTCCGATCTTGCCCGTGTGCGCGCTCTTTTGAATGGCTTCAATCGTCTGCTCGAGAATATCATCGGAAATGGCGGTCTCAATCTTGACCTTGGGCAGGAAATCCACCACGTATTCCGCACCGCGATAAAGCTCCGTGTGCCCCTTCTGGCGCCCGAACCCCTTCACCTCCGTCACCGTAAGGCCATTGACGCCGATGTCGGCAAGCGCCTCGCGCACTTCGTCGAGTTTGAAAGGCTTGATGATTGCAGTAACGAGTTTCATCTCAGGCTCCAAAAAAAAAGATGCAGCAAAGTGATGGGCATTTTAGACCTTTAGCCCGAGCGGATAGTTCCAGCCCGAAGAGAAGGAAACGGCGGACACCCGGGGCCCCGGAGGGCACTGTCTGCGCTTGTACTCCGCCCGGTGAATCATCCGGATGACCTTGCGCACGAGTTCTTCATCAATGCCGCCCGCCGCAATTTCACGAACCGGGAGCCGCTTCTCCACATAGCCGCGGATGATCGCGTCCAGCGTTTCATACGTGATGATGTGCTCTGGAATCACCGGACCGTCCGGCTGCGCATTGCGCCACATGCAAAGCGCCCAGACATCGCTTTTGAGGACATCGCAGATCGGAGCGAACGCCCCGGCCGTATCGCCGTAAAGCGTGGAATACCCGACCGCGCATTCGGACTTGTTGCCCGTCGTGAGCACAAGACGGCCGAATTTGTTCGAATAGGCCATGAGCAGCATGCCGCGAACGCGTGCCTGAAGGTTCTCCTCGGTCACATCCCAGGAGCGGCCGACGAACTCCGGCTGCAGCGCTGAAAGAAAAGCCTCGAAAAGCGGCTCGATCGGCGTGATGACATAGGGAAGCGAGCGGCGCCGCACCAGTTCCAGAGCATCCTCCAGGCTGTCCTTGCCGGTAAAGCGCGTAGGCATCAGAACGCAATGGACATTCTGCGGGCCAAGCGCATCGGCGGCAATGGTTGCAACCAGCGCACTGTCGACGCCCCCGGAAAGACCCAGCGTCACCTCGGAAAACCCGTTCTTGACCACGTAGTCGCGCGTTGCAGCCACGAGGGCGCCGTAAAGCATCGACAGTCTGTCTGGCTGCTCCGGCCGCTTGGCCGTCTGAGCAGTCTCGAGCAGATCGACAAGCGCAAAGTCCTCTTCGAAAAAATTGAGCCGGCCGCACACCGCGCCTTCCTTGTCCCGCCAGCAGCTGCCGCCCAGATACACGGCCGAGTCAAATCCCCCGGCAGCATGCACTTCAAGCCGCGGCTTGCCGGAACAGGCCTTGCCTGGCTTCTCCGCCGCTTCGCTCGCTCCGCAAAAAATTTCTGAACTGAAATGGATCTCGGCGTCGAAGGGAGCGGCAAGAGAGATCGCCCGAGCCGAATCAGCCAGGGCAACGGCAACCGACTTTCCCCCTATCTCGACACGGGCCTGAGCGCAGGCATCCCTGCAGCTCAGGTCTCTTTCACACAGAAGACGCGGTCCGCTCCCAGGTTCAAAGAGAACCAGGGAACTGGTTTGCGCTCCCTGCCGGGAAAAAAGGGTTCCGACAATCACGGCAATCCCGAATTTGCCCAGCCTGACCGACAAGTCGGAGATGACCTCCTCATGGCGCTTGCGAAAATCCCCGCTTTGCAGAAGGTCTCCAAGTCGCCCCCCCGTGAGAGACATCTCGGGCGTGACGAGCAAAACCGCGCCCATCTGCGCCGCTTTTTGCGCGGCCTGAAGAATCTTTCGCGAATTTCCTTCCAAATCGGCGGCAATCCCGTTCATCTGGAAAAGCGCAACCGGAAAGTGTTCTGTTGCTTTCATGCCCCCTCCTCGAGATCCGCTCATTGTATCGCCGCGAACGCGCAAAAAAATCCGCCTCGCAGGTTCTCCCCGGAAGCGGATGGTGTTTCGGCCTGGACTCAGGAACTCAATCAGGCAGTCTTGGGCTTGACGTCCATGGACTCGTACGCCTTGCAGCCCTCAAGGATCAGTTTTGCGGCATCCTCAGGCGACTTCCAGCCCTTGACCTTGACCCACTTGCCCGGTTCCA
This sequence comes from uncultured Sutterella sp., assembly GCA_900315045.1. Lineage (GTDB taxonomy): Bacteria > Pseudomonadota > Gammaproteobacteria > Burkholderiales > Burkholderiaceae_F > Duodenibacillus. Next base: position 9,133 of record OMXR01000058.1, on the reverse strand, counting down.
GATCCTTGTAGTGCTCGAAGAAGTGACGGATCTTGTCGAGGTCGTCAGCAGGCACATCGTCGGCGGTCTTCCACTTGGCGTAGTGATTGCAGACCTTGTTCACGGGCACCGCGAGGATCTTCCAGTCGATGCCGCCCTCGTCCTCCATGATGAGCACGGCAACGGGCCGGCAGCGGATGACCGTGCCGGTCATCAGCGGGAAGGGCGTCATCACGCACACGTCAACCGGATCGCCGTCATCGGCAATCGTCTGCGGAATGTAGCCGTAGTTGCAGGGATAGTGCATCGCCGTTCCCACAAAACGGTCAACGAACAGCGCCCCAGACTCCTTGTCCACCTCATACTTGATGGGGTTGGAATTGGCGGGGATTTCAACAATCACATTAAAGTCGTTCGGGATGTCACGACCTGCAGTCACTCGGGCAAGACCCATTTTCTCTTCTCAAACCTATGAATGTTCAACAAATCCGGAGCAAGACCGTCCGGAAATTTCTTGCGTATAAGGGTGGGTATTTTAGGCGATTTCCTCTGAGTTTCCAACTCTGACGCAAACTCACCAGGCGCTCAGAGACAGATTCCCCGCCAGATGCCTTTTCACACAGGCCGCCACCAGTTCATCATCGGCCCCCGTGATGTCCACGCATTCAAAGCCGGCCTCCCTCAGTCTCTCGGCGCAACGCGGATGGATCGTGACGGCAACGCCGCGGACAAGCCAGTCCCGAGCCGCGGGAACGACACGGATCGCATGCAAAAGCGTTGCGACGGAATCGGTACTTGTGACGTACACGATGGGAGAGGGACCGCGCACCGCTCGCTGCAGCTGCCCGGTCTGTTCAGGAGAGAGCTCCAGAGGCACACGCACGTAGGCGGCGAGCTTTTCGACATCGGCGCCGAGCGCATTGAGCTGCTCGGAGAGCCACTCGCGGCCAGTCTGTCCCCGCGCGATCAGCACCCTGGAGGGAATCTTTCCCTTTTTCATGAGTGCAAACAAAGCCTCACTGCCGGAGTGCTCAGCCTCTCCCTCGGGATAAAGAACAGGAGTGTCGCCGCCCCAGGCAGCCTTGATCACGCGTGCCGTCCCCTCTCCGACAGTGGCCAGCGTGATGTGCGGCGGCCATTGCCTGATCCAGTGCGCGACGGCGGCAACCGCAGCCGGAGAGGCAAGGACGACCATATCGAACCCATCAAGATGCGAGAGCCTGTAGCTTACCGGCTCCTGATCCTCGGGCAGAGTGATTCGGAAAGCCGGCCACTGCCAGGAGCTGATGCCCTCCCGGTCAAGCCTCTGAGCCAGCCTGACGTTGGCGGCTCCGGGTCTCATCAAAATGACAGGTTGGTTAACACGCGGCATATGCATCAGAGTCTTATTTGCAACGAAAGGCATTCTAAGAAGATCTGCGCCAGCCCCCATGAGCAAAACCGCTCACCCGGAAGTCATTTCCTCATGCCGGCAGGGATTTCAGGCAGCCAGCACGCTGGCCAGAACGGCATCGGCCCCCTGATCGCGAAGCGCCTGGACGGCCCTTTGCGCGAGCACCATGGGTTCGCTGATGCTTCCGCGAACTTCGGTTCGGATGACTTTTCCCGTTCTGTGATCGCCGACATGGGCGCGCAGCCACATTGCACCATCCTTCTCGCCGACGGCATAGGCGGCAAGCGGCACCTGGCAGGATCCGCCGAGCGCGCGGGAAACGGCACGCTCAGCCGCCGTGCAGGCGCGGGTCACCGGGTCATTGATGAACTGAAGGGCTTCAATCAGATCCTTTCGGTCGGCCCGCACCTCGATGCCGAGCGCTCCCTGTCCGGGAGAGGGCAGGCTCTCGGCCGCGTCGATCCAGCAGCGGATGCGCTCGGAGAGCTTCAGCCGCTTGAGCCCGGCGCCCGCCATGACCAGAGCGTCGAACTCACCCCGGTCAAGCTTGGCAAGGCGCGTGCCCACATTCCCTCGGATCGAACGGATCGTCAGTTTCGGAAAGCGTTCGCGGAGCATCAGCTCGCGCCTGAGGCTGGCTGTTCCGACAACGGCGCCATCGGGCAGATCCTCCAGCCGCTCGTACCTCGGACTCACAAGCACGTCCCGCGGATCCTCGCGCTCGGACACTGCGGCAAGAACAAACCCCTCCGGAAGTGTCATCGGCACGTCCTTGAGCGAGTGCACGGCCAGATCGGCTTCTCCGGCCAGCATTGCGGCCTCGAGTTCCTTCACAAAGAGCCCCTTGCCCCCAATCTTCGAGAGCGTCTTATCGAGAATCTGATCCCCCCGCGTCGTCATCCCGAGCAGCTCTACGCTCGCGTCGGGATAGCGCTCGCGCAAAAGCGCCTGGACATGCTCGGCCTGCCACAGGGCCAGAGGACTTTCACGAGTGGCAATGATGCAACGGGAGAGCTGAGGCATTCTTTGAATTCCTATCGAAAAAAACGGCGGGCAAGACCAGTGCGGCCTTGTGCGCCGTCTTGCATTTGGCGGGCAATTGTACCCGCCGGCTCTTGTAGAAAACCTTAAGTTTCTGCGCGTCCTGCGACGCATGAGAAAAGCCGGCGGGATCTTCCCTTAGAACGTGGTCAGAACGTCGAGCTGAGCGTCGAGGCTTTCATCGGCGGCAGTCTGAGGATCAACCGGAGCAGCGGACTGATCACCGCCCTGAGCAGCTCTCTTCAGGCTTTCAAACCGCCCCACCGTCAGCAGGCCGAACGTATTTCCGCGCAATGCGACCGTCGCCCAGCGAACCCTGTAGAGCTTGCCGTCCTTGGAATCGATGGACTGCAGCCCGGCCAGATGCCTTGGGATATTGGCCGTGTTCGGATGCACGACCGTCGCGTAAAAGTGCTGGCGGTCCCCGTTTCCGCGTCTGAAGAGCCTGACGATATACCGGTCGGAAGAACCGACGCGCGCCTGCGACAGGCAGTAGCCGCCTTCCTTGTTCATCAGAACCATCGACTCTGAATTCCTGCTGTCAGGCTCAGCCTTGCATCCGAGCGCAGAGAGCTTGTCCGTAAAGTCCTCGGCCCAGTCGCCGTACTCGCCTGCCGAATGGAATCCCGGCTTAACAAGGTATGCAAGCACCTGCAGACGCTGCTGAACCGGAACCTTGCGCCCCTTGTTCGCCAGAACGATCCGGCTGAAATCGGGATCGGAATCGAACCTTGACATGCTTCTGAAGCCTGGAAACGAAAACTTGGGAAAGTCCACGGCGCAGCCACTGAGCACAATCGCCGCCCCTGCAGCCAGAATCAGTTTCGCCCTACGCGTCAATGTCAGCATCTGTTTTTCTCCTTCTTGGCACCATCAGAACTTCTGCAGAGCCTGAACGGCTCGGAGGAATTTCCCGGGGATAACATCTTGCCATATTTTTTCGCTCGGCAGACTGTCAATGCCCGAAGCCTTGGCCTGCGCCACGTGCTTCTGGGCAGTGGCAATATTCTGCCGCATGGCCGTGTTGACCGCACCTTCAGCCAAGTACTCTTTTCCAAGCTGCACGAAGCGGCTGCTGAGATCCTCGTCGGAAGCTGTTGCGGCCTCGGCAACACGGGTGCGGTAGAGGTTTGTCGAGGCCTCCAGAATCTGGAGCAGTTCCTGAGCCGTTGCCCGCACCTTGCTTTTGCCCGCCTCGTCGAGCTTGGCCTTGCCGATAATGTCCATGAGATTGAGACAGCGGAAGGCGTAATTCCTGAGCGCAAGCGCCTCGTACGCAATGGAGCGCAACGTTTTGAGCTGGTTCGCCTCGCGCTCTTTTTCAAAGGCCGAATTGTTGTCCTCGATCAGGCTTCTCAGCTGCACGAGATTTCGTCTCATCACGTCTGAGCCCGCCGCCAGGATCACCTTGTCCAGTTCGGCAAGAGGAGTGCCGGAAACATCGATCGCCACCGAGGTGTCAACCCGAGTCCCCTTCTCGCTCCTGCCGCCTGCGAGCCGCGCGAGCAGATCCTTGATCCTGCTTGCATTGGCCCGCTCATTGCGGGCCTGCTCGGCCTTGGCCGCCCGGGCGGCATTCTGAAGCTTCTGGGCAAGCTCCTTTGCCCCGGCAGTCAGCTGCTGCGAACGTCTTGCGCTCGGAACATTGAGCGATCCGATCACGCAGCGCATGCCGACGCTGCGGGCACGGAAAAGCTCGTAGGACGCGCCGTTCCTCACGTACATTCTCGTCTCGACACGCCTGCCGGGATAGACATCGGTTTCCGAAGAAGAAAGAAAGCTCCCGCCCTTGCTGACGAAGCCGCCCTGAGCCCCGTGCATGCGTCGGACAACAGTCCCGTTTGCCGCATCGGCAATCGTGAAGCGGAAGGACGACTGCACGATCTCGGCAACGTTGCCGGCCATGTCGTACAGGCCGAGGGGATTCGGAAGCTTCGAGCCAACAGGCATCGGCTGCGAGTAGCTTGAGCCGAACACAGCATAGTCCTCGACCTTCTTGCCCGTCTCCTTGGGAAAATCCTCGAAATCGAGGCGCTCGGGCGGCAGATTTCCGCCGCGTGCGGCAAATTCCCACTCCTCCTCCGTCGGCAGTCTCAGGTACCCAGGCTCGCCATCGATGCCGGGAAGCTCGGCGGCATGCTGTCCAAGCAGCCACGAGTTGTACCGCTCGAGGAACTGCTGCGCCTGCAGCCACGTCATGTTCGCCTTGGGCATGTCCGCCCTGCCCTCAAGCGGAGTTCCCATCACGGCCGCCCATTGGGCATTGGTGATTTCATACTTGCCGATGAAGTAATAGTTAAAGCCCCTGCGCTCATCGGCAGGGAGCACCCTCTGCCAGGCCCGAGGCAGATTTTCCGTGACAAAAGGCGCTCCGACATATCCATCAATGCGCCTCTCGTACAGTGCACGGTCCTCGTCCACGTCGTTCACGCCCATGCGGAACTTCTTGTCATAGAGGGCATTGCCGGCAGGGATCGCCACAGCCCGAAAAACCATCTGCAGGCCCCCGGGCATCGGCAGAGCGAGGTCGCCGGCAGCGGCATTGGGATTGAATGCCGCCCGGGGATCGCTCGAAACATTGTCAGCGTTTTTCTTAAGCGCCGCCTGCGCGGTGCCGGCGGCAAGCAGCGCCGCCGCGGCAACGGCCGCAATCAGTCTGTCATATCCCTTCATCACACATCCCGAAGAACAGCAGATGGTTCAATATTGGAAGCATTGATGCCCGGCACCAGCGCGGTGAGCGCCGAGAGGGCCGCCACACCGAGGAAGATCGAAACGCCGTGCACAAACGGCATGCTGCAGACCGCTTCACCCCCTGTAGACTCGGCAAAGAGCAGGTCGATCATTCGCCCCAGCCCCGCATAAAGCGCAAATCCGAGAAGCGCCCCGATCACTCCGGTCAGAAACGCCTGCCAGATCGGGAATGCCATCACGGAGGCCCGGGTAAAGCCCAGAAGGCGAAGCATGCCAAGCGCCTTCTTCTTTCTCTCGACATTGGCTCTGCCCACGCTGAGCATGTACATGACAAATCCGCCGCCAACGACCAGACTGATGAACAGCACGATGCTGCCCAGAGCCTCATCCATCTTGCGCACGCTCGCAATCTCCTTGGCCTTGGTCCGGACCAGAATATGCTGCCGGTCGAACCAGGCATCAAGCGTCTCGACCCCCTCGAGCGTCTTCGAATACAGGCGGAACGACTCGTAGAAGCGCTTGTCCGGGGCGGCATGCTCGCCCTTCACGCCGAGCACCGGCACGTCCATCGCGTCGCGGAAGTCCTGCACGGCATTGAGCGTTGAGAGCGGCATAAAAGCCGCATCCATGCCCGTTGCCGTCACCGGCAGAACGTCGGTCACGGCAAAGGTGATCGAAAGCCGCTCAACCTTGCCCGAAGCAAGCCGGCGGCTCATTTTTCCCTGAACCTCATCGCCCTTTTTGACGGCAAGACGCCTGGCGGCACTCTGCGAGAGCACCACGCCGGGCTTCTTGGCGGTAAGCGGCTCGGGCTGGCCCGCTCCTGCCTTGGCAAGAAGCGGATCGCCTGGTCCGGTCGGCTCAAGCGTCACCGTGAGAAACCGGTCTCCTGCGACAAGCTGCATTTCGGCGGCAACATCGCGCGTGCGGCCGACAACGAAATCAACGTCGCTCTGAGCGCGGATCTTTTCGATGTCCTGTTCGGAAAACCCCGCGCCCCTGCCGCTCAAGGGGACGACAATGAGAATCGAGGGATCGGTCATGAGGCGGGCCTTGAGGGAGGTGATCACCCCCATGTGCACGCCATGGATCACCAGCAGCGGCAGAAGAATGCTTGCTAGCGCGAGCACAGAACAGACATTGAGTCCCCGCTCATGCCACCAGTCCCGCCAGGAAAGCCAAAGAGCACGCAATACGAGTTTCACTTCCGCCCTCCCAGCACAGACCAGAGCTCGCCGCGCTCGTCGTGCATGATTTCCACCGGAGCCTGCCGGAATCCCAGCGACTGAACGAGAGCGAGGTCATGGGACACCACGACAAGCGTCGTGCCCTTCTCCTTGACCATGTCAAGCAGCAGTTCCATGACGATTCTGGCGCGAACCGGATCAAGGGAGGCCGTCGGCTCATCAGCCAGCACGACCTCGGGTTCGGCCGCCAGAGCTCTGGCGATGGCGCTTCGCTGCCGCTCGCCAATCGAGATCTCCGCCGGATACTTGTCGCGCAAGTGGGAAATATCCAGCGAAGCAAGGAGCTTTTCTCCCGCCTGCACGCAGTCGGCGCGATTCTTTCGAACAACCGATGCGGTGAGCAGGACGTTTTCCATGACCGTCAGGTACGGCAGCAGTTCCCCGGTCTGCAGCACATAGCCGAATGCATGCAGCCTGAGCAGACTCATCCGGTCCAGGGCCCCCGCCCTCCACCAGGCGGCAATGTCATGCGCGCGCCCCTGTCCGGAACTGAACACGAAACGCTCGGCGTAGGTCGGCCGAAGAAGCATTCCCAGAATATCAAGGGCAGTACTCTTACCGCATCCGCTTGGCCCGGTGATGGCTACATGCTCGCCCTTTTCCACCTGAAAGGACTCGATGGCCAGCCTGAACCCACCCTGGCCGTCCTGAGAGCGGACAACCCCGACGCGTTCGAGGTCAAAAATCATTCTCCCTCCTTCTAGGGCAGCATGCTGAGCGGCACGCGGTACACCCACTCATTGGGATTGTTCGAACCGAATCCCTCCCAGTGCGCGCTGTCGCGGTCGTACTCGTCATACCGGGCAATCAGGCCCTTGAGGCGCTTGATGAACTCCTGCTGCTCGCCGGTGCTCATGTTGACCCAGTCATCCTTCTGCATGCCGAGGATCCGGCTCTTGTACGGCAGGCCGTCCAGCACCTCAAGCAGCACGCCTTTCTTTGCGAGGTTCGCATTCGGATCGGTGCTGAACTTGGTCGGGTCGCGGCTCATCTGCGCCGCAGCGGAAACCAGCTGCTCGTAGAAGTTGAAGTTGGCATTGTCCTGCAGGAACGCCTCCTCAGCCGTGGTGATGATGCTCTTGAGCTGCCTGCGCAGCTGCGAGAGCTGGGTCTTGGTCAGAAGCACTGCAGGATAGACTGCAGGCACGGGAGCCTCGTTCGGCTGGGCCTCGAGAGCGGCCAGATCGGTATCGGCAATCCATGCGCGCTTGACCGAGGGAGCCGCGGTCTGCTGCTTGTCGCCCAGGAACTGCAGCTGCATGGCATAGCCGGTGATCGCTGCCAGACGCTTCGCCTTCTGCTCGGGCGTCTCCTTCTTGGGCTCGGGCGCCATCTCGGGCTTTTGCAGCATTTCGCCGGCAGCCGTCGACTCAAGCATCTGCCGGTAGGTGCTCGCCATGGTGCGGCCGACGATCTCAAACTGTCGCGTGCCTTCAGCCGGATCGGTCGCGTGGATGTCGATGTAGCCCGTGCGGCCATTGGACATTTTTGCGAGTGCACGGTAATTGTTCTCGGCAAAGGGATGGTCGTTGAAGCCGGCAGGCGTCTTCAGATGCACCGCCGTCAGATAGATCTGGTTGGTCCGCAGATAGTCGGCAAGGCCTTCGGCGCTCATTCCGGTCTTGGAAAGCGGATCGCCGGCAACGAGAGGGCCGGCGTCAGTCAGAAGAAGCATCGCGCGGGAGCTGTAGTTGCCCCAGGAGAGCTGGTCCACGGCATCCTTGACGCCGGCAAAGGAATCCTCGTCAAACGCATGGGTCGACGCCTGCGCCTCTTTCAATCCGTCAAGCAGAGCGACCAGCTCTTCGCGATTCTGGATGCTCTTGAAGTCGCTGATGATCTTGGTCGTATATTCGGTGTCCGGCCTTGCATCGACATTGCTGCGGAATCCCACGACGGCAATGGCGAACTGATCCTTGGCAGGCGAGCGCTGCATTTCATCGAAGATCTCGCCGATCATGCGCTTGGCCTGCTCGATGTACGGCCCCATCGAAATCGTCGTATCGATGACAAAGGCAAGAGCCGTGCTCATGCCCCCTCCGGCTGCGGGCTGTTGCTGCTGCGTGTCACCCTGGGGGTTGCCCGGATCAAGGCAAGCCACCTCCAGAAGCTGTGCGCCGCTCTCCTTGAACTGGGAGTCGATGTTCAGGACCGGCAGCAGATAGAAGGAATCGCGCGCAACCTGTCCAGCACGCCCCTGCGGCTCGGCGGCAAGCACCGGGAACTCCTCGGGAAGGGGCTGGCCGGATGACACCTGAGCCGACAGCTTGCTCACATAATCCCGGATGCTCGGGGCCTCGCAGGCCTTCTGCACCTCAGTGTGATTCTTGAAGAACAGGACCGGATCACGCCCCATCTGGTCAGTGAAGACCATCGTCACAGCCTGGGGCCACTCGGTCGACTCGCTCACTCTGAGCCATCCGTCGGCGCGCTCGGCAGAGACGCCAACCCGAAGCATGTCGTCCTGCCGGTCGTAGACGTAAAAGGACGTGAAAGTTCGCGGCGTATAGACAACGGCGCTCTTCGCATTGGCCCGTTCGTAGACCTGGGCGTTGGGGTGCGAAACCACGCGCTGGTACACCGAATGCTTGCCCGGCTGCACAAGCGGCTGCTCGGCCCATGCCTGCATGGACAGCATCCCGGAGAGAGCCACTGCGGCCAATGCTGATTTCAGAATCGCGTTCATAGATTCGAATAGGCGCGGAAACCTCTGCATTTATGCAGGGGAGGAGCGCCGTACCTCCGTTAAAAAGGTTGTTTTGCGATTGACAAGACGGAG
>OMXR01000145.1 GCA_900315045.1 uncultured Sutterella sp. | reverse complement strand
TCGGGGGAATGGAAGTGCGGCAGGCCGAACCACGCGGCGTTTCCGATCACGGAAAAGTCGATGGGCTTTGCAAGGCCTAGGCCATTTGTGAGAACGGCGTAGATGCAGTATGCGATCGAAAGCCCGGCAAGGATGAGGAGTTTTTGCAGAAGGCCGCGGGTGTACACGGCGACGCTTCCCACGCAGAGCACGGTAAGGAGCGCCATCCATGCGTCAAAGTTCGTCGTGCCGACGCTGCGCACTGCGGTGGGGGCAAGGTTAAGGCCGATCACGGCGACGACCGCGCCCGTCACAACGGGCGGCATCAGCCGCTCGATCCACTTGACGCCCGTCGACATGACGATGAGGCCCACAACTGCATACACGATGCCGCAGGCGACGATGCCGCCCAGAGCTACGGAAATGTTCGGGTTGGCTCCCGACCCGGAGACGTAGCCTGTTGCGGCGATCACAACGCCGATGAAGGCAAAGGATGAGCCGAGGTAGCTCGGCACATGGCCACCCACGATGAGAAAGAAGATCAGCGTGCCGATGCCGCTCATCAGCACGGCAACGTTCGGGTCAAAGCCCATGAGGATCGGGGCAAGGATGGTGGAGCCGAACATTGCGACAACGTGCTGAATGCCGAGCGCGAACATCTGGCCGGCGGGAAGCCGCTCATCGGGGGCGACGATGCCCTCGGTCTTGAGCTTCCAGTGCGGGAAGTAACTCATAAAGAGCCTCCGGAAAGGGAGAGAACAACAATTGGGCGCTATTGTACGGAGTAAGCGCGGGGCTTCGGGGCTTCTGCGGGAAACCTCCTTGCTTTTGTCCAAGAGACCTAGTGCGTTCGCCTAGAGAGTGGCCAAGTGCCGAAGACAGGCAGCAGGTGTCCTGTGTGTCCTCTCTGTCACGCAACCTTGAGCAAACCCTATAAAATCCCGCCGCACATCTGGCGGATCAATCCGTCTTATCGCAAAATCTCCGATTCCATTTCAATCAGATCACTCTTTTTTAAGCATGACACCAACCGCCATTGAAAAGCAGGTGCGGCGCCGCCGCACCTTTGCCATCATTTCGCACCCTGACGCGGGCAAAACGACTCTTACCGAAAAGCTCCTTCTTTTCGGGGGCGCAATCCAGATGGCGGGCGCCGTGAAGGGCCGCAAGGCCGCCCGGCACGCAACGAGCGACTGGATGGAGGTGGAAAAGCAGCGCGGCATTTCGGTGACCAGTTCCGTGATGCAGTTTGAGTACCAGGACCACATCATCAATCTTCTGGACACCCCGGGGCACGAGGACTTCTCGGAAGACACCTACCGCGTGCTCACAGCCGTTGACTGCGCCGTGATGGTGATCGACGCGGCAAAGGGCGTTGAAGCGCAGACGATCAAGCTTCTTAATGTCTGCCGCATGCGCGACACCCCGATCATCACGTTCATCAACAAGCTGGACCGCGAAGTGAGGGATCCCCTGGAGCTCCTTGGCGAGATCGAAGATGTGCTGGGGCTTGAGTGCTGCCCCATCACGTGGCCCATCGGCATGGGAAAGACATTCCGCGGCGTGTTTTCGCTGCGCGAGAATCGGCTGCACCGCTTTAAGGCGGGGAGCGCTCATGTGGAGGAGGACACCGAGGTCATCGAGGGGCTTGATAACCCGCGTTTGGATGAGCTCTTTCCCCTTGAGATGGGAGAGGTGCGTGACTCGGTGGAACTCGTGCAGGGCGCAAGCGAACCGTTCTCGCTGGAAAAGTTCCTTTCCGGCAAGCAGTCCCCGGTGTTCTTCGGCTCGGGCGTCAACAACTTTGGCGTAAAGGACGTGCTGCAGGCGCTCATCGATTGGGCGCCGAATCCGCAGCCTCGAGACGGAGGCCGCAGTGTGCAGCCCACGGAATCCCCGTTTACTGGCTTTGTCTTCAAGATCCAAGCGAACATGGATCCTCGGCACCGCGACCGGATCGCTTTCTTCCGCGTGTGCTCGGGCGTCTACATGCCCGGCATGAAGGTGCGGCACCTGCGCGAAGAGCGCGAGATGAAGATCCCCAACGCGCTTACCTTTATGGCCAATGAACGTGTCCAGATGCAGGAAGCCTATGCCGGCGACATCATCGGCATTTACAACCACGGGCAGCTCCACATCGGGGACACGCTGACCGAAGGGGAGAACCTGCACTTTACCGGCATTCCCTACTTTGCTCCGGAACTTTTCCGCTCCGCTCGCCCGAAGGATCCTCTCAAAAGCAAGCAGCTCCATCAGGGGCTCAAGGAATTGGGAGAAGAGGGCGCCATTCAGGTGTTCGAAGGCGAGTTCGGCAATCT
>OMXR01000011.1 GCA_900315045.1 uncultured Sutterella sp. | reverse complement strand
GGGCAAGCAGCCGTAGAGCGGGCTTTGAGACCGGCTCCGGGCACCGCCTTGCGGGGGTGCCCGGTGGGGGAGCGTCCCGCCTTTGGCTTCAGGCTTTTCTGCTGACGGCGGGACGCTTCGGAGGGGGCCAGAATCTGGAATTTCGTAACACGAATTCAGTTCGGGCGCTGCAATCCTCCAAAAAGCAGTCTCCCGCTTTCCCCTGATACGGACGATCCGCAGTTTTTGGCTCATGGGGCGGGATCTGGCGCGTTGCCCCACGGACGCAGACTTGGTTGCATCAACGACAGACATTGTCCAAAGGGCAATTGCCCTTGTGGAATGCTGGCGTTGCTCAGTTCGATTTCTATCTCTCTCATCGGAGGACGACCATGGACATGATGAAGACCTCTCGCCGTACGCTGCTCAAGGGCGCCGCTGCCGCTGCGATGACCGCTCCGGTAGGCATGGCGAGCGCCAAGAATGTCAAGAATGCTTCGAGCCTGAAGTGGGCGAAAACTGCCGAGGTGGTGATCCTTGGCTATGGAAACTCCGGCACGAATGCTGCAATTGCCGCCAAGGATGCCGGTGCAAGCGTGCTGATCCTGGAAAAGCTTGATGTGGGCGGCGGCAATGTTTCCGTTTCCGCAGGCGGCTTTGTGGTGCCGACCAACGAGGAGGAATACTACGAGTTCCAGAAGTCCCTTTATGAGCTTTCCCGCTCGGAGTGGGATCCGGAACTGCTGCGCATCTTCTGCCACGAGTCGATGACGCTTGACAAATATGTGAAAAGCCTTGACCCCAACGTCGAACTCTTCGTCTATGGCCACGCAGGCTACCAGCAGCTGCCCGGAGCGGGCTGCGTGAACAAGCTCACTCCGCGCAAGGTTCCCGGCAAGAAGGGCGGTGACAGGCTTTTCGGCATCTTTGAGCGCGCTTGCCAGGCCCGCAAGATTCCCGTGCTCTTCAACACGCCCGCCCGGCGCCTGATCATGCGCGGCGGCGAGGTGATCGGCGTTGAGGCTCTGCAGGACGGCAAGCCCATCAATGTGCGCGCCACCAAGGCCGTCATCATCTGCACGGGCGGCTTCCAGTGCAATCCGGATCTGCTGAAGAACTACATCTACGGCAATCCGATGAGCTTCCTCGGCAGCCCCGGCCACACGGGCGACGGACTGCTGATGGCGCAGGGAGCAGGCGCTGCGCTCTGGCACATGAACTCGGTCTCCGCTCCGCTCGGCGTGCAGGTTCCTGGCATCAAGGCCGGCATGGCGCTCGTCACCCGGCAGCCTGCATTCATCTGGGTTGATCAGGACGGCAGACGCTTTGTCAACGAAAAGAAGCTCGATTACCACTGCTCGTGGATGAGCGTGAACGTCTTTGATGCGATCAAGCACCGCTATCCGCGCATCCCGTGCTTCATGATCATGGACTCGACCTACATCGAGGCCGGCTCCATCATGAGCGCCGGCGCCTCGGGCTACGCCATCAACCGCGAGGGCTACAAGTGGAGCAAGGACAACAGCAAGGAAATCGAAAGCGGCGTCATCGTCAAGGCCGATACGATTGAGGAACTCGCCAAAAAGCTCGGCATGCCCGATCCCAAGGTGCTCGTGGCACAGGTGGAGCGCTGGAACAAGGACTTCAAGACCGAGGGCATCGATACGGAATACGGACGCACCGTGACCGCCGACCCGAAGATGAAGGCCGTGTTCATCGGGCGCGATGTGAAGGCCTGGTCCGCTCCGATTGAGAAGGCGCCGTTCTACGCGATGAAGCTCGTGCCGGTGATGTACCACACGATGGGCGGCCCGAAGAAGTCCGTGAAGGCCGAGGTTGTCGATCCGTTCGGCAAGCCGATTCCGCGCCTGTATGTTGCCGGCGAGCTCGGCTCGACCTGGGGCCTCACCTATCAGGGAGCCTGCGCCAACGCCGACGCCATCATTTTCGGCAAGATTGCCGGAGAGAATGCAGCGAAGCTAAAGGCCTGGAAGTAACGGAATCTAGGGGTGCGGGAAATGACTCCCGCACCAGAGACGATCTGTTTCTTCAGGCGGCGTGTGGCGCGTTTTGCCTGCGCCGTCTCTTCCCTGAAGAGGAGATGTGGATGAGAACCCGGATTCTGCTTTGCGCTGCATCGGTTCTGCTTGCCTTTTCGGCACAGGCCGCCGACCAGTTTCTTGCGGATCGCCATCAGGCCAAGGGACTAAACAACTCCCTGCTCAAGCGGGAAGGTTTCCTTGGAACAAGCACTGACTTTTCCTTCCGCTCCTTTTGATCAAACCTCGGATCACAAGGATCCTGGCTACTCGTCGGCTTGCTTACCCAATATCCCGCGTCTTTCAGGAGCTGTTTCGCACCTTCAAGCAGCGCCAGGGCTGCTTTCGGAATATGGCTTTGTGTTTCAAGATCGGCACAGTACAAAAGGGCGGCGCTCAGCACATCCCTCTGGATGTATTCGTCACCCGTCCCTGCACGATGCCACCGCTCGTTGAGCTGCTTCTTTCGGAATGAGTCCGTATACGGATCATATTGACTGAGCTTGAGTTTGTATGGAGCTGCTTCAATCACTTTCAGACCGGCGCTTTCAGCCTTTGCCTTGAGTTGACTCAGGCAGCCTGCTACTGCACTCTTGCCCAGACTCTTTCCAAAATGACTCCTTTGAAATGCGATGCGGATCTCCCCGGCCAGGCAGAGCAGCAGATTGATCAGCTGTCCGTGGTCGCATTTGCGCGTTGCTGCCGCTTTTCGATACAGCTCCTGAAGCCCCGGGGCATGGCTCTGGCAGCTCAGGTTCGGAAAGTGCCCGAGCCGCCTGCCGGCTCCGGTCAGGCCTTTGGCTGGAGCGGACCGTAGTAGTAGCTTGCCGTGGCGCCCCCGTCCACAAGAAAGGTCGATCCGGTGATGAACTGGGCGCGCTCGCTCATGCAGAGCTCGGCCACGTCGGCGACTTCGTCTGCCGTTCCCGGGCGTCCGGCCGGGCACTTGGCGAACATGTTCTTGTAGAAGTCTCCGCGCGGCCCGTTGAATTCGTCGATGGCAAGCGGCGTCACGATGATCCCCGGGGCAATGGCGTTGATGCGGGCGCCGCGCTCGCCCCAGCGCACGGCCTCGTACATGGTGCGCTTCTCGTTGCAGCGCTTGGCGAGCTGGTACGCGTGCAGCGTGTCCCGGATTTTGCCCGGCTGCAGGAAATCCAGTCCGAGCAGATCCTCCGAGGGCGTCATCGCGAGCGCTCTGTCCTGCTCGGCCGTGAGCGCCGGCATGCGAAAGCCCGACTGGCTCGAGATCGTCACGCCGCAGCCGCCGCGGCAGATCACCTTGCCGGCTTCCTCAAGGAGCACCGCGGTGCCGTAGAGATCCACCTTGAGAATCGTTTCGATCGATGCCTGCGAGGGCGAGACGCCCGCCCCGTTGACGAGGTATTTGACGGGGCCGAAGGTCTGCGCAAATCGGATCATTCTCTGAATCGAATCCCGGTCGGAAAGATCCATCTCGAACGGCGTGGCATCGAAGCCGGCGGCGTTGAGCACGGCCGCGACGGCATTGGCGTTTTCGATGCGCTTGTCGCCGAGGATGATTTTCTTGCCGCAGCCCATGCGGCGCGTGATGGCAAGGCTGATCTGCCCGGCGCCCGTCACGATCATGACATTCTGGGGATTGTCCATGTCTTCACTCCTTTCCGTTTTCTACAGCGCGTTCCTTTTCGCCCATTCGGCAATCCGGGCGCGGCTGGAGCCGACGGATGCCCCCTGGATGGCAAGCCCCTCGCCCACGGTGCAGCCCTTGCAGTGGCGGCGCACGAAGTCGGCCGTTCCGCCGAGGCCGGTGCCTTCGTGGGTGGCAAGCGGGTACACGGTCTTGCCGGAGAAGTCCAGATCCTGCACGGCTGAGAGCACCGCCATCGGGAAGGTCCCCCACCAGATGGGGCCGGCGAGGACGACCTTGTCGTAGACGGAGATGTCCGTGAGACGGTTCTTGAGCTCCGGCTTTTCGCCGCTTTCCTGCTCAAGCGCCGCCTCGTCCGTGCATTCGCGGTACCTGGCCGGGTATTCCTTCACGGTCTCCACGCGAAAGACATCGGCGGAAGTTGCCTCGCGGACGAAGCCGACGGCGATTTCCGTATTGCCCCGGGGCAGGTTTTCGATGCGCCCCTGGACGTAGTTCTCGCCTGCACGGGAAAAAAAGATCACAAGCGTTTTGCTCATGGCTGATGCTCCTTGCTGTTCGGTTTCCTGAGAAGTGGCGGAACCCACGGGTTCCGTTCATGGGAGGCGAGTCTAATTAGCAAAGATCCGACAAACAATTCCATTTTCTCTAAGTTTTGATAAGATTTTCTAATCGATATTCCATGAAGACTTGGTCGGAAGGGTTTGCGCGATGCTCCGAAGAATCCAGTATTTCCAGGCCGTCGTCGAGAGCGGCAATTTTCAGGACGCGGCCGCAAAGTGCCACGTGTCGCAGTCGGCAATCTCCCAGCAGGTGAAAAAACTCGAGGACGAGGTGGGCGTTCCCCTGCTTGCCCGGCACAACCGCACGTTCAGCCTGACGGCCGCGGGCGCGCACTTTTACCGGCGCAGCCTCTTTCTCGCCTCCCTGCTCGAGCAGCTCATCGCCGAGACGCGCCGCATCGATGCGCCGCTGCGGCCCGCCCTGCGCCTCGGGTACAACCGCGCGTATCTCGGAAGCGAACTCACGCAGGCCGTCGCGGAGTTTTCGGCAAGTCATCCCCAGGCGGACATCTCCGCCGTGAGCGGCAGTCACGAGAGCCTGTACCTGCAGATGCGGGACGATGCACTGGACCTTGTCGTCAACGACCAGCGCAGGGTTTTTTCCTCCGAGTACAACAATCTCGTGCTCGGATACAGCGCGCTGCACATCGAGGTTTCCTCAAGATCGCCCCTGAGCCGGCTTGAGAGCGTCGACATCCGGGAGCTCGAGGGCCAGCCCTGCGTGCTCATTGCCGCAAAATCCGAGCAGGATGAGGAGCGTCTGTACTATGACCTCTCGCTCGGCCTGAGGGCCGAATATCAGTTTTCGGAAACGCTCGCCGAGGCGCGTCTCAGCGTGGTCACGGGAAGAGCCTTCCTGCCCGTCGATGTCATCACCCCGGCGAGCGCTGAAGAGGAGGCTGTCCGCAGAATCCCCGTGCTCAGGAACGGCGAGGCGATCCGCAAGGCCTACTGCGCCTTCTGGAAAAAAGGATCCGGGACGACGCTAGCTGATGCCTTTGCACCCGTTCTGCGCAAGTGTTTTCCGGAATGAGCGGGCGGCTTCATAGAGATGGGATTTCAGGAAAGCAGAGAAAATAATCATTGAAATTAAAATAGAAAAATTGATACAGCGAATGATTTTTCATCGATTTGAGAAGGCTTGAGGCTAGCTTTTCCGCGCTTGCGCCCTGCCCGATCTGCCCGCCCTGCGCCGGCAAAGCAGGTTGGCGCCCCAGCCGCCTTCGGACGCAATCAGTTTTTTTCCGGCATCCCAGATAGAATCCTCGAGCCTTTACTCTTCTTTCCAACTTGCCAGCAATGGGAATTGCCACCCAAATCGAACTCTATCGGGTGCTGCGCGCACAGACGGCCTGGTCGCTGCTTGCGGCCGACACGGGGCCGGAGACGCTCGCGTACCTGCAGACGCTGCTTTTCGACTCCGAGCGCTCTCTGCCCAATTCCGTTTTTGTCGACCGTCTGCAGCGGCTCATGAACCAGACCAGCGCCCAGACGGTCGACCGGGAGGCCGCGGCCTCGAAGATCATCCAGTGGCGCCAGCAGGGATATGTCGTGCGCACGCTCTCGGCAAACGACGCGGAACCCCTGTACGAGCTCTCGGTCGGGGCGTTCGAGGCGATCCGCTTCGTCTCCTCGCAAAGCGTCGACAGGACCTCCCCCACAGAAAGCCGTCTGGAGATTCTCATCCACGCTATCAAGAAGCTCGTCGACGACACGGACGCGGACGTCTCCAAGCGCATCGCCCGCCTGAGGCAGGAGAAAAAGGCGATTGACCAGCGCATCCGGGATCTGCGCGACGGACGCGTGAACCCGGTCTCGGAAATCGAGACCGAGGCTCAGGTCTACGACATCCTTGCCATGATTGAAAACCTGGACGGGGATTTTCTGCGCGTGCGCAACGCCTTTTATGCACTCGCCGAGAAGATCCAGTCCGACGTCATGGACAGCGAGGCATCCCGCGGCAAGGTGATCGAGCAGTTTTTTGCCGGCTACGATTCCATCGCCGAGAGCGACGCCGGCCGCACGTTCAACGCCTTCTACCGCTTCCTGAGCAGCGAGCTCGCCACACGCGAGATCGACGAGCTCGTGCAGGAGCTCTCCGAGCGCCCCTTCTGGGACGGGCTTGACGAGCGGCGGCGCGAGAGCATCGGAGAGGTGGAGGGCAATCTGAGCATGCGGGCGCGTGAAACCCAGGCCGTGATGAAGCGTCTGGCGACGTCTCTGCGCTATTTTGTCCAGAGCCGCGAATACCAGCAGAACCGGCGCCTCACGGAACTCATCGACAAGTGCCGCAAGCTCTCGCTGCAGATTGCCAGGGAAGGCGCGGCGCACGCCCATACGGACGTTTTTGAAGCCGTTCAGAGCTTCGTCTCCATCCAGAGCGTCGGGGCGCTGTCGCTTTTCGACCCGCAGAGCGCGGCCACGGGCGGAGCGCTCGCCGCCGCCCAGCCCGCGCAGGTGGACCTCGCAGCGCTGGCCGAGCGGCTCGCCGCGGCCGAGATCAACTATGCAGCGCTGCGTGCGAACATCCGGGCGGCTCTGGAGGGACGGGAGTTCGTGACGATCGGCGACGTGCTCGCGCTCTTTCCCGCGCGCCAGGGGCTTGCCAGCATCGTCGGCTACATTCATCTGGCGGTTGCACATGCCGAGCGCTCCTCGGCGGGGCGCACCGAAACGCTGCGCTGGAAGAACCGCCTTGGCGAGCAGGTGCGCGGCATCTGCCCAGTGTTTCTCTTTCGCAAGGGGTGCCTTGAGGTCTCCGCCCCCGCCATCAAGACACAGAAGGATTCAGACAAATGAGCGAACAGATGCAGAGCGAATCAACTCAAGTCCCGGACGGGACGGGCGCGCAGGAGCCGCCGCAGGACGGCGGGCGGGAGATGGATCATGAGGGCTGCCGCCCGGCAGAGCTGTTCGAGGGGGACCGGGGGGATCTCTCCCTGCCCCTGCGCAGCCTGCTCGTCACGATCCTCAAGGGGCCGTACCTGTTCAGGGAAAGGCGCCGGGATGCCTGGGAGATGCTTCTCAACAACCGCGAGCTGATCGAGCAGAGACTGAACAATCTCCTGCTTTGCCTGGTGCTCGACGAGGAGGTCGGAGTCGCGTTCGTGCGGGCTGCGGAGATTGCCGGCGAGCAGCTGCCCAGCCTGCTCAACCGCTACAGCTTCAAGTTTCTCGATTCCGTTCTGATTGTCGAAATGCGCGACAGGCTGATGCGGGCGCAGCAAAGCGGCTCGCGCGCGATGATGTCGCTCGACGAAATCCGCACCCTGCTCTCCGTGGTCGAGCCTTCTGCGCGCGCCGACACGGCACTCTTTGCCACGCGCGTGAACGCGGTCGTCAAGCGCATGCGGGAGCGGCATCTGCTATTGCCGCTGGACAGAACCGGAGAGAACTGGGAGGTGAGCCCGGTGCTCAAGGTCGTGTTCGACGCTTCGCTGGTCGAGCAGCTTTCCGAGGCCTACGAGGGCGTGAAGGCGCGCAGGCTCGAGGCGGCCGAACTGGCCGGCGGCGCCCCTTCCGAGGATGAGGCCGAGGAATGAACGCACAAGGGAGGCATTTGATGGACGAGCTTTTCATGGGCAGCGAGCAGTTTTTCCTGCGCAAGCTGCAGGTTGCCAACTGGGGGACGTTCTCCGGCATTCACACGGTGGAGCTGTCTGAGCGCGGGCACCTTTTCGTTGGCGGTTCCGGGTCGGGAAAATCTACGCTTCTGGATGCGATCAGCGTACTGCTCACGCCCGGGCGCATCAACTTCAACGCCGCCGCCCGGCAGGGTGAGCGGCGTTCCGACCGCTCGTTCATGAGTTATATCCGCGGCGCCTGGTCAAGCGAGCAGGATACCGAGGGCAAGGCAGCCACCAGGTATCTGAGGAGCGAGTCGACTTGGTCGGCCGTGCTGCTCACATACCGCAGCAGCATGGGTGCCGTCGTGACACTGATGTTCGTGGGCTATGTGCGCGGCGCGAGCCGCGACGAGCAGTCCGTGCGGCGCAACTATTTCGTGATCCCCGATGAGTTCGACCTCCAGTCGATCGCCGACTTCGCCGATGCGGACTTCAACGTGCGCCTCGTGAAAAAGCGCGCCCCTTCGAGCGAGATGTTTGCAACATTCGGCCCGTACTTCGAGTGCTTCGGCAGGTATTTCGGGATCAGCGACCGCAAGGTGCTTGATCTGCTGCACAAGGCTCAGTCGGCCAAGAACATGGGGGACGTGAACTTCTTTTTCCGCGAGTTCATGCTCGAGGTGCCCCGCACGTACGAGATCGCCCGCACGCTGGTGGAGGAGTTCACGGAGCTGCGCCAGGCCTACGATGTGGTGAAAAAGGCCCGCGAGCAGGTTGAGGTTCTCGAGCTTGCCAGGCAGGCGCACGACCGGATGCTGCAGGCCGAGCAGGAACAGGCGCGCATGAGCCGGCTGGCCGGCGCCGTCGAGCAGTGGAAGAGCGCAAGGCTTGCGGGGTTCCTCGAGAAGCGTCTGCCGGGGATCGAGCGCGAAAGCACGCTTGTCAAGGCCCGGCTCGCCGATGCCCGCGGGCAGCTGCGCACCCTCTCCGCGCGGCGCGACAGTCTGCGCGAGGAGCACTACAAGAGCGGCGGCGAGATGATCGAGCGGCTCGGGCACGAGCTGCGCGTTGCCCGGGACGATTACGAGAGAGCGGCAAGGCGAAGGCAGTCCCTGCAGCGGGAGGTGGAGCTGCTTTCGGTCAAGCTGCCTGAAACCGCAGCGCAGTTCAGCGCCATGAGCGCAAGGCTGCGTGAGGAGCGCGACCGGCTAGCCGAGCGCGAGCAGCGGCTCGCCGAGGAGCATGACGCGCTCACGGTGCAGAAGGCCGAGGCTGAAAAGCGCTTTGCGCTGCTCAGGCGGGAAATCGAAGCCATGCGCGCACAGCCCTCGAACATCCGCGCCGATCTGCTTGAAATGCGCGCCCGGATTGCCGAGGAGCTGGAACTTGCGCCGGCCGACCTGCCCTTTGCCGGAGAGCTGATGCAGATCCTGCCCGGACAGGAGCGCTGGCAGGGAGCTTGCGAGCGCGTCGTGCGCCCTCTTGCGCTTTCGGTTCTGGTGCCTGACGCGCATTATGCACGCTTTGCCCGGGCCGTGAACCGGAGAAATCTCGGGCTGCGCCTGGTCTACAACCGGGTCGGACGGGTGCAGAAAACCCCCGATGCCTTCAGCGGGAGCTCCGTTCCCGGCAAGTTCGAGTTCAAGGCAGGAGCGATGCGCCTCTGGCTCATGAACGAGCTCGCTGAGCGCTTTGACTATGAATGCGTCGAGGACACGGCCGGCTTTGCGGGTTTTGAGCGCGCCGTCACGGTTTCCGGACAGGTCAAGCACAACATGGTGCGGCATGAGAAGGATGACCGGCGCTCTGTCTCGGACCGCAGGGCCTGGTCCACGGGGTTCAGCAATGCGGAAAAGCGCCGTCTCTACGAACAGGAGGCCGGCGAGGTGAGCGAGAGGATCGCAGGCTTCATGACCGAGCTCAGCCGGGGTGCGGATGCGCGCTCGGAACTCGCCCGCCGCGCCGAGGCCGTCATCAAGATCCTCGGCCTGCCCTGGGAGGACATCGATTCGGCCTCGCATGCCGAAAGGATCCGCGAGCTCACCGCCCGCATGGACGAGATCAAGAAGTCCGACAAGCGCCTGCAGGAGCTCTCCGGGCAGATCGCGCAGACCGAGGAGCAGATCGAGAAGGTGAAGAGCGTCGAAGGAGAGTTTGTCACGCGCAGCGCCCAACTTGAGATGAGTCTTGAGAGCGAACGGGCGCGGCTTGAGGAAGCGCGCGCTCTGCTGCGCGCGCAGCCGGTGAGCGAAGAGCTGCTCGGAGCGCTGGACGGAAACGATTTTGATGCTCACCCGGATGCGGCCCTCACCGAAAAGAATCTTCCGGGCAGAGCCTCTGGCCTCGGACAGCGGCTCGCCGGCGCCGAGCAGAAGGCGGCCGTGCAGCGCGAGGAGCAAAAGGGCCAGATGATCGTGCTGTTTGCCCGGTTCCGCCAACGCTGGCCTGCGGAGGCGGCCAACTTGGGCGAAAGCGAGCTCTTTGCCGCCGACTATTTCGCGCGCCTGGAGGATCTGCAGACCGACGGCCTGCCCCGGTACGAGGCGCGGTTCAGGGATCTGCTCGAGAACCACGCTAGGCAGAATCTCATCGACCTCGCGCGCGAGCTTGACATCGAACGGCGCCAGATCAAATCCCGCATGAAGGAGGTGAACGACTCGCTTGCCGAGGTCGCATTCAACCGCACCGAGGGACGCGAGACGCACCTGCGCATTGCCGTGCGCGACAGGCAGCTGCCCGAAGTGCGGGAATTCCGCGAACTGCAGGGGGCGGTCATGCAGGAAAGCGCCGATGTGCACGGACAGGCCGAGGCCGAAAGATACTTCGTCAAGCTCTCCGAGCTGATCGCGCGGCTCAATGAGGACAATCCCCAGAGCCGCCTGTGGCGCGAGCGCGTGCTCGACGTGCGCGAGCACGTCACGTTTCAGGGAATCGAGTTCGACGATGCGGGCGGCACGATCGAGGTCTTTGACAGCGGCGCGGGCAAGTCCGGCGGACAGAGGCAGAAGCTCACCATGACGTGCCTGGTGGCAGCGCTGCGCTACCAGCTTGGCGGCACCCGGGCGGTCAAGCCCAGGTATGCGCCCGTGGTGATGGATGAGGCCTTTGACAAGGCCGACAGCGAATTCACGGACATCTCCATGCGCATCTTCATGGACTTCGGCTTCCAGCCCGTGATTGCAACGCCCGAGAAGGCGCTCTATACGCTCGAGCCCTACATCGGCTCGTTCTCGTACGTGTCCTGCGCCGAGCGGCGGATCTCAAGCGTGCTCAACATGTCGCCCGAGCGCGTGAGCAGCATGCTCGGCGGACCGGCCGCAGAGCAGCCGCCCGAGGATGCGCCCGATGCTTAGGAGCTGCCGGGAGATCGGCTGTCGGCTTGCGCGCGCGTTCCAAAAGCACGGCAGCGAGTGGCTCGCGCGCGAATACCTGGGCAAGCCCTGGGCGCCGATCCGGTTCGTCCTCAAGCCCGAGCGCCAGGAAGTGCTCGGCGACATTGCCGCATACCGCGCGTGGCTCGAGAGCTGGAAGCGGATCGCGGCCGACTGCCCGCAGGAGGTGCGCCTGGAGAGCGAGCCCGTGCGCTGGCTTCAGGCGGGGATCCGGGAAACGCTTGCTGCGGTTGAAGTTCTGGGCGCCAGGGGAGCGTTTGCTCTCATGCCTGAGGGCCCCGCTTTGGCAAAGCGCTACGCCCGGGCGCTTGTCCGGCTGCGCGGCGCGTCTCCCTGCCTTGCCGCCGCGCTTTTGCATCAGACGGGGTTTTTGATGGAAAGCGAGCCGGATGAATTTGACAGGCTTTGCGTAGCCGTTACCTGGCTGTCCCGGCATGAGAAGGCCGGGTGCTTCGTGCGCGAGCTTCCCATCGAGGGCGTCGACAGCAAGTGGCTGGAGCGCAATCGGTCTCTGGCGGCACCGATCCTCACCGAGATGATGGGGCTTGCCGAGCCGCTCAGGGCGGCCGACATCGAAACGCGATGGGCGCTGCGCACGCCGAGCCCTCTCATTCGGGTGCGGCACGCCGACATCCTGGTGCCGGGGCTGCCCGCGGAGGCGATGGTGGCTCTGCCGCCCGAAGTGTTCGAGGCGGCGATCCGTCCGCCCCGAAGGGTCGCCGTTCTGGAAAACCTGCAGACCGGGCTTTCCATTCGGGTGCGTCCGGACACGCTCGTCGTGATCGGCATGGGCGCCGCGGTCGACATGCTTGCGCGCGTGAGCTGGATGAAGCACACCTGCATCCGCTACATGGGTGATCTCGACCAGCACGGGCTTGCGATCCTGGCAAGACTGCGGGGGTGGCTGCCCGGCGTGCAGTCCGTGCTGATGGACCGGTCTGCGGCCGAGCGTTTTGCGCACCTGGCGGTTGCCGATCCCACCCGCGAAATCCCGTGCCCCGCCGAAGGCCTCACCGAGAGCGAGCTTGCGCTCTGGGATTATCTGCGCTCGGGCCGGCTGCGTCTTGAGCAGGAGCGCATTCCCATCGCGATCCTGAACGAGGCCTTCGCCTCGTAAAACTCCAGAAACAAAAAACTGCAGAAGAATGCGGTCTCCTTCTGCAGTCTGCTGCGCTGATTCAGCCCGAATGCGCCGGCTATTTCTTTTCCGTCTTTCTGGAGGCGGAGCGCTGCGCCTGAGTCTTGCTCCGAGCGCGGCTCCCCTTGGCGGTGGCAGGCTTCTGGTTGCCGGACTTCTTCTGATCGGCCTTGCCCTTGCCGGAAGCGGGTTGCTGAACTTTGGCCTTCGCCTGAGCAACCCGGCCTTTGGCGGAAGCCGGCTGCGCAGCCTTTGCCTTTACCCGGGCGGCGTCGGCCTTGACCGAGGCCGCCTGACTGGGCTGAGCTTTCGCCTGAGGCGCCGCGTCTTTGGCGGCAGCCTCTTCGGCCTGAGCCGATTGCTGTCCGCCCGCCCCTGCTGCTGCGGAAGCCGCCGGCTCGGCTGTCTCTGGCACGGATGCCAGTCCGGCCGTCTGATGGCTTGAGAGCGGCACCGCGCTCTCGCCAGCCTTCAGGGCGTCGGCAAAGTAGATGTCGCTCAGAACGCCGTAGCTGCAGTAGCCGAGTTCGCCGCAAACCAGCTCCTCGATCAGGTTGTATCGTTCCGGGCTGGCATCAGTCAGCCGCTTGAAGGCGGCATATTCGTCGCTCTTCAGCCGTTCGATGTAACCGGGCTTGTGGCAGGGACTGTCTGGATTGTCCTTGTCCTTGCAGAAGAAGACGGACACGTAGTAGTCGATGTTGGCGGCGACCTCCTGCAGGCTCTTGGCGTCCTTGGTGCCGGGAGGGCTGATCAGGTCGCTTGCTTCGGGCGACGAAGCGATGCCCGCGATTTTGCCGACAGAAGCGCATTGCTCCCGGATCGCCTTGAATTTGCGGTCAATGAAGGCCTTGTCCCGCTCGGACAGATGCACCATGTTTCTGCGGTCGTACATGGCTTCGGCCACGCCGCTCGAGCAGACATGGGGCGAGGCGGCCCGGAAAAGCGCCGCCTTTCTGAGGTAGGTGAACCCGTTCTCGCTGGTTCGGGTGAGGCATCTGTTTTTCCAGACTTCCACCTCGCGGGCCGCCCGTGCCTTGGTCTCGTCGTTGCCGAACTCATTGATGACGTCAACGGCTTCATCCCAGTAGTCCGGCCTGCAGGTGGTTTCGTTTACGACGCTGTTGTGGAGCTGGTACATGAAGCGTCTGGCCATCGCATACTGCCTGTCGGAGACGACCTCGTAGCCCACCCGGGTTGTCGCCGAGTATCCCGGCTCCATGCGCGGATCCATGCGGCACAGCGAGTTGAAAGCCTCGAACTCGCCGCGTTTTTCCGAGCTCCCGAGCAATCCCCGCATGCGCGATTCGTACCACCGGTTGCATTGCAGGGTGTTCGGCACCAGCAGGGAGTTGACGGCCTGCTCGACATTTTCGGAAGTGACCTTGTAGTACGGGTACTCGATGAGCAGCGGCTTGCCGTTGTTGTCGTTCAGGTTCGCGTAGGTCTTGCCGTCCTGGGTGATGCTGGTCACGCCGAAATTGATCTTCTTGTGCTCAAAATAGGCGCCGATCAGCCGCTGCATCTCGTTTTGCAGAGTCCTGCCCACGTCAAGAACCCGTTTCTGGCTTCCGCCGGCCGGGACGATCGGGATGCGGAACATCGTATTGACCATGTCCTCGGTCGTGACTGTTCCGATCGGCAGCTCGGTTCCGTCGCCCCACTCGCCGATGAAGGCGGGCGTGGTCTTGTCGGCGCTGAAGCTGCGCGGATTGGCAACCGGGAAAGTGAGCTTCAAGGTAACGTTCCTGAGATCCGAAGCCCCGGCAAGATCCTTGGCGAAGATTTTCCTGAATTCGCCCTTGGCGTCCGTGTGGCGCGAAGCGAGTGCATGGAGATTCTTCATCAGGTCGAGAAGGCCCCTTGTGTAGTTCTTGCCCAGGCGGCAGGTGAAGACGACGCTTGCCTGATTGTTCTTGTCGTGAACCGTCTTCCAGCTCTGGCTGCCGGAAAAGCACCCCTGCCAGGTGTCGACCGCGCTGCTGATCGGGCTGACGCGGTTTCCCGCCCAGAATCCGTTGCGCACCAGAGACGTGTAGTCCTCGTTTCCGCATCCGGAAACGAAGAGCAGGCACAAGCAGGCGGTGAAGACTTTGGTGCGCATTGAAACAACCTTAAACAACGTTCTTGCTGCAGGGCTCGGGAAGAATGGCCTAGTGCGAGGCAAGAAGTTCGGCACGTGCTTTTCTGAGCAGTTCCTGATACTTGGGCTCGCCGCTCAGCTGACTGTATACGGCCGAGCCGAGCACCCTGCCCGCCTCGACATCGCTCTTCCATGCGAGGCCGCAGATCCAGCGGTTCGTGGTGATTTCCACGGCTTCGCGCACGATCGCGTCCGAGCGGCTCGGAAGCACGGCCGAGAGCGCAAGCGCAACGGACCAGATGCGCGTCGTGAACGACGAGGCAAAGGAATCCTCGCTCGCGGCAGAGGCCTTCAGATCCGGCCTGCAGGTCTCGTCCTCGGCAAGGAAGTCGACCCAGGGACGCTTTCTCGGATAGTGCTTGTCGGCCGCCACCGCGGCAAGCCTGGCCGTACGCCAGGTTATCACCAGCAGCTTGTGCGTTGCGGGCAGCGACTTGGGCGTGATGTTACGGCCGCTCACCTTGGAATACCGAACCATCAGACGCCAGAACTTTGTGAGATCCATGTCCTGCGCTGCTCGTTTCCCGCGCTCGGTGTCCCGGAGCGCAAGGCTCATCACAAGCGAGTCCTCGTCGGTTTTCTGCGTGGAGGATTCCTGCGTGGGCGGCGGCGGAACGAAACTGCTTCCGTCGATCTTGAGCGGCTGCGGCGCAGGCTCCTGAACGGGGGCAGGCTCAGTCTGAAAGAGCGAGCAGCCGGTTGAATTCAGGCACAGGATGGCGCAGGCAAGAACGGCGGCGGAATGTTTGAGTTTCACTGTCAGCCTCGACAATTCAAGTTTGCAACAAAAATAGCCATATTAGATTTTAACCGCGCCGGAAGGCAAATTCGCGCCTGCGCTGCGCAGTGTTTCCATTTTGCGCCAGAAGCCGAGACTGAAGCGGCTTCTGGCTGGCGAGGCTCGCAGAACAAAATCACGACATGACTCATTAAAAGGAACGGGGGCGTATTTTGCGCCTATAATCGTCAAAATGAAATGAAGACAGGCGGAAAAAGTGGTTTGAGACTGTTCGCGTGGTGCTTTTGCGACGGTTGACATTGCAACGGGGGAAGTTCATTCATGTACTACTCAGCAATTGGGGTGATCGCGGTTTTAGTGCTGCTGATTGAGAACGAGGAGATCTTTCTCAACCGCTCCGGCCTTGCCCTGAAGGCTCAGCGCAGGTACAGAAGGTTTCTTCTGGCGGTGCTTGCCTACTACGCGACCGACATTCTCTGGGGCATCATCGAGTCCCTCAAGATCCCTTCGCTGCTTTTTGTTGACACCTCGCTCTATTTCGTCAGCATGGCGCTTGCCGTCATGCTCTGGACGCAGTTTGCCGTTGCCTATCTGGAGGCGGACCGGGCCGAAGGCCGGGTGCTCGATCTGGTGGGCCGCGGGTATTTCGTGGTCGTTGCGGCGACGGTAGCCGTGAATGTCTTCGCGCCGGTCCTCTTCTCCGTTGATGCCCAGTGCGTGTACAAGGCGCTTGCGGCGCGGTACGTGCTCCTTGCCGCCGTGATCGTGCTGCTTCTTTGCGTTTCCATCTATGCGCTTTCCCCCGCCGTCCAGCGCAGCCGCCCCGCAGAGCTGCGGCAGCGCTACCGCGCCATTGCGTTTTTCGGCCTGGTCGCCTCGGCATTTCTGGTTCTGCAGCTGTGGTTCCCGTACCTGCCGCTTTACAGCATGGCGCTCATGCTGGGAACCAGCGTGCTGCGCTTCAGGGTCATTGCCGGCGAAAAGGATGATGAGCGCAGAAGACTCCTTGCCGAGCGGCTCAAGGGCGAGCACAGGGCGTACGCCCGCGTGAATGCGCTCGTCGGTGAGTTCATCTGCATCTATGACGTGGATCCTGAAACGGATTACTACCAGGAATACCGCTCGGTCGCCCAGTACGAAGCCTTTGCCGTGCCCAAGGAAGGCGGACGGTTTTTCGAGGCATCCCGGGAGAACATCCGCGGCGTGCTCGTGAAGGAGGACCAGGAGCGGTTCCTTTCCCTCTTCAGCAAGGAAAGCGTCCTGCGCGAGATTGAGCGCTGCGGCATTTTTACGCTGAGCTACCGGATCCATTTCGGAGAGCGGGCGAAGTACGTGCAGCTCAAGGCCGTGCTGGTTGCCGAAGAAGGCGAAAAGCGCCTGATCGTGGGCTTGCAGGACATTGACGCCGCAGTGCGCCACGAGGAGGACTACGCAAGGCGCATTGCCCAGATCCGGGATGAGGCGCATACCGATGTGCTTACCGGCCTGAAGAACCGCAACGCCTACGCGGAGGCGAAAACCCGGCTCGATCGGCAGATCAAGGAGCGGACGGTCGGGAATTTTGCCGTGGTAGTGATGGATCTCAATGATCTGAAGACGGTCAACGACACGCAAGGACACCGCGCCGGGGACCAGTACCTGAGAGAAGCCGGCAGGCACATCTGCAACGTGTTCAGCCATAGCCCCGTCTTCCGCATGGGCGGGGACGAGTTTGTCGTGATCTGCCAGGGACGGGACTATGAGAACATTGACGAGTTGGTCCGGAAGGCCGAAAGCTATACCGAAAGCGAATTTGCTCCCGGCCGGCCCATTTGCGCCTGCGGCATGGCCAGGTTTGAGACAAACAGCTGCGTGAACGACGTCTTCGAGCGCGCAGACCACAGCATGTACGTCAGCAAGCGCAGGCTCAAGAGCCTGTACGCCGCGGCTGCCGGAGCTTGACCGGCCTCTCCCTCCCCGCCCGGTTCCTGCCGGATCCCGAGCATGACAGAAGGCTCGATCTGGTATCCGTCGCTCGATTGGATCAACACCTGCAACCAGACGCATCTGCTGAAGATCCAGCGCTTTGCGCTGCATGGCTGGATCCGGGCAGGCGGCTTGGCGCTTCGGATCCGGCCTCTCAAGACGGAAAAGGCCGCGGAACCGACTTTCGGTTTTCCGCGGCCTGCTCTCACCCGGGGCTTCTATTGCAGCTTGCTCTGCAACTCTTCCCGGGCGCGATCCATCTGGGTGCGGAACGAGGGATCGCCCACGGCGCGGGCAAAGAGCGCGGCGCCGGAAGTGCGTCCCGCCTCAACGTCGCTCTTCCAGTGCGCGCCGCAGATCCAGCGGCTCTCGCCCATCGTGTAGCCTTCGCGCAGAATGGCTTCGGCCTTCTGAGGCACAAGCGAGGTAAAGACCAGAGCGGCGAACCAGCCCGTGATCGTGTGTCCCGAGGGGTAGCTCTTGTAGTTGCCTAGGCCTTTGCGCTGGTCGGGCCTGCAGGTCTGATCCTTGGGATTGAACTCGGCAAAGGGCCGGGGACGCGAAAAGTATTTCTTGGCCTTTCTTTGCGAGACAAGAAGAATGGGCTGGGCCATGTCCATCAGGCGCCATGTCTCGGGCGTCTTCTCCTTGGACAGTTCCACGCCGATCGTCTGGCCCATCCAGAGCCGCAGCGGCTCGGGGAAGCAGCGGTCGGCGTCAATCTGAATTCGCTTGCCGCGCGGCGTTTTGCGCAGTTCCTGGCCGAGAGCGTTGAACCTTTCGTCGTTTCTCTGCTGGATGCTTCCTTTGGCTGGCGGCGGATCAAGAACCTGGGAGATGTTGACCACGGGAGCCTTGTCGTCGGCCGGCACGTCCTGCATCGTCTGGCATCCGGACAGAATCAGAGCTGCGAAAGCCGCAGCCAGTGTGAGTTTGAATCGTTTCTGCATGCGCCCTCCTTTGCTGTTTCCGAACCGCGCGCTGATATCCATTTGCGCGGCCCTTTGCTCATTGTAGTCCAGCAATGCGATCGGCGGAATCGGCGCACTCCACACGAAAAAAGAGCGGCCCCCGAAAGAGCCGCCCTCTTCATGCGCGCCCCCGGGGCTCGGCCCTTCGGAAGCGCGCTTGCGGAGAAACCCATTAGGCCTTGCGGGCGCGGGTCTTCTTCTTGGGAGCGTTGACCACGTCCTTGAAGGCCTTGCCGGCCTTGAAGACGGGAACCGTCTTGGCCGCGATCTTGATCTCGGCGCCGGTGGAGGGATTGCGGCCGGTGCGGGCGGCAACCTTCTTGGCTGCGAACGTGCCAAAGCCGATCAGCTGCACGTCTTCTTCGGCGGCAACCTTGGCAACGACCACGTCCGTGAAGGCCTTGACGGCGGCCAGAGCCTGAGCCTTGGTGAGGCCGGTCTGCTCGGCAACGGCGGCAACCAGTTCAACTTTGTTCATGGGTGATTCTCCTTTCGGATAAGAGTGAAAACGATGATTCCCAAATATACGCTTAGAACACTTGAAAATGCTAGGGATTTCAGCAAACGAGAGCGGAAAACCGTGAAAAGCGAGATATTTTTGCAGTTTGGCTCAGGAAAAGTGCTCACCGGCCGGGAAATTCAAGGGCACCAGATGCCCGTTTTCAATGCTCACAAGGCGGTTGGAAACCGCGCGCAGAAACGCCATGTCGTGGCTCACGATGAGGCGCGGCCCGTCGAGCGCGCCGAGCACTTCGATCAGGCGCGCCCTTGCCTTGGCATCGAGCCCCGTCGTCGGCTCGTCGAGCAGCAGCCCGACCGGGCGCATCGCCAGGATCGAGGCAATGGAGACAAGGCGCTTCTGACCGCCCGAGAGCCGGAAGGAATCGGCGTTAGCAAGCTGGCTGATGCCGAGTCTGGAAAGAGCCTCAAGAGCGGCCTTGCGCGCCTCGGTCTCGGAGAGGCCCAGATTGAGCGGCCCGAACATCACGTCATCGATCACTTCGGGGAAAAAGAGCTGGTCTTCGGCATTCTGCAGAACAAAGCCGAAGCTTTTGCGCACTTGCCGGAATCCCTGCTCGTCCGTAACCGGCTTGCCGTCAAGCGTGAATTCCATCGCGTCGGCCTTCTGCAGTCCGGTGATGATGCGCAGAAGCGTCGTCTTGCCTGAGCCGTTGTCGGCCCAGAGACCGATCCGGTCCTCCTCGTGGATCGTGAGCGAGGCTCCGTCAAACAGACGGGATGTCCCCGTGAATCCGAACGAGAGGTTCTTGACTTGCAGAAGGTGTTTTCCGGACATGGCGCTTTAGGGCAGAAGAATCGAGACGCAGGCAATGATAAGGGTGGCAAGGGCTGCAAGGCCGAGCACGGTCCAGTCGGCTGCGGCGAGCCTTGCGGATTCGGGGCGCGGCCATGTGCCGCTGAAGGCGCGAAGCTTGAGCGCGTCCTGCATCGCGCGGCTTTTGCCGAAGGCGCGCAGCAGGAGAATGGCGACAAAGCTCGCGAGCGTGCGGTACGTGCGCCGGTCGAGCCGGGGCTGGAAGGCCCTCAGTCTGGCCGCCTGGCGCAGCTGCGCGGAAATCTCCGAGAAGGTGCCGATCTGGCGCGCGGTGAGCAGCAGCAGCGACACGAGCCTTGCGGGAAAGCGAAGCCCCGTGAGGCCCCTTGCGAACTCAGTGAGCGTCATGGTGCCCGTAGCGGCCGTGAACCAGAGAAAGGCTGCGTTGCACTTGAGGGTTGCCAGAAGCGCAATCGAGAGCCCGGCGCGGCTTGCGGGCAGGCCGAACACGTGAAAGGCCGCTTCCCCCGGCACGGTGAACGGGGTGAAGAGCCAGATGAAAATGAGGAACGCGTTCACCGAGGCAAGGCGTCCGAGCGCGGTTGCACGCGCTGGCGCGGGCAGCGCGGCGGCAAAAAGCGCGGCGCAGGCGGCTGAGAGCGCCGCTGCGGCAATGCTCGGAACCACGGCGCTTGCGCAGGCAAGCAGGGCTCCGGCAGTAATCCGTACTCTGGGGTCGATCGCCATCATCCTACTCGGAGCGGCGCCTGCGCAGATATGCTGCAATGCCGAACAGTCCCACGATCCAGCCGATGCCGCCCACGATCTCGGAGAGCTTCGGGCCCTCGTCCCGGTTTTGCGCAACGGCGCGCATCACGGGAGCGAGCCTGGCGTCGAGCGCGCGGCTGACGATCGCCTCGAGTTCGGCCCTGCTCACGCAGACGCCGGGCGCCGGGGCGGCGCTTGGCTGCGGCGCGGGTTCCTGCGCGGGCTGCCCGGAAGGGGGTTCAGGGGCGGCAGCGCCCTGGGCGAAGTCGCTTGCGGGAACGGTCCACTCGTTGCGGTGGCCCTCGCCCGCGTCGATCACCAGAAGGATGTCGTGCGCCGCCGAGCGCGTCTTCGCGTCAAGCGCAAAGTGCCAGGCGCCCTTGCCGTCGGTCGTGCCGCTTGCGATCAGCTTGCCGGTCGCCTTGTCCGTGGCCGTGATCCTGGCGTTTCTCGCGCGCGAGCCGCCGGAGAATTTGGCTTCGGCCTGAACCGCGTCGCCCTCGACCCAGGCAAAAAGGTTCACCCGGTGGGCGAGCGCTTCAGCCGAAAACGCGATGACGGGCGCGATGAGCGCCGAGCAAAGGAGTTTTTTCACAGCGAATTTCCTGAGAAAAGATCGGGAGCGGCCTTGAGCAGATACCGGCACACGATTGCCGTGATGACGCCTTCGGCGACCATGATCGGCAGGTGCGCGGCAAGGAGCGCAGCAGCGGCTGCCCAGAACCCCTCTTCGGTGAATACGAGCGCGGCAGCCGTGAGCAGGCTGCTCACAAGGATTCCCGCTGCGCCCGCAAGCGCGGCCGCAGCGGTGAAGCGACTTCCGGTCTGCCCGCCGCTCACGGCGCGGAACAGGTAGTGCGCGGCAAGAGCCCCCGCCCCCATCGTGACGGTGTTCACGCCGAGCACCGTGAGTCCGCCGAACTGCAGGATGAGCCCCTGCAGCAGCAGGGCGATGAAGATGACGGGCACGGCGCCCCAGCCGAGAAGAACGCCCACGAGTCCGTTCAGAATCAGGTGGGCGCTCGAAAAGCCCACGGGCACGTGAATGAGGGAAGCGACGAAAAAGGCCGCGCCCAGCAGCCCGGCCGTCATCAGCCGGTCGTCGCGCAGCTTCTTCAGCCCGAGAGCGATGCCCCCTGCCGCAAATACGGCTCCGGCGATGAGCACCGGAGCCGAGAGAACGCCTTCAGAAATATGCATGAGCGTCAGTCAGATCAGTCGAACTTGGTCCAGAGAACGGCACCCAGTTCAACATCCTTGTCCTTGCCGTCCTGCTTGAGCTTGTAGTCGGCATCGGTGAGCGCTGCAAAGCCCCACCAGCCGGCCCAGGGGGCAGTGTACGTGAACACGCCGTTGCTGTCAGCCTTCACGACCTGCGTGACGTGATGGTCGGTGGGCGCCTTCTTCTTGCCGTCCCTGTTGTAGTACTCGACCTCCACCTCGGCGCCGGGCACGGGCTTGCCGTCAACGAGAACGACGCCCTGGAACGTGTTGCCGGCCCAGTTGCCGAAGGGGCGCGTAAGCGGCACGATCTCGGTCTTCACGCCGGCGGGCTTATCCCAGTCCTCCTCCTCGCCGTAGGCGGGCACCACGACCTTCGTGTAGTGCACGATGAACTTGTCCTCGGCGGGCTCCCAGTACGGTTCGGGTTCCACGACGAACTGGTACACGCCAGGCTTTTTCGCGGCAAAGGCGCTCTTCCAGGCGGACTTGCCGAGGAACCTGGCGGGCTTCAGGGTCTTCATGAGGTCGATTTTCTTCTCGTCGGCCACGGCGTAGAACGCGCGGGGCCTCGCCATCGTCATCCCGTTCTGCTCAAATGGGTGGGCAAAGGCGATGGTGAGATTCACGGTGGAAGCCTTCTGATCGGCCACGGCGGCCTTGTCGGGAATCACCATCCCGAAGTGTGCCTCGGCGGCGAAGGATGCGGCCGCGAGGGCAGCCAGAGCGGCAAGCTTGAGTTTCAAGATACTCTCCTAGCGTAAGAAGTATTAAAGGTTTGTATTACTTCATATTAGCGAAGGCGCCAGCGGTTGGCAACAGTGCCCCTGCTCTTCAAGTCTCCGGAGAAACCTCAAATAGAATGGCTCCAGGCCTATCGGCAGGAGTGCCTCTCGTGCCAAAATGTCTATTCTGTGCTGAGCGGGCGGGCGCGCGCCGAGTCCCGGGCAGGATGTTTGTTTTGAGGAGGCAGGCCAGGCCCCGTGCATGAGCCTGAGTGCGATGGATATCAGAAAAGACAACCAGATGTACATGCAGATCGCGCAGATCGCCGCCAAGCGCAGCTACGCCAGGCGCCTTCAGGTGGGCTGCGTGATCGTCAAGAACAACTCGATCATTTCCTTTGGCTGGAACGGCATGCCTACGGGGTACGACAACTGCTGCGAGATTGAGGTCGACGGCAAGCTCGTGACCCGTCCCGAAGTGCAGCATGCCGAGCTCAACGCGGTGGCCAAGCTCGCCTACAACGGCTACTCAAGCCATGGCGCAAGCATTTACGTCACGCACAGCCCCTGCATTCACTGCGCCCTGCTCATCCAGAAATGCGGCATCGAGGCGGTGTATTACCACGAGATCTACCGCGACGACCTGGGCATTCAGTTTCTGAAAAAGGCCGGCATCAAGGTCGAGCAGCTCTAGGCTGCGGCCCCTTCTCTCAGGCTTTCCGCGACGCGCCTGAAGAGTCCGGTGAGCGGAGCCTGCACGCGCATCCGCTCGCCTGTGACCGGATGGGTAAAGCCGATGCTGGCGCTGTGCAGGTAGAGCCTTGCGCCGCCGAAGTATTCGGAGAGCGCCCGGTTGAGCGGACCCTTGCCGTAGGTTGCGTCGCCGATGAGCGGGTGCGAGATGGACTTCAGATGACGGCGGATCTGGTGCCGGCGGCCGTGCTCGGGAAGGGCTTCCAGGAGCGTGAGGCGCGTGCGCTCGTAGGGGCTGCAGGCGACCGGCACCTCCGTCTTGACAAGCGGCACGATGCGCGTGCGCGCGGGCTTGAGCTCTTCAGCACCTTCTGCGATGAGATCGTCCTTCACGGCGCCAAGCGGCTTGTCGACGAGCGTTTCCTCCTCTATCCAGCCCCGGCAGAGCGCAAGGTAGGTCTTGCTGATGGCGCCCGCCATCATCTCTTCGCCAAGCGCCCGCGCCGTCTGCGCATCAAACGCGATGAGCATCGCGCCCGAGGTGCCCCGGTCGAGCCGGTGCACCGGGTAGATGCGCGAAGCAAACTGTGCTCTGGCGATGTCCACGAGAAACACCGTCTCGCGGCTTGCGATCTTGGTGCGGTGCACCATCATGCCCTCGGGCTTGCTGATGACGGCAAGGCGCTCGTCGCGGTAGAGCACGTCAAGCGGATTCAAAGTAATGTTGTCAGACAATTTATTGAAAATAAATAAAAAAGAGTCTTCTGATGTAGAATGTTGCATCAGATAAAAGACGGGAAAGGCTCCCTTTAGTATACCTGCTTGCTTGGGGCCTGCCGCCTGTCCGGAGGGGCGCGCGTGCGGTTTGCGCTCGGGACAGCCCGCCGCAAGCGGCTTTGCTCCGGGCAGCGGCATGCGGGAAGGCCCGGGGGAAGATCGCAAACTTGGGAAAATGTCCATTGTTTTCCCTGGGCAATCATCCGCGTTCTCAGGGTTAACGATTAGTGGCTACAATGCCGCCATCATTCCATTTCCAAGTAGCGAGGGCCGTTTATGCGCGTGACGACGATTTGCCTGAGGCTGATCGGGCTGGATGCCGGATATGTCCGGATTGCCGAAGCTGTAAAGCCGCAGCACGGTGTTTCGCTTGAAGTCGTTCAGACCCTTGACGGACTCTCGGCCCAGACGCACAGAAGGCGGGATGTCGTGATTGCCCGGGGGATGGATGCCGATGCTCTTTGCGCCCTGCCCTGCTCCGAACTGATCCTCGTCACGGAGGGCGGCTTTCCCGAGAGCGGCACGGAGGCGCTCATGGACGTCTGGGTCAATCCCGGTCAGCGCGAGTTTGCCTGCCGGCTCAACGCCCTTGTCGCCCGCCTCACCCGCCTTGCCAATCTGGAATGGAATAACCTCTATTTCCGGACGTTCCTGAAGACGGTTCCCGACTGCGCCTGGATCAAGGGAAGCGACGGCCTGCACTATGCGATGAGCGACTCGTTCCTCAAAATGGCGGGAAAGACTGAAGCCGAATGCATGGAAAAGTCCCATGCGTTCATCTGGGGACTTACCGAAGAGGAGTTCGAGAACAGCCCGATCGCCTGCAAGGAAAGCGATGCCATTGTGCTCAATACCGGAAAGCTGGGGGTTTTCGAGGAAACCGTCGCCGTCGGCAGCGAAATCAGGCGCTTTGCAACGTACAAGAATGCTATTCGGGACACGGACGGCGCCATCCTTGGAACCTGCGGCGTGGCGCGCGACGTCACCGACTTCTGGCGCGTTCAGGCCGAGCTGTCACACCTGCTTGCCAATATTCCGCTCGGCGCTCTGATTCTGGACAGGCAGAACCGCGTCCGGCTCGCAAATCCCTTTGCCGAGCAGATGTTCCGTAATGTGGGGGGTGCCGAGCTCGAGCACATGCGCTGCCTGCCCAACGGGGATTTTGAAGGGAAGTTTTCCGAGCTCATCCGTCGCGACTTCCCCGACATCAGCCTGAACGATGCCATGAGTCGGGAGGCCGGCGAGACCTTCGTCCGGTATGTCATCCGGGACATCCTTGACGCCAAGGGCGAGATCACAGGGCAGATCGCGCTGCTGCGCGACATGACCACCGAGCATCGCGCGAGCCATTCGCTCTGGCTCTCGAGCCATGTCGATCAGCTCACGAACGTCTTCAACCGACGCTACTTCTATGAAAGCGCCAAGCCTTCCAAGGTGGGCGGCGTGATTCTGGCCGACCTTGATCAGTTCAAGCAGCTCAACGACCGCTACGGGCACAAGGCCGGAGACCGGTGCCTGCAGATGGTCGCCGCGCTGCTCAAGTCCATCGTGCCCGGCGTGGCGCGCCTCGGGGGCGACGAGTTTGCAGCCTACCTGCCCGACACGCCCAAGGAGGAGATCTTCCGCCTTGCCACGGAAATCAACCGGCAGTTCGAGGCCAGCCCGGAGCTGCGCGAGATGGACGTGCACATCAGCATCGGCGTGTCCGTGATCGGCCAGGAAGGCAAGAGCGGGCTTGACGATCTGATGCACATGGCCGATGCGGCGATGTATGCGAACAAGCGACAGAAGGCGGCGCTGCGCAAGATGAACCGCGACATCATGCAGCGGATCGCCGCGACGGTCGCGGGCAGCGACATCCGGGACCTTGTCGCGCAGCGCGACGCGCAGCGCATGAAGACTTCGCCCTGGACGCTGTACGAGCCCGGCATGCGCGGCGACGAAAAGCATTCGCTCTGCAGAGTGCGCTGAGCGCGGAATGCGTCTCCGCGACGGTTCGCATATCGGAAATACGGTAGTTTTTCTTGAGACGGTTTGATGGCGCTTCGGTACAATCGGTGCCTTGAGTTTTTTCGTTCTCAAGCTTTGCAGGCAGGCGCGTCTGGCCGAGCCTTGGACGCTCTACCGGGAAGGCATGGAGGCTGAGCGTTTCGGCGCCTAGCGGGAACTGGACGGCGCAGAGGCATCAATTTCAGGATATTGAAAATAAATAAGAATAATTCATCTGATGCTTGAAGTTGCACCAGTTACAAGAGCGACGAGCCTTTCGGAAGCATGCCTCCCCGTGCCGCCTCTTCCGGCTGCTGCGCTCGTGCCTGCGTCGGCCGGGAGTTCGAGGCCTGGATTTCCTTGCCGCCCCTGTCCCGGTCCGGGTCTCTGCTAAAACTCGATCCAATCGTATTTTGGCCGAACCGTCTTTCCTCCGTCGCCCTCTCCCCGGTTTCCGATCCTTCGAGTCCGGCGCGGAGAACCGGCGCTGAAAAAGAGAGCCCCGAATTTCGGGGCTCTGTGCGCCGGGGAGCGTGCCGCTCTATCCGAGCTTCACTTCCTTCCAGATATCGGTGATGCTCATCACCTTGCCCTTGCTCGTCCTGTCCTTGTAGTGCGTGTGGAGCAGCTCGTGGCTGAGGTGTCCGCAGGGCTTACCGAGGAACTCCTTGTAAAGCCGCACGACGTCGGGGTTGTTGTGGCTCTGGCGGATCGGCCGCTCGCGGTCGAGCTTGTAGATGCCCTCGGTGCGCGCCGCCTGCGTCTCAAGGTAGCTGTTTTTCTTGCGCGGGTTGCCGCCGCCGTCGACGCACCCGCCGGGGCACGCCATCACTTCGATGAAGTGGTACGGGCTGCTGCCCTCCTCGATCTGCCGGCACATCTTTTCGGCGTTTCTCAGTCCGTGGACCACGGCGATTCTCACCTTGCCCTTCTCGCCGAGATCAACTTCGGCCTCCTTGAGCCAGTCCATGCCGCGCACGGGCTGGTATTCGACCGGGCCGAGCTCCTTGCCGATGACGACGTGGTGCACGGTGCGGATCGCCGCTTCCATCACGCCGCCCGTGACGCCGAAGATTACCGCGGCGCCCGTGTTCTGGCTCATGAATGGCGAGTCGTAGTCGGCTTCCTCGCGCATGGTGTCAAGGCGCAGTCCGTGGCGGCGCAGCAGACGCGAGAGCTCGCGCACCGTGAGCACGAGGTCGGTGTCGCGAACGCCGTCGCGCGAGAGCTGCTCGCGCGCGCATTCATCCTTCTTCGCCGTGCAGGGCATGATTGAGATGAAGCGCAGCTTCTTCGGGTCGATTCCGTGCTCTTTGGCAAACCACGTCTTGGCGAGCGCGCCGAAGATGGCCTGAGGCGAGCGCGTGGTCGAGAGGTTCGGCAGCACCTTCGGATGGAGTTTTTCGGCAAAGTTCACCCAGCCCGGGCAGCAGCTCGTCATCATGGGCAGCGTGCCGCCGTTCTGAATGCGCTCAAGCAGCTCCGTGCCCTCCTCCATGATCGTCACGTCGGCTGCCCAGTTCACGTCGCACACGTAGTCGGCGCCCATGTGCTTCAATGCGGCGATGAGACGCTTTTCGCAGTTCTCGCCAGCCGGGATGCCGAACGAGTCGCCGATCGTGACACGCACGGACGGGGCGAATGCGACGACGGTCTTGATGTCGGGATCGATGAACCAGTCGATCGCGGTCTCGGTTTCATCCTTTTCGCCGATCGCGCCCGTCGGGCAGACGATCGAGCACTGGCCGCAGTTCACGCACCGGGGCGAGTCATTCCACTTGTCGGCCTGGCTGATGCCGACCGAGCAGTGGGCGCCGATGTCGTCAATCGTGAGGCAGCCGAGGCCCTGAATCTTGCGGCAGACCTCGACGCATCGGCCGCAGCGGATGCACTTGGTGGCGTCGAGCACGAGGCTCGGGCTCGAGGTGTCCACGTTCCTTTTCACAAGGAACCTGCCGTTGCAGGGGTTGCGCTGAATGCCGACGTAAAGGGCCACGTCCTGCAGCTCGCAGTTGCCGTGGCGCGCGCAGCTCGAGCAGTCCTGATCGTGGTCGGCAAAGAGCCAGCGCACCTGCCTCTGCTGCATCTCGCGCACGCGGGCGCTGCGGGTGAAGATGCGCATGCCCTCCTGCAGGGCCGAGGTGCACGCGGGCACGATCAGCCCGTCGGGATGCCCGTTCATGCCGTCGACCTGCACCAGGCACATGCGGCAGGTGCCGGGCGTGTGGTCAAGCGGCAGGTACGCGCACAGGGTCGGAATGAAGATGCCCGTGCGCTTGGCGGCTTCAAGGATGGTCTCGCCCTCGGTGAATTCGATTTCTCTGTTGTTGATCCAGGCTTTCATTTCTCTCTCTCCGCTCGTTTATTTTTTTGCCGCATCGCCGCTCATGGGCAGCGTGCTGTGGTTGCCCGGAATCGGGCGCGGGGTGACGACGGAGAAGAGCCGGTAGCAGCGCATGCAGCGGTCGGCTTCGTTCTCGGCCTGATCCTTGGAAAAGGTGATGTCGACCTCGCGGAAGTTGCCTTCGCGCTCGGCGACCGGAATGCTGGGCAGCTTGTTGCGGGGCTTTTTCACGCGCGGAATGTAGGGCGCGCCGTCCTCGAGCAGATGGCACTTGCGGATGATCTCGCCCATGCGGTTGCGGGGCGTGAAGCCCACCGAGCCGCGCGAGAGGTACTCGTCGATCGACTCGGCGGCGAGCTTGCCCTGCGCGAGACCCCCGATGAGCGTCGTCGGGCCCGTTGCGCAGTCTCCGCCCGCGAACACGCCCGGGCGGCTCGTCGCGAGCGCGGGCGTGACGGAAATGTTGCCTCGGCGGTCAAGGAGCACGCCGTCGGCATCGGCAAAGACATTGCGCTCGACCTTCTGGCCGATCGAGGCGATGAGCGTCGTGCACGGGAGGTCGAACTCGCTTCCCGGCACGGGCTGCACGCCGCGGCGGCCGCGGGCGTCCTTCTCGGTGAGCTCCATTCGGGTGAGGCGCACGCCGCAGACGCGGCCGCCCTCGGAGAGGATCTGCACGGGGTTGGTGAGGAAGTGGAACTGCACGCCCTCGGCCTGGGCGGCCTCGATCTCTTCGGCGTCGGCCGAGGCCTCGGCCGCGGTGCGGCGGTACACGACGTGCACCGAGCCCGTGGCGATGCGGCGCGCCGAGCGGCAGCAGTCCATGGCCACGTTTCCGCAGCCGACGATCACGACGTCGCCCTCGATCACGGGAGGCGTGCCGGCGTGCACGCCCTTTTCAATGTTGAGCAGGAAGTCGATGCCGTTCTGGTAGCCGGGCATCGAGCGGTCCTCGTCGGGCAGGCCGAGGAAGGCGCCCTCGGCGCAGCCGATGCCGAGGAACACGGCTCCGTACCCTTCTTCGAAAAGCTGCGAGACGGTGAAGTCTTCGCCGAGCTTCTGGCCGAACTTCCACTTGCCGCCGAGCTCTCCGATGGCGCTCGTCTCCTTGGCAAGCAGCCCCTTGGGGAGCCTGTACGGCGGAATGCCGCGCAGCGCCATGCCCCCTGCCTGGTTGTCCTTGTCGTAGATCGTGACCGGGTATCCCTTCATGAGCAGGTGATAGGCGCAGTTCAGGCCGGCGGGTCCGGCGCCCACCACGGCGACCCTTGCCTTGGTGTCGTCGATGAGCGGCTCCATCCTGGAGAACAGGTTGACGATGGAGTCGCCCGCGTTGTCCGCCACGTATCGCTTGATGTCCTTGATCGCGATCGGCGCATCGACGAGCCCCCTGCGGCAGGCCTTTTCGCACGGACGCACGCACACGCGCCCGCAGGTTGCAACGAGCGGATAGTGATGCAGCAGAACGCCCGCGGCAAGATCCGGACGGCCGTCGCGGACGTAGTCGATGTAGCGCGGCACGTTCACGTGCGCCGGGCACGCCTCGATGCACTTGGCGGTGACCGTCGTGTACATGTCGCCGGTGAGCTCGCGGGCGCTCTCAAAGAGCCGCTCGGGGAAGTGTTCGAGGGCGCCGAGCAGCGCCGTGGGCGTCGTCTTGCCGATGCCGCACATGCTCGAGATGCGCATCTGCAGAGCGTCGTCCTTCAACTTGACCCAGTCGACCTCGTCGGCCTTGCCGGCCACGAGCTTGTCCATCGCCTCCTCGATGAGGAGCGTTGCCGTGCGGCACGGCGTGCAGCGCCCGCACGAGGTTTCCCGCACCCGGGTGTAGTACCGGGCGAGGATGCCGGCAAGGGACACATTCCTGTCAAACACAAGAAAGCCAAAGCCCGTGATGATGGCGTCGACCGGATTGCCTGGGTTGAACTGGTTGAACTCGGAAAGGGAAATGTCGTCCGGGGCGCTCTCGCCGCCCTGGGTGTTGTCGTACTTGACGCCTTTCCAAACGCCGTATTGGAGTTTGCGCATGCGTTGGGGTCCTTCGGGGTCGTTTTTCTGTCAGGGGGATTCCTTGGCCTTGTAACATTCAAGTTATGGAGGTTAAAGGCGGAAAGCTATTGATTCCCCTGGTTTTCTAAGGTTTCATGTTATGGGATTTTAGAGCCAAAAACGGCTCGGCAAGAGCCTGCCGGAAAATATTTTTTCCGCAATGCGGCCCGGGCGGCGGGCGCAATAAAGGCGCCTCGGCCGGGATGGCGGCCTGGGCGCCCTTCTGAAACGATTCGGGCCGCCCTTTCAGGCGGCCCGAAGTGGCGCTTCCCGCTATGCGAGGCGCAGCTCGGGGTTGCGCTTCATGCGCGCGAGCTGCATCATCCAGACAAGTGCGGTGATCGCGACGCCAACCGGGTAGCCCCACCAGCGCATCTCGTACGGCAGGAAGAAACCGGTGACCAGGTACGGGAAGACGAGCGGCACCGTGGCTGCGAGCAGCAGCACGCGGTCGAGCAGGTTCGTGCGGCACACGAGGAATCCCTGCATGGCGCTTGCCGAGGTCATCATCCCGAGGCTCGTCATCAGGAAGATGAGCAGCGCTTCGAGCCAGCTGTCGATGCCAAGCAGCAGCAGGTCGGCGTTGAAGAGGAACACCGCGGGCAGCAGCATCGTGCGGATGTCGTAGATGAAGCCCTGCACGCCCACGCGGATCGGGTCTGCCTTGGCGATGGCGGCGCCGGCGTAGGCGGCGAGCCCCACCGGGGGCGTTGCGTCGGCAAGCACGCCGAAGTACAGGCAGAACAGGTGTGCGGCGATGAGCGGAATGGCGATTTCCGTGCCGTGCACGTTCAGGCCCGTGGCGAGCTCGACGATGACGGGCGCCGTAAGCGAAGCCATGATGATGTAGTTGGCGGTCGTGGGCAGGCCCATGCCGAGCAGCAGGCTTGCAAGAGCCGTGATCAGGATGAGCAGGAAGATGTTGCCCATCGAGAGCACTTCGACAAAGCTCGTGATCTGCTGGCCGAGTCCGAGCGAGACGCAGCCCACGATGATGCCGGCCGAGGCCGTGGCAAGGGCAACGCCCGACATGTTGTTCGCGCCGGCCGCCAGGGATTCGACAAGCGCCTTCACGCCCGCCTTGAAGGCCGGGGCAAGCGGCTCCCTCTTCACTCTGGCGATGCACACGGGCTGCATCACGATGATGGCCGAGAGCACGACGATTGCGTTGAAGACCGAGAGTTCGGCCGAGTGCTGCATCCAGACGAGCTCGTAGATCAGCACGGCAAGGGGCAGCAGGAAGTGCAGCCCGTTGCGCAGCTCGATCCAGAAGCGCGGCAGCTCGCTCTTGGGCAGGCCCTTCAGGCCGAGGTTGCAGGCCTCGATGTGCGTGATCCAGAAAAGCGCCATGTAAGAGGCGAAGGCCGGAATGGCGGCCGCCTTGGCCACTTCCACGTAGGGCACGTTGACGTATTCGGCGATGATGAAGGCCGCGGCGCCCATCACGGGTGGCGCGAGCTGTCCGTTCACCGAGGAGGCCACTTCGATGGCGGCGGCCTTCTGGGCGGGATATCCGAGCCGCTTCATGAGCGGAATCGTGAAGGTGCCCGTCGTCACCACGTTGGCGATCGAGGAGCCCGAGACCATCCCCGAGAACGCCGAGCTCACGACGGCTGCCTTGGCGGCGCCGCCCCGGTACTGGCCGAGGCCGGAGATGGCGATGCGGGTGAAGAACGCCCCTCCCCCTGCCCGGTCAAGCATGGTGCCGAAAAGCACGAAGAGGAACACGACCGTTGCGGAGACGTGCAGCGGCACGCCGTAGATGCCCTGCGTGTCCATGGTGATCTGCGAGATGAAGCGCGAGAGCGTGGCGCCCTTGAAGGCGACGAGGTCGGGCAGGTACGGGCCGAGGAACACGTAGGCCATGAAGCCGCCGCAGATGATGGGAAGCGCCGGTCCCAGAACGCGGCGCGTGGCTTCGAGCATGAGCACGATCAGCATGACGCCGAAGATGAGGTCCCGGCCGATCGGCTGCCCGGGACGCTCGCTGATGCCCGCGTAGTCAAGGAAGATGTAGAGCGCCGAGAGCGCCGCCAGGGCGCCGAGCGCCCAGTCCACGAGCGTGACGCGCTTCATGGCGAGCAGGATGCGCAGGTCCCAGCGCGATTTCGTGCCAGACTTGAGCGTGGGCAGGTTCAGGTAGACGAGCGTCATGGCAAACGCCAGGTGGAAGCTCTTCACAAAGAGCGAGTCAAGCAGCAGCCAGCTCGCGGTGGAAAGCTGAAAGAGCGCCCAGGCAAGCGCCACAATGAACGTGATGCGCTTGGTGATGTTGGTCTTGTCGCCCTTGATGCCGTGGTCGCCGTGCGTGACCTCCTTCTTGTACTCGCCGATCACATCGGCCGAGGAGGTTTTGTCTGCGGCCGCATCGGGCACCACTTCCAGTATCGGGTCTTCTGTCTGGGTCATTGCTTCTTTCTCCGGTTAATCGCGCGTCTTGTGCATTCGTGAAATAAAGGTCGGATCGTGTTCTGCGCGTTCCAAAAAAGCCGGCCTGAACAGCGGCCGGCTCCTTGGGAATGCGCGGGAAGCCACTTCGCGCGAGGCTTCCCGGCTGAGTCGGACTGGGTATTTACTTGATCAGGCCGGCCTCCTTGTAGTACTTCAGGGCGCCCTTGTGGATGGGAGCCGTGAGGCCCTCGAGCATGCCCCTGGCGGTGAGGCCGCCCAGAGCGGGATGGAGCTTCTTGAACGAGTCAAGGTTCTCGAACACTTCCTTGGTGATGGCGTAGACGACATCCTCGGGGGTGTCCGAACTCGTCACGAGCG
Source organism: uncultured Sutterella sp. (assembly GCA_900315045.1). Lineage (GTDB taxonomy): Bacteria > Pseudomonadota > Gammaproteobacteria > Burkholderiales > Burkholderiaceae_F > Duodenibacillus. The sequence continues at coordinate 2,147 of OMXR01000011.1, read as the reverse complement.
TGGCCAGCATGCCGAGCGTCTCAACCTTTTCGCCCGAGTTCACGGCGCCGGGGTACTGATCCATGGGAATGGTGGTCATGGCGTAGTACGGGGCGTTCTTCAGGAGCTTGTCAAGCCCGGTGATCGGAACGATGCGCACCTTGCGCTTGCCCGAGGTCGCCTCCTTGATGTTGCCGTTCGGGTGGCCCACGGTGTAGAAGAAGCCGTCGATGCGGCCGTCCTGCAGAACGCGGGGGGCGTCGGCGGGCTTGAGCTTCTCGTCCTTGAAGTCCTTGCCGGGCACGAGCTTGGTCGTGCTGAAGACGTCAAGCGCGTTCACGCGGTTGCCCGAGCCCGGGTCGCCGAGGTTGATCACCTTGCCCTTGACATCCTTCAGGCTCTTGATGCCGGTGTCATCGGCGGCAATGAACGTCACGGCTTCGGGAGCCAGGGCGAACACGGCGCGGAGCTTCTTCACGGCCTTGCCCTTCCAGGGGCCCTTGCCGTTGTAGGCGAGGTACTGCGTGTCGGCCTGGGCGATGCCGAAGTCAAGATCCCGGGCGTCGATGGCGTTGATGTTGAACTTGCTGCCGCCCGTGGATTCCACGGAGGCGCGCACGTGGTAGACGGACTTCTTGGCGTTGACGATCTTGGCGATGGCCCCGCCCGTAGGGTAGTACACGCCGGTGATGCCGCCGGTGCCGATCGTCACGAACGTATCGCCGGCAGCGCACACTGAGGAGCCGAGAAGCATGGCCGCGGCAAAGGCGGCGGGAGCAAGTTTCTTGAACATGGGGGTGTCCTCCATTCTCCGAAATTAAAAAAGGTAGTGAGTTGATGAATCCATTTCCAACAGGGCTAAACAGCCCGCCCTTGTCCATACTGCATGCATAAACCGTGCCAGTTTTTCTCTAAGGACTTGCGCTTACGTAAAAAACTGCGAAAAACAGGGACATTAAAAGATATGATGCACTGAGGTCGGTATGAGCATAAAAATTATGCACTAGGCAATTGACAGACGTGCTTCTCGTTGGTGCGCGATACGCACCAGTTTTGTGCATGACAAGAAAGGCCGCATGCCTCCGGGCGGTGCGTCAAATATCAGGACGGAAGCGAACGGATGATTTCAGAGGAGAGATACGAAGCGAAGTCGCGCACCGCGACGCGGCGCGCTGAGTCTTCGCGCATGCTGATCCACCAGGAGAGCGGACGGGTTTTTCTGTGTGGCCAGGGCTCGGCAAGCAGCTCCTGCTCCAGGAGGCTCTGCACGAAAAGGCGCGGACAGACGAGCGAAGCCGAGCCCTCGGCGGCCGCCCCCGCCGCCTCAAGGAGCGTGGCGCAGGGCGTGCTTTTTTGCTGCGCGAGCGGCCTCAGGCCGTTGTCCGCAAGCCACTGCTCGGTGCACCCAAGGTTCTCCCGGCACACAGCAAGCGGAAGCGTTTCGAAAAGCTCCCAGATGCGGGCGGGCTTGCCGCTCCTGGCAAGGACGCTGCACGGCGCGGTCAGGGTGGGCGCGTCGGCCGCGGCAAATTCGTTCACGAAGTCGCTCCTGCCCGAGGGCGCCGTGCCGAGGGCGATGTCAAACTCGAGGTTCTCCCAGCCGGGAGCCTCCTTGAAGGCGTGAAGGCGGATTTCGGTTTCCGGATTCAGGGAGCGCCACTCGGCGATGCGCCCGGCAAACCAGTATAAAGGGGTGCAGGCGCAAGGATCCGGATCGGACGCCAGGCCGAGCCGGGGCTGCCTGCGGCCTGCTTCAGATTGCGGAAGGCGCCTTCGGCAAGCTGCAGGCTCCGCGCAATGCGTTCGGCAAAGAGCCTGCCCTCGTCCGTGAGTTTGAGTGTGCGCCCGTCGGCAAGAAGGAGCTTTGCGCCGGCGGCCTGCTCGAGTTCGGCGAGCTGCCGGGAAACCGTGGAGGGAAGAACGCCGAGCGCCTTTGCCGCACCCCGCACGGTGCCGCACCGCACGAACGCGTCAAAGGCGATGAGGCTTCTGGCGGGCGGAAGATCGCGTGCGGCCATGCTCTGAAGGGCTTTGCCGCCCTACTCCCGGCCCATGTCGATCCAGGCCCGCTTGCAGTAGTGCAGGACGGCGTAGATGATGACCGAGCAGCCGACGCCGTACAGAATCGCGATCCAGGAATTGCGCGGCCAGAGCAGAACTGCGATGAG
>OMXR01000025.1 GCA_900315045.1 uncultured Sutterella sp. | reverse complement strand
CGTCAATCTGACCGGGGACAAGTTTGAGGAGCACAAGGTCACCGACATTTCCCAGTACGACGTGAACGATACCTCGAAGCTTGTCTGGTTCACCGTCCCCAAGGCGACGGGAAAGGGAGTCTGGCTGCCGCCCTACGTCACGGACAATCTTGATGTGCGCGTCATCTCCTACAACGTCCCGGTCTACCATGAAAAGCGCTTCATCGGCGTCATTGGCATTGAAATCGACTATTCGACGATGGCAAGCGAAGTCAAGAACATCTCGCTTTACGACAACGGTTACGCCTTTCTCATCAATTCCAAGGGCGGCATTGCTTACCACCCGCGCATGGATGTCGCGAATTCCGTCATCAAGCCTGCAACTCCCGCGGGGCTGCTGTCCGAGAGCGAATATCTGCGCTACAAGTTTGACGGCGTGGAAAAGCAGGCTGCATGGCTGCCGCTGAACAACGGGATGCGCATCTGCGTCTCGGTGCCGGTCCGGGAGATCAATGCCGAGTGGAGGAGGTGGAGCAGCCGGGTCGTCACGGTGTTTGGCGTGTTCCTGCTTGCCTTCTTCTTCGTGATCTGGGCTTTCTCCAGCCGCATCACCAAGCCGCTCAGGCAACTCACGCTTGCCGCCGAGCAGGTTGACAAGGGCAAGTACGACTTCAAGCTCGACTACAACGGAAACGACGAGGTCGGCATTCTCACGCGAACCTTCAAGAGGGTCACCGGGCACCTGGAGGATCAGATCAGCGATCTCAATGATCTTGCCTATGCCGATTCCCTGACCTCCCTGCACAACAAGGGCGCGTTTGAAATTTCCCTTCGCGAGCTTGAAGCCCAGGTGCAAGCCTCCAGAAACACCCTGGAATTTGCCATCTGCATCTTCGACTGCAATCGGCTCAAGCTGATCAACGACCGGCACGGGCATGAGAAGGGCGACATGTACCTGAAGGAAACTGCCTCGGTCATCTGCGAGATCTTTGATCACAGCCCGGTCTTCCGCATTGGCGGGGACGAGTTCGCCGCTATTCTGACCGGACGCGACTACGTGAACCGGCAGGAGCTGCTGCGGCAGTTCGACGAAAAGTGCGCGTTCAGGCAGATGAACGAAACCGAGCTCTGGCGGCAGGTTGACGTCGCCCGCGGTTATGCCGTCTTCGATCCGAAGGAGGACAAGGGGGTTGATGACGTTCTGCGCCGGGCCGACAAGTGCATGTACGAAAACAAGTGGACCAGGAAAAGACAGCTCAAGGGGGAGTGCGCCTGAGCCTCCCGTTCCGCGGCAGCCCCTTCGGGCTGCTTCCGGCAGCAGCTGACAGGCGCGGCAAGCCTTCCGCCCGGCGGCTTTGGGTCACTCACCCCGGGATCGGGAAAGTCTTGACCATAACAGTTCGGAACTGGTTCCATGCTAGACTCCGCGCCCGACTGCAAGGCACAGGCTGATCCTGCCGTATGATTATCGGCAATGTTCTGCCTTTGAGCATTTGGCCATTTGCACATTTGTGCATTGACCGCAGGAAGCCGGCGGCATGACCGCAACAGCCGCGCCGTGCGATGCATCAATCTGGAGCAACACCTCAATGAGACTTGAAAGAAAGGGCAACAAGTTCGTCATCCTGGAAGAGACGAAGAAAGGCAAGGAAAAGGAAATCGGAACGCTGCGCGCGCACGACTTCAAGCCGCTTGGCGGCGTGAAGGATTTCACGGGCAGGAAAAAGGAAAAGCTCGAGGAGCTGGTCGGCATGCAGCGCGCACGCGACATCGCGGTGTCGATCTGGTGCAAGATGGTGCTGTTCGGAATTCAGGCCGACGAGGTGCTGGAGATTCTCGAGGATCTTGCAAACGGCACGAAATCCGTCGACGGGCGCTCGGCCGAGAAGACGCCCGAGGAGTACGACCGGATCTTTGAGCAGGTGCTTGCGCAGAGCGAGGAAATCGTCGCCAGGCTCAAGCTCATCACCGCGGCCCGCGCAAAGGCTAAAAGCCGCCGCTGAGCCTTTCTCATAAAGACGCCAGCCTCAGCGGTCCCGAGGCTGGCGCAGGCATGGCCCGGATTTCTCCGTCAGCCTTCGCAGCGGTTCACGCGGCGAACGAACCGCGAGAACACTTCAAAGCCGACCGGCATGCTCTCGGTATCCTGCAGCTCGAAATCCCGCTTGTGGTGGCCATGGTGGTTGCAGCCCCAGCGGAACATGCCGCCGCGGCCGCCATGCTCGACCACACGCTTGAGCATCATCGTGAAGTCCTCGCTTCCGGCCGGCGTGCTGAGCTCGTCGATCGCCTCGACTCCTGGAACGTCCCTGGCGATCTCCCGCACGATGTCGAGAATCTCTGGACATTCGATGATGGTGGTCGCTTCTCCCGCGACGACGATTCTGGACTGTACGCCGTAGGCGAGGGCGTTGCCCGCCACGATCTGCTCGACGTTCTTCACCATGAAGTCATTGACGGCTGCGGTTTCGCCGCGCACCTCGGTCTGGATGTAGGCGTGCGCAGGCACGACGTTGCGGCCTTCGCCTGCGATCAGTTTTCCGACGGCCACGCGCGAGGCGCCTTCGCCGTGCCGCGGGATGCCGGCCATCATCATTGCCGTGGCGCAGGCCGCCATGAGGGCGCTCTTGCCTTTTTCCGGCGCGTTCCCCGCGTGCGAGGGCACGCCTTCGAAATAGATGTCAAGCTTGGTGCTTGCGAGCACTCCGCCATGCACCAGGCCCACGTGCCCGAGCTTGCACTTGCCGCCCACGTGCGAGCCCAGAATGATGTCGACGTCGTCCAGAATGCCCGATCCGACGATCGCGACCGCGCCGCGCACGCCTTCCTCGGCGGGCTGGAAGATCAGCTTGATGGTGCCGCAGAGCGCATCGCGATGCTCAAAGAGGTCGCGCGCGACGGCAAGCCCCACCGAGGTGTGGCCGTCGTGTCCGCAGGCGTGCATGAGCCCCTTGCGCCCGGAGCGGAAGCCGAGCTTGTTCGGCGCGTGCTCGGGATCGTCCGTTTCCTGCACGCACACGCAGTCGATGTCAAACCGCAGGGCCGTCACCGGACCCGGCCTGCCGGTTTTCAGAATGGCGGCCGCTCCCGTGTACCGTCCGCACGCCTCGATGAATTCGGCGGGAACGCCGTTGCCGAGGGCGCGCTCGACGGCCGCATTGACGAGCTCTTCGCTGCGCCCGCGCACGCTTGCCGGATCGATGATGTCCTTGCCGGCAAGAACGGTTTCGTAGCCGATCTCCCGAAGGCGCTTCACAATGAAATAGGTTGTCTCGAACTCGGTCCAGCCTTCCTCGGGCATCGTGTGCAGATGCCGGCGCGTTGCGATCATCTCGTCAAAGAGGCGTTTGTCCATGGTCTCACTCTCCTGTGAATGGATTATGAATTGCGAATTCTATTCCGCTGCGCGGCGGTTCATTTCTTATTCAGGCGTCTTTGGCGCACGGCGGCGCCGATTCCTGCCAGGCAGATGATGCTGATGCCGAGCCAGGTGAGCGCATCGGGGCGCTCCGAGAAGAAAATCGAGCCGAACAAAACGGCAAAGAGAATGCCCGAGTACTGGAACATGGCGTTTAAAAGCGCATGCCCGTAGGTCCACGCAACGGTCACCGCGACCTGGGCGATGGCTCCCGAAAGGCCCACCCCGATGAGCAGCCCCGTCACCTGAAATGAATGCAGATGAAAGCCGCCTGTTGCCAGCGTGCCGATGGCGCCGACGAGCGTGCCCGAGAGCATGAAGAAGAAAACGGTACGCTCGGTTGGTTCGCCGTACCGCGCAAGGTTCCTCAGGCACATGCCGACGGCGGCCGCGAAAAACGCGCCCGAGAACGCGAACATCGCCCCCAGGGCGTTCAGTCCGCTCACATCCGGCCGGACGATGAGCAGCACGCCGGCAAAGCCGATCGCGACGGCGGCAAGGAGCACCCGGTCAAGCCGCCGTCCGGCAAGCAGCGCCTCAATGGAGAGAAACAGGCACAGGAAGAGCGGAGCCGTGTAGGTGATCGTCTGCTCGATGGCAAGCGCAATGAGGCTGAGCGCGAGCAGTTCGCTGCCGAAGGCCGTGATGCCGCAGGCGCAGCGCCGCAGGTGGGCTAGGGGATAGCGGGTGCGAAAGCTGATGCCCTTGCGCAGCATCAGCCCGGTGATGGCGGCAAGGCCCACGCCCGCCCTGTAGAACATGATCTCGAACGGTCCGGTTTCCGCCGTGCAGAGCTTTGAGAGCAGGAACATCACGGAGAAGCAGAACGTTGCAAAAAGCATCCAGAGCGACTGGCGGGCCATGGTGTTGACGGTCGGAAAGAATGAACAGCGCTTTTGTACGCCCAATTTTGCGTTTTTTCCAATTTTGGGAGGGGCGGTCCGATCCTTGACGCCGCCGGTTCCGCGCCTTGCCGTTTGCCCTTATACTCACTGCTTGAATTTCCTTTTTCCCACTGCGCGAATGTCCATGTTCAGAGATCGTGTCGATATCCTGCTGCGCCTCGGCTTCGGGGCGCTCATCATGATCGGCTGCTACCTTGTGATCCAGCCGTTTCTGACGGCAATTCTGCTGGCGGCGATTCTGTGCGTCGTCACCTGGCCCCTGTACATCGAGGCGATCCAGACCTGCCGAGGCAGCAAGACGATCGCGGCCGGGCTTCTCGTGACGCTGCTGATCATCACCGTGCTGATTCCTCTCACGCTGCTTGCGATCTATCTCGGCCGGGAGATTCCGATCCTTGTCGAACTGGTCAAGAGCTGGGTGGCGCAGGGCATGCCGCTGCCCAAGTGGATCGTGACGCTGCCCTATGTCGGAGACTTCATTTCGGACTCCTATCACGTCGGCGTCGATCCCGAGGCGATGGGCAAGGTTCTGCAAAAGGCGATCGATCCGCTTTCCAAGTCCGTCCTGTCGATTTCCCTTGGCGTCGGCAACGCGCTCTTTCAGGTTGCGCTCGTCGCCTTCATCCTGTTTTTCTTCTACCGTGACGGCACGTCTCTGGCGCGTCGCGTCTCGCTCTTTCTGAACCGGGTGTCCGGCGGGCTTGCCAAGGAATTCAACTCGATTCTCGTGAACACGACGAGGAGCGTGGTCTTCGGCATCATGGGCACGGCGATCGGGCAGGGCGTGGTGGCCGGCATCGGCTTCATGATCGCCGACGTGCCCAACGTGATGCTGCTCTCCTTTGCCGTGTGCATGCTCTCGGTCGTGCCCGTGGGGCCGCCCCTGGTCTGGGGGCCGGTCGCGCTCTGGCTGGGCTCGACCGGTCACATCGGCATGGCGATCTTCATGGTGGTGTGGGGCGTTGCGGCCGTGAGCAGCGTCGACAACTTCCTCAAGCCCGTGCTCATCGCCCGCGGCACGACCCTGCCTCTGGCGCTCGTCTTCCTCGGCGTCTTCGGCGGCATCATCTCGTTCGGGTTCCTGGGCCTGGTGCTGGGACCGATCCTGCTTTCCGCCGCGATCGCGATGTTCTCGGACTGGAGCAAGAATCCGCGGCTGCTCAAGCGCGGGGATCTGAGCGGAAAAGTGCCCGGGGAGATCGACGGGGAGATGCCTCTGCACTCGGAGGATGAGGTCGAGGAGGCGCCTCAGAGGCGGCCCTCGGCCTAGAGCCTGAAGCACTGGAACCGGAAAGCGACGCAGACGGACGCCTTCCGGTTCTTTCCTTTCTTTTGTCCGCAGCGGCCGGGTTTCGTGCGCCTCCGGCCACTTGCCCCGTTTGGGCTAAAATCCACCCCTCAATTTTTTTGTTGCCCTTTGGCGTTCCCAGGTATAAAGGTTTCAGGTGTCATGGCAGTACGCAAGCAGACTTCCGACTACGGCGTTGAATCGATTCGCGTTCTCAAGGGACTCGAGCCCGTCAAGCAGCGTCCCGGGATGTACACCCTTACGGATACACCGCTGCACATCATCCAGGAAGTGCTTGACAATGCGAGCGACGAAGTGCTCGCGGGCTTTGGCACCAGAATCGAGGTGACGCTCGCCGCGGACGGCTCGGTGACCGTCGAGGACAACGGCCGCGGCATTCCCGTCGGCATCCATCCGACCGAAGGCATTCCGACCGTCGAGCTCGTGTTCACGCAGCTGCACGCGGGCGGCAAGTTCGACAAGGCCAACGGCGGGGCCTACAGCTTCTCGGGCGGTCTGCACGGCGTGGGCGTGTCCGTCACCAATGCGCTCAGCTCGCACCTTGACGTGACCGTCTGGCGGGACGGCAGGCAGTACACGATCGCCTTTGCCGACGGCTTTGTCGTCTCGCCCCTTGCCGAAGAGAAGAGCCCGAGGCCGAAGAGCAGCACCGGAACCCGCGTGCGGTGCATTCCCAATCCGAAGTATTTTGACAGCGACCAGATCCCCGAGGAGAGCCTCGTGCGGCTGCTGCGCAGCAAGGCCGTTCTGCTGCCCGGGTGCGAGGTGATCTACCGCAATGAAAAGCGGGGCGTGCAGCAGCGCTGGCAGTACACGGGGGGCCTGCGCGAGTATCTGCTTGCAGAACTCGCCGAGCAGCCCTTCATCGAGCCGTTCGAGCAGAGCGGCTGGGCCGACGAGAGCACGGAGGGCTTTTCGGCGGGCGAAGGCGCAAGCTGGGTCGTCGTCTGGACCGAGTTCGGCCCGGTGCGCCGCGAGAGCTTCGTGAACCTCATTCCGACGCCCGACGGCGGCACGCACGAGGCGGGCCTGCGCGAAGGCCTTTTCGGAGCCCTGAAGCTCTTCATGGAGGCGCACGGCCTCATGGTGAAGGGCGTCAAGCTCCTGCCCGAGGACATCTTCTCAAGGGCGAGCTTCGTGCTCTCGGCCAAAGCGCTTGACCCGCAGTTCCAGGGGCAGACCAAGGAAAAGCTCACGAGCAGGGACGTTCTGCGCCTTGTTTCGAGCTTCGTGCGTCCCCAGTTCGAGTACTGGCTCAACGATCATGTCGAGCAGGGCAAGAAGCTTGCCGAGCTCGTGATCCGCCAGGCGCAGAGCCGCCAGAAGGCGACGCGCAGGGTGGAGAAGAAAAAGGGCTCGAGCGTGGCCGTGCTCCCGGGCAAGCTCACCGACTGCGAGTCGACCGACATCGCTCGCAACGAGATCTTCCTCGTGGAGGGCGACAGCGCGGGCGGCACGGCAAAGCAGGGCCGGGACAAGGAGTGCCAGGCGGTTCTGCCGCTGCGCGGCAAGGTGCTCAACACCTGGGAGGTCGGCAGCGACCGGATCTTCGCCTCCCAGGTGATCCACGACATCGCCGTGGCGATCGGCGTCGATCCGCACAAGAGCGGGGAGGACGCTGACCTGAAGGGACTGCGCTACGGCAAGGTCTGCATCCTTGCCGATGCCGACGTGGACGGCAGCCACATCCAGGTGCTGCTGCTCACGCTCTTTTACCGGCACTTTCCGGAGCTGATCCGCCAGGGGCACGTGTTCATCGTGCAGCCGCCGCTCTTTCGCGTGGATGTGCCCAAGCAGGGGCGCAAGGCCGAAAAGAAGATCTACTGCGGCGACGACAAGGAATTGAAGCGCACCCTTGCCAAGCTCGAGAAGGACGGCTACAACACCGAAAAGCTCAACATCTCGCGCTTCAAGGGCCTCGGCGAGATGAAGGAGGAGCAGCTTGCCGAAGCGGCCTTCCATCCCGACACGCGCCGCCTGCTGCCCGTGACGATGGGCGGCATTGAAAAGGGGCAGACCGACGCCGTGATGGACCTTCTCATGGCAAAGGGCGAGGCGGCCGGCCGTCGCAGCTGGATGGAGCTGCACGGCGATGACGTTGAGCTGGATGTCTGATCCAGGCTGTAATACCTCAAGTTCCCGGCGCAAAGTGCGTTGGGAACGTCCTCTTTTCCGTACAATGCCATGCACTTTCGTGCAGGAAGTCCCTGCACGGTCCGATTTTTGAAACCATCTAGGAGCCCCATACCATGAATCGCCGCACTTTTGCCGCCGCTGCCGCAGCCCTGGCTGTGTCCGTCGCCGGCTTTTCCGCCCAGGTCTTCGCCGCCGACACCGTTCTGAAGGTCGGCGCGACGCCCGTTCCCCACGCCGACATCCTCAAGCTGGTCGCGCCGGATCTGAAGAAGGAGGGGATCGAGCTCAAGGTGATCGAGTTCACCGACTACGTGCAGCCGAATGTTGCGCTTGCAGACAAGGAGCTTGACGCGAACTTCTTCCAGCACGTGCCGTATCTCGAGTCCTTCTGCGAGAGCCGCAGGCTCAAGCTCACCACGCTGGTGCCCGTGCACATCGAGCCGATGGGCGTGTACTCCAAGCGGGTGAAGAGCCTCAAGGACCTCAAGAGAAGGGCCACGATCGCCATTCCCAATGACCCGACCAACGGCGGCCGCGCGCTGGCGATCCTTGCCAAGGCCGGGCTCTTCAAGTTGAAGGCCGGCGTCGGCGTGAAGGCGACCGTTGCCGACATCCGCGAGAACAAGAACCGCTACAAGATCATCGAGCTCGAGGCCGCAACGCTGCCGCGCACGCTCGCGGACGTCGATGCCGCGGTGATCAATTCGAACTATGCGCTCGGCGCCAATCTCAACCCGGTGAAGGATGCGATCTTCTCCGAACCCAAGGATTCTCCGTACGCCAACATCGTTGCCGTGCGCACGGGCGACAATCGCGCCGAGCTCGGCAAGCTTGCCAAGGCGCTCACTTCGCCTGCGGTGAAGAAGTTCATCGAAGAGAAGTACCAGGGCGCCGTCGTGCCCGCCTTCTAAGGAAATTCAGAGCGGCGCTCCGTGCGCGGGGCGCTGCGGCGAATACTCCGCCCGGCCTGAGGGATGCGTTCCCCGCCGGGCTTTTTGCTGTCCTGCGCGGCTCTGATCAGCATTTCCACAAATGGGCAAATGTGCCTGTCTGCAAGCCGAAGTGCGGGAACTCTCTCTCGCGGCTGCGGCTGTCAGGCGGCTGGAGAATTGGCCGAACCGCATCCTGACTGCCGTTTTCGCTTTGAAGCAGCCGCCTTTGCACGGCCCGGATGCTGCATAATTGCCGCTCAATTGTTTTGACGGAAACGCCTCACCGATGCAACGCAGAGATTTGCTTGTCCTTTCCCTTGGAGCCGCCCTTGCGGGCGGGAGCCCCTGCGCGTACGCCGCCCAGCAGGGCAGGGACTACATCGTCCTTGAGAAGCCCCTTGACGTGCCCCGCGGCACGCTGGTCAAGTTCTTCTCCTACGGCTGCCCGTTCTGCTATCGGTACGAGACGATGGTCGAGCCCAGGGTGCTGCCCCGTGTCGAGGCGGCGGGACTGAGGTTTGAGCCCATGCACGTCGAGGGCAGGGGTGAGTATGGGGCGACCGCGAGCGAATTCTTCGCCCTGTGCCTGCTGCGCGACCGGAAAAACGGCGTTTCGCCGTCCTCTTCCAAATCCCTGTTCCGCCGCGTCACCACCGAGATCGGCTTTGCTTACAACAGGCAGCGCGAGCGCTGGACTAAGGGCGAACCGGCCTTTGTCGCGGCTCTTTGCGCAGCCGCAGGGATGGAGCCGGCCGAGTTTGAGCGCGAGCGCAGCTCCGAGGCTGTGGCTTCTCTTGTTGCCTCCTGGCGCAGTGCGCGCGAGACGGCGGCCGTGAGCTCGGTGCCGGCCTATGTCGTCAATGGCCGCTACCAGCTCGTCACGCAGTCGATCAAGAGCATCGAAGGCATGGCTGAACTCATCGAAGAGCTCGTCAGGCTGCCGTAGGCTGCCCGTCCGCGCTTGCCGCAGGCTCCTGCCCGGCGCGAGGCTTTTCAGACTTCCTTTGCGATCGTTACAATATACGAAATTGGTATTGCGGCAGGGCGGGCCAGGCCTGCTCTCCGGCATCCTGAGGGGGTCTTATGATCGTGCGTGGATTGAGGTCCGCATGGCATCGCGCCCTGCGGTTTCTGGCCGCCTGCGCAGGCGTTCTCGCAATGGGAGCCGCACTGGCGGCGCCGCTGCCTGAGTGGACCGTGATGGTCTATCTGTGCGCGGACAACAACCTGGAGGCTGCCGGTCTTGCCGACATGCTTGAAATGGAGCAGGGCATCGCGCCCAACACCGAGATCATCGTGCTCATGGACCGGCACAGGGAATACACAAGTGCCATGGGCAACTGGACGGGAGCCAGGCTCTACCGGGTGCGCAAGGCGCCCAAGCGCGACCTGAGGACCGTCTCCGACCAGCTCGCTCAGCAGGACATGCCCGCGGACTTCTCCTCGCAGCTCATCGAGGATTGGGGCGAAGTGGACATGAGTGACCCGGCCAATGTCACGCGCTTCATCCAGCGGGCCGCGACGCTTTTCCCGGCCAAGCGCTACGCGCTCATTCCCTGGAACCACGGCGGCGGCTGGACCGGGATGCTGAGCGACGAGGACGGCGGCAGCGGCTCCTCCGGCAAGGGCTCCATGACGGTTGAGCAGTTCGTGAATGCCGCGTCGGTCGGCGCGCAGGTTCTTCCCCGGCGCAAGTTCGACATGATCATCTACGAGCTCTGCCTGATGGGCCAGCTCGATGTCATGCATCCGACGCAGCGCATTGCGGACTTCGCGCTCGCGAGCGCGCCTCCCATTCCCGGCCAGGGCCTTGACTACCAGCGCGTTGTTCCGATCTTCGGCGAGAACATTCCGGTGCACGAGATGGTCCGGCGCATGGTCGACAGCAACATCGAGTACTACAAGGGCGTCGGGCGGCAGGCCGCGTTCTCCGCCTTCTATCTGCCCGTGATGGGCGATGTGACGCGCAGCTACCAGAACTACACCCGCGAGCTCACGGCCCTGGCGCAGAGCCGGTTCGTCGAGCTCACGCGCACCATCTGCTTTGCAACGCATTACGACAATCTCATTGAAGACTTGAAGCGCGGCCCCTACGGCTTTTCCGCCGTCGACCTGTATGACTGGCTCGACCGCGTCGAGCGCGAGGTCCCCGGAATGAATCCGGCGACGGTGCGGGCGCTGCGCGACCAGCTCCGGCGCCTTGTCTACCACACCAGGGCGACGCCCAACTATCCGGAAAGCCGCGGCGTGACGGTTTATCTGCCGCTTCGCCGGGTGTACGAGAACAAGCGCTACCGCGCGACGGACTTTTCAAGGCGCTCGGGCATGGACGGGTTCCTTACCGCGCTTTACTCGGCGCAGGACCTGGGCGGCCAGGAGACGCCGCGCGTGACGGACATCGAGATGGGCGTGCCGCGCCTGAAGGCCGGCGCCGCATCGGACGAGCCCTCGGACTTTGACATCGTCCCGACCGAGGACATCCGGCCCTTCGGCAACCGGGTGGTCCGCTTCAACGTCACGGGCAAGAACATTCTCTGGACGCACCTCATCGAGTTCTCGCAGCACGGCTCTGACCGATACATCCATTACGTGCAGTTTGTCGCCGACTCGACTTCGAGAAACAAAAAGGGCAAGCCGACCAACGTGTTCAGCTCGATCTCGCCTGTGTACCGGGACGGGACGACGACGCTCATGCGCGGCATCACCGCGCAGACCTACATGATCGTGTGCGGCGAACAGGCCCAGCCGATCACGATCGAGAATCTGAGCACTTCGAACCAGTTTGCTGAAAACACCTCGGTCGGCTACGCCATGTACACCGACCAGAGCCTGGGCGGCAGGGAGGTGCTGCTGCAGATCACGTTCAGCAACCAGCACAGCTTCCCGATCAACATCCAGGCGGTCACCCAGAACCAGCAGGGCGGGTTCCAGCTGCGCGGCATCGAGCTCAAGAACGACGGCAGGATCCGGCCCATCCTCCAGAAGATCGACAGCAAGGGCAGGACCGAGCGGATTCCCGGCCGTCCGATGGCACTTTCCGGACAACTTCCGTACCTGACGCTCGGCACGGTGCCCGAGGGCGAGAGGATCGGATACATCGTGATGGCGCAGACCATGACCGGCAAGCAGGCCTTCGGCATGAGCAAGGTTCTGCCCGTGCGCTATGACAAGACGATGCAGACGCTGATCTCGCATACGCGCAGGAATCTGGATTCGCAGCTGCTCGGCCGTTATGCGATGGTGCAGTACCACAAGAACGCCAGGGGCGAAATCACCGCGCTGCCGACCATGCAGGTTCTCACAATGGACAACGGCCAGACGATGCCCAGATGGACGTTCACCAAGGCCGGGAAGGTCATCGGAACGGGACCGATGCTGATTTCGGCTGCGGCCGGCACGCCCCGTCTCAAGATGCACATGCCGCCCGAGCTGAAGGGGCTGCCCGTGGGGCCGACGATGCAGAACTGGTACGCGTTCCTCAATGGCCTGGGCAAGAGCCGCGTCTGGTACCTGATCGAGGAGGACGTGGACACGCACTGGGCGCTCTATCCGCTTGAGAGCTACGAGGGCGGGTTTGCCGGCACATGGGTGAGCGCGACCGAGAAGTGGGTTTTCGGCACGGATGGCACCGTGCAGCTCACGCGCGACGGCCAGACCGGCAGGGGCCGCTATTCGATCCACGACAACATCGTGCGGATGACGGGCATGCCCGCCGACGAGTACGCATTCCACGTGGACCTCAACAAGACACAGCTGCTGCTGATCGCAAGGCGCAGCGACGGCAAGGGCGTGCTCTCGAAGCTCACGCGCGAGGGCGCGGCTGCGCCGCAGCCCGTCAGCGCGCCGGGACCGATTCCGGTTGCCGAGCCCTCGACCGGGCCGGCCCCGGCACCGGCTCCCGCACCCGCACCTGCGGCCCAGAGGCCCGCGGCCGGCGCAGCCTTTGCCGGCAGTTGGCTCGGGCAGAGCGAGGGCAGGACGGTCGAGCTTGTCATTTCGCCCGTCGGCGGCGCGTACTACGCGCTCTGGATGAAGGGCCTTGAGTCGGGAGAAACCGCGGCGCTCGTCCAGGCGCGTGACCGTGCGTTTGCGGCGACGTTCTACAATGGATCGCGCGAAGTGGTGCCGTTCCGGATGCTGCGCACCGGAATCGAGCTCAGCCTGCCCGACAGGCCGACGATTTTCTTCAGGCGCCGCCAGTAGAGCGAACTGAGAGGAGTGTTTCGAGTATGTTGAAACGGAGTTTTCGGATCAGTGTGGTTGCGGCGCTGTGCATGGCGGCCGCGGGGCTTTCTGCCCAGACCTTTGACGAGGGATGGGGCGGCATCGCGCCGTCCGTGCAGCCGGGGACCGTGCCGGAGCCCTCGGCTCCGGGCGTGGTGGGTGCGCCGGGCGTCGGCATCGGCGCCGCGCCCGCACCGGCTCCTGCTCCCGCCCCTGGCGCCGGACAGCCCGGCATCGTGCAGCAGCTGCAGGGCGCATGGTTCGGCCAGAACGGCGACAAGAAGATGCTGCTCATCTTTCAGGGTAGCAACTGCGGCCTTGCGCTCAATCAAATGCAGACGTACGGCGTCTGGTCGGTGCAGGGAAACCGCATCAACATGTCGTTCCAGAACGGCAAGCAGACCTCGTTCCAGTTCGTTCTGAACGGCAATTCGCTCATTCTGGATGGCACCGTGTATCTCACGCGCCAGCAGATGCCGCAACAGGGAGCGGGTGTTCCCGGCGGGGGACCTGGCGTTGCAACGCCTGCGCCCGCACCGCAGCCCGTGCCTCAGCCCGGCTATGCTCCGGCCACGATGCTCGAAGGCAGCTGGGTCACCAACCTGCCCGCGGGGCAGGGCGTGATGACGTTCCGCGGCAACCAGTACAACTTCACGCTCAACGGCCAGATGATCGAGGCGGGCACGTTCTCGCTCGGCCCCGGCGTGCTCAACTACACCGTGACCATGGGACAGTCGATGGGGATGTCCGGCCAGAACAGCATCGTCGTGCAGGGCAGCCAGCTTGTGATGACGAACCCGTCCGGCCAGTCGATGGTCTTCACGCGCTCTGGCGCGCAGAGCGGCCCCGTCGGGCAGCCCGCGCCGGTCGGCATGGCTACGCCCCTTGAAGGACGCTGGGCGCTTGCCGCCAACTCTCGCAACCGCTACCTCATTGCCGTCTACCGCGGCAACATGTGCTATTCGTATTACAACGGCAAGCTCATCGAGACGTCCCGCTTTGAGTACGGCAACGGGCGCATCGTCTACCACATGCTTACCGGCAGCGCAGCCGGGGCCACGATCACCATGAACTGCAACGTCATGGGCAATCAGATGGTGACGGAGATCCCTGGGCGGCCGCCCGCCCTTTGGGTGCGCCAGTAGCAGAGAGGTCCGCGAACCCGCCTTGTGTCCGGGGCGGGTTTTCGGCGGCTGCACCCCAAGAGCTAAGGTCGGGTGCATCGTTTTTCTGACATTTTGGGATTGCAATCCCAAAAAAGCTTAACTTTTTGGGAACACAATCCTAAAACGTCGCTTTTTTCCATTTTCCCCGCGTGATTGCGAGGCCGCTGCTGCCCTGGCCCCGGCACGCATTTGCGTCTGAAATGCTGGTTTTCTGCGCAGCGACGCCTTACTGAGGCAGTCTCCTCACACGGCCCATCATGCTCACCGCCGTGGCGGCAATCCTTGGCATGGTGCCGATTGCGCCAACCCTGTTCTGGGGGCCGATGGCGTACTCGATCATGGGGGGATTGAGCATCGCAACGCTGCTCACGCTCTTTTCGCTGCCTGCGGCCTACGTGCTCGTCTATCGGGTCAAGCCGGGTCAATAAGCGCTCTCACAGGCAGAGCGGAAAGCAGCCGCTCTGCCTGTGCCGCGGGAAAACCCGCATGGCCCGGTGGGCTTGCGGTGAGCAGCGCACCGCTTTTTCGGCTACAGTACATCCATTTGTGTCCGCCTGGAGCCTTCAAACGTGAAAACGCTCTGCAATTTCATCTCGCGCTGGATGGCCGCGCTTGTTCTCGCGATGGCCGTTGTGGCCGTTTTCGTTCCGGAACCCTTTGCCTCGATTCCGACCAGGATCATCAATCCGATGCTCGGGCTCATCATGTTCGGCATGGGGCTCACGATCTCGGCCGAGGACTTCCGGGTGGTGTTCAGCCGTCCCCGGGACGTGCTGATCGGGTGCATGGCCCAGTACACGGTGATGCCGCTTGCGGCCTGGGCGATCTCGGTCGGACTGGGACTGCCCAAGGAACTCGCGATCGGCGTCATCCTGGTGGGCTGCTGCCCGGGCGGCACGGCTTCAAACGTCATCACGTACCTCGCAAAGGGCGATCTGGCGCTCTCTGTCGGCATGACGGCCGTCTCGACGCTCATCGCGCCCGTGATGACGCCGCTTCTGGTTCTCGCGCTTGCAGGAACGATGGTCGAAGTCGACACGATCGGGATGCTGCTCAGCATCGTGTACGTGGTGATTGCGCCGATTGCGGCCGGCCTGCTCTGCCAGAAGTTCCTGCCCGCTCTCACGAAAAGCGTCTCGGCCTATCTGCCGGCCTTCTCCTCGATTGTGATCGCGGCGGTCGTGGCAATTGTGGTGTCACACTCGGCCGCAAGGCTCCTCTCGGGCGGTCTCATCGTGATTGCCGCCGTCGTGCTGCACAACCTCGCGGGGCTTGCGGTCGGATACGGCATTGCGCGGGCCTTCGGGATGAACATGCGAAAGTGTGCGGCGCTCAGCATTGAAGTGGGCATGCAGAACTCGGGGCTTGCTTCGGCGCTCGCCGTGGTGCATTTTGCGGCGTTCCCGCTTGCAAGCGTGCCGGGAGCGATCTTCAGCGTCTGGCACAACCTGAGCGGGGCGCTGATCGCCAAGGTCTACGCCGCAAGGTGCGAACGGCAGGACGGCTAGAGGTCTGCAAAGCGCTGTCCTTTGAGCGAAGGGCCCGGGGTGTTCTCCGGGCTTTTCCGTTTCTGCGGATGCATAGGGCTTGTGCATCGGCAGAAAATCGCAAGCTGAAAGGATTTGCCTGAGGATCCAAGGTGTTGCTCCTTCCTCAAGGGCGGCGGACCAGGAGCCCCCCTTGCGGTGTGCAAGAATTCGCCATTGCGGACCGGAGGGAACGAGTGCCCTCCGATGCTTCTTTTCGTTGGGAAAATCGTGAATCAATCCTTTATTACTGCGTTCATCACGCTCTTTCTGATCGTCGATCCGATCGGCAGCATCCCGGCCTTCAATGTTGCGCTCAAGAATGTGCCGCGGGAACGGATCCGGCTTGTGATCATCCGAGAGTGCTTCTTCGGGTTTGTCCTGCTTGCGCTCTTTGCCTTTGGCGGCAGCGCGTTCATGTCGGTGCTGGGGCTTTCGCAAACCGCGATGACGCTGGGCGGGGCTCTCGTGCTGCTCATCATTGCGCTGCGCATGCTCTTTCCCGGGCGCGCGGGCGTCTACGGGGAGATGGAGGAGGGCGAGCCGTTCATCTTTCCGATCGCCATTCCGATGCTGGCCGGCCCCTCGGCTCTGGCCACGGTGATGCTGCTCGTGAACGGGCAGCCTGCAGGAATCGTCATGTGGGTCGGAGCCATCGCGCTCACGATGGCGCTGTGCGCGCCGATCATCATTTCGGGCGAAGCCATCCAGAGGCGGCTCGGCAAGAAGGTGACAGCAGCGTTCGAGCGCCTGATGGGGCTCATCCTTGCGGTCATGGCCGTGCAGATGTTCCTCACGGGCATCACGGAGTTCGTGATGGCGCTCAGAGCCTGAGAGTCGGCGGACTGACGGGATTTCCCGCATTGGCACCCGGCTTGCGCGGAGCCCGGGCAAAGAAAAGCGGCCCTGGGAAGGATCGTCTTCCCGGGGCCGCTTCACATCCGCTGTCCTGCTGCGTCAGCCTTTCGCCTTTTCTTTGTCGACCACGGGCTTGAGAATGTTGTTCTCGAAGTCGGCAGCCGGAAGCGGACGCGAGAAGTAGTACCCCTGAACGATGTCGCAGCCTTCCTTGCGCAGCAGCCTGATCTGTCCCTCGGTCTCCACACCTTCCGCAACCACGGGCACGTTCAGATACCGGGCTATGTCCACCACGAGCTCGACAAGCCTCAGATCCTTCGGGCTGTGCTCGATGTTGCGGATGAAGGCGATGTCCATCTTGAGCACGTCCATCGGCAGGGACGAGAGCATGTTGAGCGATGAGTAGCCTGAGCCAAAATCGTCCATCTCGATCTTGTAGCCCTTGGCGCGCAGCTTGTGAATGACTTCGATCAGCTGTTCGGGGTTGTCGGTGTAGGCCGATTCGGTCACCTCGAGCTTGAGGCAGGAGGTCGAGAGATTGTTCATCTTCACGATGCCGTCAAGCGTTTCGAACAGATCGGGCGAGAATACGTCCAGACGCGAGAGGTTGACCGAGACCGGAAGAAGCTTTCCGTATTTGTCGCGCCAGGTGGCGATCTGCCGGGCAGCCTCGCGCCAGACGTGGATGTCGAGTTCGCTGATGCGGCCGGTTCTTTCAAAGAGCGGGATGAATTCTCCCGGAGAGATCATTCCCAGTTCGGAATGCTTCCAGCGGACAAGCGCCTCGGCGCTCACCAGCACGGGCTTTTCGCCCTGAATGTTGTATTTTGGCTGGAAGTAGACCTGCAGCTCTCCTCTGGAAATCGCTCCGGTCAGATCGTTGAGCAGACGGTGATCCCGGTTTTCCCGGCTCTCCATCTCGTGATCGTAGAAGGCGATTGCGCTTGTGTAGGATCCCCTGAGCTTGTTGCAGGCGATGCGGGCGCAGTCGAACTGCGCTTCCGGAGTCATGCCGGGCTGCCAGGGATTCACGCCCATGCGCAGATGGATGCTGGCATGGGGAAAGAGCTTGCTGATGTGCTCCTGGAACTGGTTGAACACCAGCTGCCAGTCCTCCCGCTGCGGGCAGTACAGCATGAAGCGGTCTGCCTCGGGACGGCTGACAATGCCGTTGGAATTGTGTGCGAAAAGCTGGATTGCGGCAGCCACTGCGCGCAGGACCTGATCGCCGAACGCGCGTCCGTGCAGGGCATTGATCGAGTGGAAACGGTCGATGTCGATGATGACGGCATCCATCGGCTTGCTCTTGTCACTCTCGAAAATGCGGTTGACGTAGACGAGGAAGTAGTTCCAGCTGTAGAGGTTCGTCACGTTGTCGCGCTCGGTCTGCTGAATGAGCTTGCGCTTGGCCGCCGCCGTCTGCATGACTCTTCTGTGATCCCTGTAGATCAGCACGCCGGCGCAGATCAGGAACATCGCCAGGGCGAAGAGGGTGTAGAGGGTGTTGGTGCTGATGATCTCGTCGGCCTGGTCGGCAAGGAACTTCACGCGCAGTGCGCCGTCGCCCAGAAGATCCAGACCCGGATGCGTCTGATGGAATTCAAGAATCGCGGCCATTGCCTCGGTGGTCGTGGCCTCGGTCTCTCGGGTCGCCCACATCAGGCTCGCAAAGAGCACGAGCATCATGAGGGTGATCCAGACAATCACGCTCTTGCCGTATTGCTGCGTATGGTGCCGTCTGACCAGAACGGTGAAGTAGAACATTCCAAGCAGCGCCCACACGATGAACAGGGCATACGACTCGGTCTCCATGGCGTGGAAGGGGAGGAATCCCGGAACGAGAAGCAAAAGCATGATGAGGGTCGTCACAACCATGCCTGCGGCGCCCGTGAACTTCTCACGCTTGAGGTTGTTGCGCTTGGCGTCCATGTACACGCCGTTGGAGATCAGCCAGTAGGTGATGGTTGCGCCGAGCGTGGTGACATCCACGATCCAGCTGATGGCGGTTCTGCCGATGAACGGAATCAGCACGCATGTGACGAGGACCGCATAGATCGCACGGTTGGGAATGTGCTTGGCATTGAGATGGCTGAGCGTCGCGGGGGCATCGCCCTCGCGTCCTGCGGCATAGAGCAGGCGGCTCAGAGCGAGGAGATTGGCTATGAGGCTCGTGAGGATCACGCTGAAAAGCGAGAGCATCAGAATCACAACGCCAGACGGGCCAAGGTAGTGGTGCGCCGCGTAGAAGGCGGGGACGGCCTTGATGCCTTCCAGGTTTCCCATGTCCTTGATGTAGGCAATCCAGCTGCCGTACTCCTCGGGATATGCGGAAATCGAAAGGAAGGAAACGAGGATGTAGAGCGCCGTGGTTACGATGATGGAGCAGGTGAGGATCCCCCGCACCTTCTTGATCGGGAAGTTGTATTCCTCTGAAAAGTGCGCGATGTTTTCAAAGCCGATGAACGCCCACGGAGAGATGGCTGCAATGCGCACGACAAGAGAAAACTCGCTGGATCCGCTTGTAAAGTACGGCTCGTAGTTAAATGGCTTGCCATGCATGAACATCGCCGTCAGGGCGCAGAACGCAAAGCCGCCGATGAATGTCAGGGCGGCGATGGACATGATGCGGTTTGTCGCGCGGGAGCTGTTGGCGCACAGGATGCCGATGACAAGAATCGTGGCGATCGACAGGAACGCTTCGCCGAACCAGACATCGTAGTCAAAGATCGTATATTGGAATCCGGTCTGGAAGATCCTTCCGAGGAAGAACCGGAAGAACAGAGGCACCGCCGTGATGTTGGCCCAGAGAATGGATATGTACGCGAGGAGCACGAACCAGAACGCAATGAAGCCGAGATCGTTGCCGCCCACCTGCTTCTGGAAGGTGTACACGCCGCCCGCATTGGGCGAGCGCTGAATCATGTACTGAAGATTCCATCCGATCAGAAAGACAATGGCCATCCCGATCAGCAGACCGAGGCAAGTTCCGATGGAGCCGGATTTTTGCAGGAACGAGCTGCAGGTAACGATGAAGGATCCCCAGCCGATGCTGGCGCCGATGGAGAAGGCGAAGATTCCGAGTGGCGAGAAAGCTTTTCTCAAACCACCTGCCTGAACGTTCGTGTCGCTCATATGACTTTTTCAGGAAACAGTGTCAGATCATTGTATCCCTTTGTCTTGGAAGGAGCCGCTCAAGGCGCTCGCCTCAGGGAAAAAGACACACGTAACCGGGCCTCGCAATAACTAATGGGACATATCTTAGCCTCTTTACTGCAAAAGTTCTTGAATTTCTTGAGCCCATGCCTGGTCTGGGCAAGTTTCTCACGAAGGGCTGCGTTGCGTGGTTCTTTGTCTTCTGATGCCCGATTTGATGACGGTTGTCAGAACAAGCTTCCCGGCTCGAGCCCCTGCCAGCTTGATGTGTTCTGGCTATGCGAGTGCGAATTATCGTGCTCTGCCTTCTCACGAACTATCCAACTGGCTGGAAACGATATATTCATTTGATTGAAAATCAACGAAATTTGTGTTTTTAAAAATTCAGCTTTCAAAGCAATGACGGATCGTCGCTCAGTCATTTGCTATTTATAGCAATTTTACCCAAGTGGATAACTTATTGATTTGTATGTGGATTTTTTGCAACAATAAAACAATTCATAGCGTAAAGCGAAAGAATCTTTGCCAATCATAAATTAATCGACAAAGAAACGATGAAAACTGAACGATAGGAACATTTTGTTTTTATAGGATTTCTTGAGAGTTACATGCTCAGATCCAATAATGCGACGCGATGATCGGAATAAATCTGATCTGTTAATTTGCGCCGGGGGACTCGGCGCACTCTTTCAAGGATCGAACAACATGTACAAGAAGATTGCTCTTGCGGTTTCCGCGGCTCTGCTCGCCGGCTCCGCCTTTGCTTCCAGCGTTACGCTCTACGGCCGTATCGACACCGGCTTCTCTTATTTGCAGATAAGGCAAAGCAACCCACTGGGTGATACCAGATCGTCGAGGTCCTTCTCGATGGAATCGGGCAACTCCACGGGCTCCCGCTGGGGCCTGAAGGGCGTTGAGGAACTGGGCAACGGCTACAAGGTTGGCTTTGTTCTGGAAAGCGGCTTCAACTCCGATACGGGCAATGGCAGTTCTGATGGCCTGTTCAACCGTGAATCCTCGCTCTATGTTTCCGGCGGCTTCGGTACGGTTTACGCCGGACGCATGAATTCTCTCATTGCCGATGCCGGTTCCATCGGCTGGTACGGTGCCATGGCTTCTCCCTTCGGCACCGGCTGGAACAAGATCGGCGGACATACCGAAGTCTTCGCCACTCAAGGCCGTTTCAACAACACGATCGCCTACATGAGCCCGCGCTTTGCCGGTCTGCAGTTCAGCGCCCAGTATTCCATGGGCGATGACGGCGCCGAGAATACTTCCAAGAGCAACCGCTACGCAGCCCTCGGCCTTGACTATCAGGCTGGCAATCTCGAAGTCGGCTTCCTCGTTGACTGGCTGAACAAGCAGACCGCCGGTCTTGCTGATCCCAGCCTTCGCAAGGATATTGACGACGCCTTCACGGTCAACCTTGCTGCCAACTACGACTTCGGCGTTCTGAAGGCCTTCGCTGCCG
>OMXR01000079.1 GCA_900315045.1 uncultured Sutterella sp. | reverse complement strand
CCAGACTTTTTTGACAAGAGAGTCCTCGGTTTTTTGGGTTTTATCAGCCATTTTTATGCTGCCTTCAAGATGAATTCGTTAAGGGAAAAGATTTGTTCGTTTGCCGCCTGTGCCGTTCTCAGCGTGCGAATCAGGCCGTTGGCAATTTCAGGGATCACATCGCGCAGATGCCTAAAGTCGCAGCTGCCATTCTGGGCGACATAGTAGGCAACCTTGCGGAATAGCTCCTTTTGTTCAGGCGTCATGTCAATGTCGCGCTGTCTTTGTCCGCACCAAAGCTCGAACCGTTGAGCCGCTTGAGACGTCAGGGAATAAAGCTCGGTGATCAGCCCATAGGCAAAGCGAACCAGCTGGATCAGGTTTGTCACTGCCTCCGCGTCGCTCCCCTTCTTGAGGGAAGAGACTTTCTGCGGTTCCAGCGCGCCGTAATCGTTCCAGAGCCTGATGACATTGAATCCGGGGATGGCCTCGGCAAGGGCTTTCGCCAGTCCGTCAATCATGCTTCTTGTCAGCTTGCCGGTTTCCTGGTTGTATATGAGCCGGAGGGCTTCAATGTCATCCCGATGCTCCCGCACATACGCCTCGAAAGCTTGCGTTGATTTTTGTGCATCTTCCTGAGAGAAACTGGCGGAAATGACGGTATCTTCCTTGCCCAGGATTTCCTTGACGTACCCGCTGGCGATCTCGACGAGCTTTTTCTTGGCAGGAGTATTGTTGAGCAGATCGCCGATCAGCTCCTTGCGTTCGATGTTTGGCTCGTTTGCCGAAACAAACGGCGGCAGGTTCTCTTCTTCCAGCGCTGCGAAGATTCGCTCCGCGAACTCAAGCGGAGTAACCGGGCAGAGCTTGCTGAAGTCGTTTAGATCCTCGGGATCTGCGCGGTTGCCGATGCAGCTTAGCTTGGAAGCAAGCAGTTGGAAGTAGTCGTCCGGCAGCACTCCCAAAGACATCCGTTCAAACAACTCCCGAAGCGTGGGATTCAGAGGCGCCGTCTCATCTCCGAGTCTCGGCACAACTTTCTCGCTCTCAGTGACACCGACAGCGTCGATCAGGTAAAAGAGATCCTTGCTGATTGCGTTTGGCGTGACTGCCCGCAGCGCCGATGGCGATATCGTGCGAACTCCTCGGCCTCGCATCTGCGTATACAGCGTTTCCGAATGGACGTCGTTCAGGAAGATAAGAACTTCAAGGGGCGGAACATCGGTACCCGTTGCCACAAGCGTCACCGTAACCGCAATTCGGAAATCCGGATCGTTCCGGAATGAGCGGATGAGTTCGTTGCTGTTCCCGACGGAATAGGTAATGCGCTGCACGAACTTGTCATCAGTGCGCTTGAAGACCTCTTTGGCTACCTCCACGACAGTCTTGGCGTTGGCTTCGCTCACCGCAAAAATGAGGGTCTTGGGCAGGTAGTCATAGTTCGGCTCCCGCTCTGGATACATCTCGGTGTAAACCACGTCCTTGTAGGTCTGGAGGACTTTCATGATCTGGTCGCGAACCACGATGTTGCGATTAAGCTGCGCCTTGGCGAAGTCCCGCTCAACCAGTGCCGTTTGTTCCCGTTTTTGCTCGCTGCCGCGTGACGTGGCAATCAGCTTGTCTCCCTCCTGGATCGTGCCGCCGTTCTCGCCAAGCTCCGTTTTGATTCTGTAAATGCGGTGCATGACATTGACGCCGTCAACAATGGATCGCTCCAGCGTGTAGTTCGCGACAAGATTCTTGTCGAAGAAGGCCAGCGTCTCAGGGATCGGCGTTGCCGTCATGCCAATCATTCGCGCCGTATCAAAGTACGAGATAACCTGCCCCCAGCTCTCCTTGTCGTAAATGGAGCGATGGCATTCGTCAATGATGATGAGGTCAAAGAAGTCATGGGGAAGCTTGGGGTTGTCAGGCAGCTTGACTTTCACGCCTTCAGTTTGCGCAGCTCTCTCGTCCTCTTCCTGCTCGGAATAGTTGGTTTGATCACCAGAGAGCTGAGAGTAAAGCCTCTGGATCGTGCTGATGACAACCCGTGTTCTGCTTCCGACGGGGTGGGATGTCAGCTGTTCCACACTGTAGATGTCCGAGAAGGATTGACCGCTCTCGGTCAGCGTGAACGATTGAAATGCCGTCTTTGCTGAAACTCCCAGATTGTTCCGGTCAACCAGGAACAACACGCGCCTGGCTGGCGTGTAGGTAAGCATGCGATAGATGATCATGCATGCAGTGAACGTCTTGCCTGCTCCCGTTGCCAGCACCATGAGGGCACGGCGCTTTCCTGCCCGGAAGGACGCTTCGAGAGACTTGATCGCCTCATACTGGCAGTCGCGCAGTTTCCCCTTGAAAAGGTGCGGAAGGGCGTCAAACTCTCCCGTCAGTCCAAGGGCACAAACCAAATCCTTGGGGCGGGGAAACTTTTTGATGATTTCGTAGCGGGCATTTTCTTGGTGGCAATCCTTGAACGCAATCTCTCGGCCATTGGAAAGAAAAATCAGCCTGAGCGGGAGTTCCCATGCGGGATACCAGGGCCGCAGTTGCTTTGTGTAGTTCTCCGCCTGAGCAATCAGGTGTGGATTGTCGAGCGCAATTTCCTCGCGTTTGGCTTCAATGACACCAGCGGCCTTGCCGTTAACCAGCAAGACGTAATCCGCTTCAAGCCCGCCGCGCATCAGCGTCTCTCGGATAGCGACCGCAGTCATATTGGGTTCGTACTCGTCTCGGTCGACCACGAGCCAGCCGGCTTCCTGAAGCTTTCGGTCAATCCAGACGCGCGCTATCTCTTCTGGTTTCATCTGGTTCATACGCTTCTCCCGGTCTAATGGAGCGACTGGTAGTAATCCCTTATCCGCTGAGCCATTAACTTGCGACGTTCAACAAGAAATGCCGGGTAGTCCTCTACAGTCATCTCGGAAAAGCCTTCGGGGATGCAGTTCTCTTTGAGATTCTTCTGCAGTTCTTCTTCAGTGCGGATGCCGCCCAGATTGCTGATCTCTCCCGTCCGGATCTGTTCATGGATCTTTGACATGTACTCCTTGGGGGATCTGTCCTTGATGCTGATGTTGATCTCTGTCTGCGTCAGAGCGTAGTTGGCAATCTGGTTGTAATCCGACGGCTTGCCGTATCCGTTCTTCTGGAGATAGTTCTTCGGGAAGATGTGGTGAATGTCTCCCCCATCCTCAACAAGGGTTCTGATCTGAATGTGGTCGGACAGGAATCCGTTGGCTCCCAAACGACTCTGAGCTGCCAGATAGATCTGATAGGCGTTATTGCCTGAGCTTGAAGTCTTCAGGTGGTAGTCCACAAGGCGCTCGTTCCAGAATGCCTCGGACAGGTTGCCGCGCTCTTCTGTATTCAGGAAATCCTCTGGCTCCTCGGCCTCACAGAAGCGCTTGATGTCATAGTCAAAAGCCGACTCAGGAGAGGCGGAATAGCGACCTACTAAGAGTGAGAACACAAGCCAAACCCGAACGATCCGTTCAATTCGTGCCGGCGGCGTACCGCGTTCCTTGAGCGCAAGAAAAAGCGCATACGCAAAGTTGAGTGCGTTTTGGGAACGGATCATCCCAGCTTTGATCAAGCCGGTGGACTTGACAATTTTCACAAAGCCAAGAAAGTTGTACTCCTTCACGACCTCCATCACACTGTCGCGAAGCTTCTGGAAAGAGTCAATGACGATCTCTTCAATGAACGTCCTGGTCTCGAAATCACGCCCAGACAGCAGACTCACCAGATCAGCCAAGCGGCCGCGCTGGAAACGGTAAGTGAACGCCACGCGCAGAACATCGTTGTAATCCGGCTGGTAGATGCATTCTTCACTTTGTCTGGCGATCCACTGGATGCGTCGACCTTCCTCAGAGTCCATGAAGGCGGAGTCGTTTGCCACCAGCATCGGCAGGTCATCATGGTTTTTCATCAGCCGGCAGAAGTAATCCACGATCTTGCGGATCGTATTCCCACCGTGGGTTTCGTCTGCGGCAATCTTCGACATGGCAAAGTCAGCCTGGGAGAGGACAACACCCTTCGAGTTGATGCGGATGAAGATCTCCGTCACCTGTGTAATGTCCAGCGTGTCCTCAAGCTCAATGCAGCCAACGGGCTGAGACTGGATCCCTCTGAGCCTGCCCAGTGCCTTGTCGATTCTTTCCGTCTCCTCATCGGATTCGATGCCATTGTCAGCGCAATACTTGCGAAGGAATCCCCACGCACTGAAGTCGTCCTTGAAAAGCTGAGAGACATCCTCTATCCAGTGGGAATCCTTGGAGATGGCGACGTTTGCAACATCGAACTTCTCTGTCAGCGGATTGAACGCAATGCGAACCCTTACCTTTTTGTATTGGTCGTTGACGACAGGCTGCCCCGCGATGGCTGCTTGCAGAGCGGTCACGCGCTGCTGGCCATCGATCAGGATCTTCTTGCCGCTGGACTTGGTTCCATCCTTGAGTCGGACATCAGGGTTCTTCCAGACAATCAGGTAGCCAACCGGATATCCCTGATAGAGCGAATCCATCAGGTCACGAACCTTGGTGGCATCCCAGACAAACGGGCGCTGAATTTCAGGGATGGCAATCTCTCCGCTTTTGATCCAGCCGAGAAGCGTTGAAACTTGATAACTATTGACGTTGTACTTGGACATGATCAGACCTACTTCACGGCGAAATTACTGAGCGGACAGATACCGATACGCAGTTGTCCTGCTGACACCAACTTTCCGAGCGGCTTTGGCAAGCGGAACGCCTTGTTCAACCGCCGATTTGAGGGTTGCGACCTGCTCGTCTGTTACAGAACGAGGCCGGCCCATGTAAGCACCACGCTCCTTGGCCAGTGCGATGCCTTCTGCCTGTCTGGCGCGGATCATGGAGCGCTCGAATTCTGCAAAGGCCCCAACCATGGAGAGCATGAGCTTGGAAGCCGGCGAAGCGTCCTTCCCCGCATCAAAGCAAAGGTTCTCTTTCAGGAAGCGGACACTGACCCCTCGCTTGCCAAGAGTCTCCACAATGTTCAGCAGATCCCGCAGATTGCGGGCAAGCCGATCAAGACTCAGGACGACAAGTTCGTCGCCCTCGCGCAGGAATTCCATCAGAGCTTGAAATTGGGGGCGATCTGTATTGGCTCCGGATATGTGATCCTCGTAGATCTTCTCAACGGGAATCTTCTCAAGTTCTACTCGTTGCCTTTCGGCGTTCTGATCAAGTGTGCTGACGCGGATGTACCCAACCTTCATTTGCTTCAAAAGTCCTTTAGTGTGCGAATGTGCTGTTTATATCACAAAGGAACTTAAAAAGCGCGCGATTTCTGAACCAAATGCGTCTCCCGTTTGGGTACACCCAAAAAACGCAGCAATCTATTGCTCTGTTTCGTAGATGTTGATTGGGTGCATCTTTGGTTGATGCACGATGTGGTAGCGCGTGGCCAGGGGCATGGCCCCCGCGCTTGCGGTTGCCTTCTTTTCCATCTAAATTTTTCCCGAGCCATACGTAGCAACGCCAAAATGGCTCGGGAACGAGCTATCGCTTGAACCAGTCCGGTATCTCGCGGTAGGCGTCGGGGTAGCCCAGGCGTCGGGCTATGTCGTGCTGCCGAGTGGTGACCTCCTGCCAATAACCATTGCCGTCTGAGTCAAAGATGACTCGCGGCGTCTCCAGCCAGTTTTTCAGCTCGTTAAACGTCATCTCGGTGTCCAGCGGTTTAAGCTCCTTGGCATCTCCCTTGTCTGCCGTTTCTTCGGGCGGCTCATGCATCAGCTTGAGCAGTTGATTGAGGATCGTCATGGCCGCAAATGAGATGACGAATCGTCCTTCCATCGTTTCATCTTCATGCGACCGGATCGTGCCCATGTCGATGCTTGCTTTACCCGACTTGAATGTCGTCTCGATCAAGTCGCGCATGTGATACTGCTCCAGCGCCTGCTCGGCAGTGCACTCCATGGTGGTGACGTTGCAGAAGATTCCAAAGCAGCGCACTGCTGCATCGATCGCTGCGTCATCCTGCACGAGCGGCGTTTTACCCGGCTTGCCGACACCGGTTTTGAAATACTTCATCAGAGGGCTCTTCAGAAGCGGACACTCTTCATTTTTGTTCTTGGGACTGGGCTTCCAGCGAATCCACTCCTCTTCAAATTTTTCGAGCCGCTCGTAGAAATGGTTGTTCTCGTCCTCTGACTTGCGGTCGCTTCGATAGACATGAACCCAAACAGAGCGCTGCTTGCCATCTTCGAACTGCGGACTGCAGGGAACCGTGCAGCCCCAGCAGTTCTGCTTGCGTATGCGGCATTGATTGAGCCGCAGTTTCGGCATTGCCTTCTCGATGGCGTCCTTGATCCAATTGGAATCACTCTTGGCAGCCATGATGATTCGGCTGCCCGCATCAATGAAGCTCGCAATGTTTGGCAGTGAGAAGTAACCGCGGTCGACAACAGCCGCAAACACACGCTTGCCGCCCGAGAGTTCATCGAAGCGGAACAGCATGTCCTGTACAGTTGTGACGTCGGTGATGTTGCCGGGCAGTAGTCGGAACAGAACCGGCATTCTGGTCTTGTGTCCGACAAGCAGGATCAAGCCAACCTGGCGGTGGTAAGCGCCATCCTTGCCTTTGCCCTTCATGACATTTGTGGCGTGGGCATCGGAAGAGATCTGCGTTGCATCATACGAGAGCAGTTCATCTTCAGGCAGTCGCCTCAATCGCGCCTGAAAGAATG
>OMXR01000120.1 GCA_900315045.1 uncultured Sutterella sp. | reverse complement strand
GGACTTGTGATAGCGATAGTTCTGTCCGTTGATTCGGATGGTGTTGCCGTCAAGCACCTTCCAGCCCGCTTGCTTGAGCGTGAATGACTTGTACTTGCGTACCTTCCTAAAGCCCGGTAGTCCGACCTTTTCGCCCTTCTTCCGCCCTTCAAAGAAACGCTCGTAACTCCTGTACAGTCTCTCAACCACTTCCTGAAGCGCCTGAGAGCCAAACTCGGAAAGATAGCCGTAAGGTTTGCGTTTTTTGAGTTTGGCAAGGTGCTTTTTCAGGGAATTTTCAGACACAGACTTGCCGAAAAACTTGTAGTACCTTCTCGTCAATGCCACACAATGATTCCAAGCGTGACCAGCCGCGCTGATCTGACGATGCAGCTTGCGGTTGCGCTTGGATTGCATGAGTTTGAACTTGAAGGTCTGCATGATGGATTGCAAATGTGATCCAGGTTGCTATATTACAGAACAAAGAGCCTGTGGCTCTTGCCCTTATATCCGCTGATTGAAATCAGCGGTTTTACGGGCCACTTCTATAATTCGAGAAAATCATGACAATCCGCCTTCGCCTTTCCCCTTGAGCTGAAGTTGGGGATCAAGGGGAGGCTGTGGGCATTTGTCCGATACTGGAAAAGACCATGCGAAAGCGCGCATCTGCGGTTTTTGGCAGTTTCCTCGCAGGCACCCTCGCAGCGTCGCTCGGGGCGTGCCCGTCCTTTGGCGCGCCCGCACCTTCCGTCGCCGAGATGGGCAGCTACGAACCGGGCACGCAGCTCAACCGCGCACGCGACTACCTTGAGCACGAACGCGCCCTGAGGCAGATCGAGCAGGACCGCCAGGCAAAGCGCGAGCAGCTCCCGGAAGAGGCCGCGCACCAGACCCCGTCCAATGTTCCTGAAGTCGAGTTCGTGCTCACGAAGCTCGACATCGATCCGTCCAGGGTTCTGGCCCGAAGCGAGATCGACCTGTACTCGAGCAAGGGCTTTGTCACGTGCCGCGCGATTCTGCCGCCGCAGCGCATCCATGAGGGCGCGGTGCACATCCGGCTTGTCGAAGGCGTCGCCGGGAACATCCAGGTGCTCGGCAACAGCCACACCCGCGAAGGCTACATCAGAAGCCGCGTCGCGCTCGCTGAAGGCGAGATCGCGAACCTCAAGGAACTCAACCGGGACATGCTGCGCTTCAACGGCACGAACGACGTGCAGCTGCGCATCGCCCTGAAGGCGGGGGAGGCGGTCGGCACGACCGACTACGAACTCTCGGTCACCGAGCCCGAATCGAACCAGATCTTCCGCGTCTACGCCGACACGAACGGCTATGAGAACAACGACCGGTACCGCTACGGCCTGATGTACGTCAATCATTCACTCACGGGCAACCGCGACCAGGTGAGCGGCTCGTACCTGCACAGCCGCGGCAGCGACGTCTTCGGCCTCGGCTACAGCTTTCCCATCACGGCAAAGGGAACGCGCCTTGAGGTGAGCGGCGGCTACAACAGAACGGAAATCGTCAAGGGCTGGATGAAGCCCCTCGGCGTGAAGGGCGAGGCCTACAACGTCGGGCTCGCGCTCCGCCATCCGCTCATCGTCGACCAGACAAAGCGCGTCGAGCTTTCGCTCGAGTACGTTCACCAGGATTCGGAAACCGACCTGTTCGTGAAGACCAGCACCCGCCAGCGCTGGGTTGACGACAAGACCGACAAGGCTTCCGCCGCGGCCGCGCTCACACACTACAGCAGCTGGGGAATCCTTTACCACAGGCACCGGCTCTCGGCGGGCAGACACAGCAACATCGATCACAAGACGACGAACTTTAAGACCTACGGCCTGGACAGCATGTATCTGATGCAGTTCGGCCGCGTGCTCGTGCAGGCGAGGCTCGCCGGACAGTACAGCTTCACGAGCATCCTGCCCTCGGCCCAGCGCTTTTACCTGGGCGGCGCAAGCAGCGTGCGCGGATACGAGGAGGGGCTCATCAATGGCGAGCACGGCGTGAACAGCTCGATCGAGCTCTCCACTACGCTCTGGCTTTCCGGCCTCTCGGCATACGCGTTCGTCGATGCCGGCAAGGTTTCGGGCAAGAGCTCGTTCGGCGACAAGGAGCTCGCTGGCGCGGGCATCGGACTGAAGTACGGATACAAGAACCGGGTGAGCCTGGACGTGGGTCTGGGCGTGCCGCTCAAGAGAACGATCAACGAGCAGAAGCAGGACAGCGTGCGGCTTCATGCCGCGTTCACCGCATCCTACTGAGCGAACCCGAAGGAAACGGACAGAACAAAGGCTGGCCTGCACGGCAGCCGGATGAAAGAGTAAAAGGCAGCATATGAACCGCATATACAGAATCATTCGCAGCCGCTCGTTCAACCGGGCCGTCGTCGTCTCCGAAATCACGAAGGCAAGAGGAAAGAGCACCGTCGAGTCCGCCAGCACGGGAGCCGCGGCCGCGCTCTCGCGCAAGCTTCTCGCAGGGCTCGTTGCCGGCTCGTTCGCCTCAGTTCCGCTTCTTGCCGCCGGCTCCACCATCACGAATCTGAACGGCGTCTCGCTCATTGAAGCCGGCCAGAAGGTCCACAACCTGCATGCGCAGGACATGGTCAACAGCGAGCTGACCGGAAGAGTGGGCATCAACAAGTTCGACCAGTTCAAGCTGTCCGCCGGTGAAATCGCCAACCTGCACTTCAATCAGAAGAACTCGGACATCCACGCCGACAGCCTTGTGAATCTCGTCAACCAGCGCATCGACATCGCCGGCACGGTGAACGCGATCCGCGCCAATCGCGTTGACGGACATCTCTTTTTCCTCAGCCCAGAAGGCATGGCGGTGAGCGCTTCGGGCGTGATCAACGCGGGCAAGCTCACGGCGATCGTGCCGACATCGGACCTGTTCGAGAAGCTGCGCGACGGCAGCCACCAGACGTTCATTGACAACTATGCCCTTTACGTGATGAGCGGCAAGAACCTCGACTCGACGACGCACCTGGACGAAATCTATTCTCAGGATGCGGCAAAAAGCATCGAGATCGAGGGCACGGTCAACACACGCAGCGGCATCGTGCTGCGGGCCGCCAAGATCGACATCAAGGCCGGCGCCAAGCTCCTTGCGAACCGCCAGATCGATTTTGCGAGCGTTGTGAACATCTCCGGGGATCAAGCCGTCAACGCCGGACTCACCGGAGTCGGCATGACCCTGAAGCAGGATGACAGAAGCGGGGACATCATCCTTGCCGCGGACGTCGAGGCCTACGCCGACGACGTGATCATCCCCGACACCTTCTCGCCCGCGAACAAGGTCACCACTCGCCAAGCCACAATCACGGTCAACGGCTCGATCACCGGCGACGCGGGCGTTTCGATAACTTCGAGCGCCACTTCGACCTTCAACCAGGGCTCCAAGCTCAACACGATGGAGCTGCTCGGCGTTGAGGACAACTTCCTCTCGGGGCTGGGCCTCGGACTGATGACCGACTATGCGAGCAAGACCAACACCTCGAGCATCACGCTCGGCGCTTCGGGCTCCATCACAAGCGGCGCGGACACCAGGATCGCCGCCGTGAACAAGGTCAACGTCAAGGTCAAGAGCAACACGCCCAAGAAAAAGACCGGAGAGATTGCCGGCAACGCGCTGCCCGTGGTCTCGGCAGGCGTCGCATATGCACTGAACACCGCGACCGTCAGCATCAAGGGCGACATCGATTCGGGGGGAGACCTCGAGGTGTCGGCATCGTCTTCGACCAAGCTCAAGGTTTCCGTCAAGGCCGGCACTGAGCCCGACGACGATCACAGCGCCAACCATCTGTACTTCGGCGTCGGCGTGCTTGCGCACACGACGGCCGCCTCGATCACGGTCGCCGAAAAGACGAACGGCATATTCAAGAGCAAAGGCGACATCAAAATTTCAGCAAGCGCCCAGTCCGACGACGAGGTCGGCGTAGCCGTCGAGGCGCCCGACACGGTCACGGCCGCGACAACCGTGGCGGTGGCCAACACCGATACCGATGCCTCGGTGCGCATCGCGCGCGGCCTGACGGCGGGCAGCGACCTTTCCGTGAGCGCCGAGACGACAATCGGCAAGACGGTGACCGCGGAGAACGGGCTCGGCGAGGAGCAGTTCACCGAAGAGTTCAAGCTCAATGCGACCAAGGGCGACGGCGTGATCGATTCCTGGTCCAAGCCGCTTTCGAACTGGATTCTGGGCGTTGTCAGCGGCGGCAGGTTCGGCAGCAATGCGGGCGGCGCAGCCGCCGGAGCGGCTGCCGGAGCGGGCGGCGCCGGTGCCGGCAATTTCGTCGATACGCTTCTCACAAACCTTGGCTCCTATCTGCGCATGGGCTCATCGGTTGCCGTCAACGCAGCCAACAACACGTCGAGCGTCACGATTTACCCTGGAGGCCAATCTCGAGACTGAAACGATGCAGGTCGCCGCGGTTGCCGAGGGCAACATTCAGAGCGAAGACCAGACAACGAGCGTCATGATCGCAGCGGGCGTGGGCGTCACCTCCGTCCACAACACGGCAGTCGTGTCCGTGGGCGCGAATGCAAGCCTCATCGCCGAGGGCGAGCATGTCGAAACCAAGGATCAAACCGAAACCCGGACTCCTGCCAGAGTCGCCGTCAGCTCCTCGGCCGTAATGGACTACAACCCGGCGAAAGCCGCATTCGAAGGCATTGCGGAAAAGTGGGCCGGCCTGATCAAGGAGCTCAAGGCGGTCGGAGCCGATGTGAGCTCCCTGTCGGACATCTCCGACAGAATGAACGCGCTCAAGGCGGAGAGCGTCTCGGTCGACGCCCTTGCCAACAAGAGCGACGAGTACGTCAGA
>OMXR01000043.1 GCA_900315045.1 uncultured Sutterella sp. | reverse complement strand
CGGCACGATCGAGCTGCCCGAGGGCGTTGAGATGGTCATGCCTGGCGACAACGTCACGATGACCGTTCAGCTGATCTGCCCGATCGCCATGGGCGAGGGTCTGCGCTTCGCCATCCGCGAAGGCGGCCACACCGTTGGCGCCGGCGTCGTTGCCAAGATCATCGAGTAATTTGAATTACTTGAAAAAATAATTCACTTGTCGCTTGACAAGTCAAAGGGGGCGTGGGTATACTGCGCCCCCTTGGTTCTTTCTATGTTCTTTTTTAAGAGAATTTCAAATGCAATCTCAACGCATTCGCATTCGCCTCAAGGCGTTTGATTACAAGCTGATCGACCAGTCGGCTCTCGAAATCGTCGATACCGCCAAGCGTACCGGCGCAGTCGTCCGCGGTCCCGTTCCGCTTCCTTCCCGCATTCAGCGCTTCGATATCCTGCGCTCCCCGCACGTCAACAAGACCAGCCGTGAGCAGCTCGAGATTCGCACCCACCAGCGCCTGATGGACATCATCGATCCGACGGACAAGACGGTTGACGCTCTGATGAAGCTTGACCTGCCCGCTGGCGTTGACGTCAAGATCAAGGTTCAGTAATCGCGAAAAGTTTTTACGCTCATGCATCGGCCTCCAAGCGGGGCAGGGGCATGGCGTTTTATGCGTCGCTTCTGGCACACCAAAGCAATCGATCGGCGTTACGACGACCTTGCATGTCGGACCTCCCGTCGTGAAGCGATTTTTTTAAAGTACGGTCCCGGCCAATCGTAGCCGGGGTGGAGAAAATAATGAGTGATAAGCTCGGCTTAGTCGGCCGCAAGATCGGCATGACGCGCATCTTCGAAGAGGACGGCCGTTCCGTTCCTGTCACGGTGCTCGACGTGTCCGGTAACCGCGTCACCTGCGTGAAGACGGTTGAAACCGACGGCTACAATGCAATCCAAGTCGCGTTCGGCTCCAAGAAGCCCTCGCGCGTGAACAAGGCGCTCGCCGGCCAGTACGCCAAGGCTGGTGTTGAGGCTGGTGCCATGCTCAAGGAGTTCCATATCGATGCTGACAAGGCAGGCGAGTACAAGCCCGGGACGGTTCTCGGCGCTGACATGTTCGCTGCCGGTCAGAAGGTTGATGTGACTGGTACCACCATCGGTAAGGGTTTTGCTGGCGTCATCAAGCGCCACCACTTCTCTTCCAATCGCGCCACGCACGGCAACTCCGTGACGACCCGCGCCCCTGGCTCCATCGGTAACCGCCAGGATCCGGGCCGCGTGTTCCCCGGCAAGCGCATGGCCGGTCACCTGGGCGACGCCCAGCGCACGACGCAGAACCTCGTGGTCGCTCGTGTCGATGCCGAACGTGGTCTGCTGCTCATCCGCGGTGCCGTTCCGGGTGCCAAGGGTGGTGCTGTCATCGTCCGCGCCGCAGTCAAGGCCTAATAGGAGCGATCAATGGAACTGAATGTACTCAATGAACAGGGTCAGGAGACGGCCAAGGTCGCTGCCTCTGACGCCGTGTTCGGTCGTGAATACAACGAATCCCTGGTGCACCAGCTCGTGGTTGCCTACCAGGCTAACGCCCGCATGGGCACGCGCGCTCAGCTTAACCGCGAAGCCGTGCATCACTCCACCAGAAAGCCCTGGCGTCAGAAGGGCACGGGCCGCGCCCGCGCCGGCATGACGTCCAGCAACATCTGGCGTGGCGGTGGCCGGGCCTTCCCGAACACCCCCGATGAAAACTTCAGCCAGAAGATGAACAAGAAGGCCTACCGCGCCGCCATGGCTTCGATCCTCTCGAAGCTTGCCGCCGACGGCCGCCTGGTTGTGGTTGATACGATCGCTGCCGAGTCCCCCAAGACCAAGGCTTTCGCTGCCAAGGTCAAGGCCATGGGTCTTGAAAGCGCACTGATCATCACCGACAACGTTGATGACAACCTTTTCTTGGCTTCTCGTAACCTCAAGAACGTGCTCGTTGTTGAACCGCGTTACGCTGATCCGCTCTCCTTGATCTTCTACGACAAGGTCGTCGTGACCAAGGCTGCGGTCGCCAAGCTCGAGGAGATGCTGGGATGAACCAAGATCGTCTGTACAAGGTCCTCGTCGGACCGATCGTCTCTGAAAAGAGCACGATGATTGCCGATAAGGCCCGTCAGTATGCCTTCCGCGTTGTGGCCGACGCCACCAAGACGGAAGTTAAGGCCGCTGTGGAACTGCTCTTCAAGGTGCAGGTCGCCAGCGTTCAGATTCTGACCATCAAGGGCAAGGTCAAGCGCAACGCCCGGTTCTCCGGCGTCCGCAGCGACGTGCGCAAGGCCTATGTGTGCCTCAAGGAAGGTCAGGAAATCAACTTCGCGCAAGAGGTGAAGTAAATGGCTCTCGTGAAACTTAAGCCCACGTCGGCTGGTCGCCGTCACGCGGTCAAGGTCGTCACCGAAGGCCTGCACACTGGCAAGCCTTATGCACCGCTCACTGAGAAGAAGAACCGCGGTTCCGGCCGCAACAGCAACGGACACATCACCTGCCGTCATAAGGGTGGTGGCTCCAAGCGCGCCTATCGCATGATCGACTTCCTGCGCAACAAGGACGGCATCGCCGCCCGCGTCGAGCGCATCGAATACGATCCGAACCGCTCCGCTCACATTGCACTGGTCTGCTACGCCGACGGCGAGCGCCGCTACATCGTCTGCCCGAAGGGCCTGAAGGTGAATGACACCATCATGTCCGGCGCCGAGGCTCCGATCAAGGTTGGCAACGCCCTGCCGCTGCGCAACA
Organism: uncultured Sutterella sp.; assembly: GCA_900315045.1. Taxonomy (GTDB): domain Bacteria; phylum Pseudomonadota; class Gammaproteobacteria; order Burkholderiales; family Burkholderiaceae_F; genus Duodenibacillus. The sequence continues at coordinate 13,389 of OMXR01000043.1, read as the reverse complement.
TTCCGGTTGGCTCGACCATCCACTGCATCGAGATGCTTCCCGGCAAGGGAGCCCAGCTTGTGCGTTCCGCTGGCGCTTTCGCCCAGCTCATCGCCCGTGAAGGCGAGTACGCTCAGGTTCGCATGCGTTCCGGCGAAGTCCGCCGCATCCTCATCGGCTGCCGCGCCACGATCGGCACGGTCGGCAATGAAGAGAACAGCCTGCGTGAACTCGGCAAGGCCGGCGCCACCCGCTGGCGCGGCATCCGCCCGACCGTTCGCGGCAAGGTGATGAACCCGGTTGATCACCCCCATGGTGGTGGTGAAGGCCGTACGGGTACGGGTCGCGCTCCTGTGACGCCCTGGGGTCAGCTGACCAAGGGTTACCGCACCCGCAACTCCAAGCGCACGGACAGCATGATCGTCCAGCGCCGTTATGACAAGTAAGGGGGGCCTCTAGATGTCTCGTTCGTTAAAGAAAGGGCCGTTCGTAGACGGTTCTCTCATGAAGAAGGTTGAAGCTGCCCAGGCTAGCCGTGACAAGCGGCCCCTGAAGACCTGGTCTCGCCGCTCGACCATTCTTCCGGAGTTCATCGGCCTGACGATCGCCGTTCACAACGGCCGTCAGCATGTGCCGGTGTACATCAATGAAAACATGGTTGGCCACAAGCTTGGCGAATTCGCTCTGACCCGTACGTTCCACGGTCACGCCGCCAATGCCGACAAGAAGGTCAAGGGGTAATCAAATGGAAACTACTGCAATCGTTCGCGGTGTGCGTCTGTCGGCTCAGAAGGGCCGCCTGGTCGCAGATCTGGTTCGCGGTAAGCCCGTGGACAAAGCCCTGAACATCCTCACGTTCACCCAGAAGCGTGCTGCCGTTCTGATCAAGAAGGCGCTCGAGTCTGCCATCGCCAACGCCGAGCACAACGACGGCGCTGACATCGATGAACTGTACGTGACCAAGATCTACGTGGAAAAGGCCACGACGCTCAAGCGCTTCGGCGCTCGCGCCAAGGGCCGCGGTACCCGTATCTGCAAGCAGACGGCTCACATCTTCGTGACCGTCGGTGACAAGTAATAAGGAAGGTGAACCATGGGTCAGAAAATTAATCCTACAGGCTTCCGTCTTCCTGTCACGCGCAATTGGACGTCGCGCTGGTACGCGGTCGGCCGCAACTTCTCCCGCACGCTGTGCGAGGACATGCGCGTGCGCGCATTCCTTCAGGAAAAGCTCAAGGCTGCGAGCGTGTCCCGCATCCTGATTGAGCGTCCGGCCAACAACGCCCGCATCACGATCTTCTCTGCTCGTCCGGGTCTTGTGATCGGCAAGGAAGGTGCCTTCATCGAAGAGATCAAGAACGACGTTCAGAAGATGATCGGCGTGCCCGTTCACGTCAACATCGAGGAAGTCCGCCGTCCGGATCTGGATGCTCAGCTCATTGCTGACAACATCACCCAGCAGCTCGAGAAGCGCACGATGTTCCGCCGCGCCATGAAGCGCGCCATGCAGAACGCCATGCGTCTCGGTGCCCAGGGCATCAAGATCATGTCCGCCGGCCGTCTGAACGGCGCCGAAATCGCCCGTACCGAGTGGTACCGCGAAGGCCGCGTGCCTCTGCACACGCTGCGCGCCGACATTGACTACGGCTTCTCTGAGGCCAACACCACCTACGGCGTCATCGGCGTCAAGGTGTGGGTCTACAAGGGCGACAACCTGGGCCGCGGCGACGCCGTTGAGGCTGCTCCCGCTCCCGCCGATCGCGAAGATCGTCGTCGTCACAACCGCCGCAACCGCAAGGCTGAGGGTGCTGAAGGAGAGCGTGCTCCTCGTCGCAACCGCCGCCCTGCCGCCGCTGCCGCTGATAAGAAGGACGGAGAATAACGATGCTGCAACCGAATCGTACTAAGTACCGCAAGGACCAGAAGGGCCGTAACTACGGCATGGCCCAGCGTGGTGCAAACGTTGCCTTTGGCGACTTTGGCCTGAAGGTTCTGGAGCGCGGCCGTCTGACCGCCCGCCAGATCGAAGCGGCTCGCCGTGCGCTCACCCGCCACATCAAGCGCGGTGGTCACGTGTGGATCCGCGTCTTCCCGGACAAGCCCATTTCCACCAAGCCCGCCGAAGTCCGTATGGGTAACGGCAAGGGCAACCCGGAATACTGGGTCGCGCTGGTCCAGCCGGGCCGCGTGCTCTACGAAATGGACGGCGTTGATGAGCAGCTGGCTCGCGAGGCTTTTGCCCTTGCTGCTGCCAAGCTTCCTCTGAAGACGAAGTTTGTTGTCCGCCAGATCGGCATGTAAGGAGACGGACATGAAGGCAAATGAACTGCGCGCCAAGGATGAGGCTGCGCTCAAGAAGGAACTGGAAGACCTGCAGAACACGCTGTTCAAGCTCCGTGTCCAGAAGGCCACCCAGCAGCTCCAGAACACGAACCTGCTGCGCACGACCCGCCATGAAATTGCGCGCGTTCGCACGGTTCTCGCTCAGAAGGCAGCTCAGAAATGACCGAACAGAACGAAAAGACGCTCACCCGCACCCTCATCGGTACGGTCACGAGCGACAAGATGGACAAGACCGTGACGGTTCTCGTTGAACGCAAGGTCAAGCACCCCATTTACGGCAAGTATGTCGTCACGAGCAAGAAGTATCACGCTCACGACGAAGAAAACCAGTGCGGTGTCGGCGACCGGGTTGAAATCGCTGAAGCCCGTCCGATGTCCAAGACCAAGTCTTGGAAGGTGACCAAGGTCCTCGAAAAGGCCGTGATCATCTAATTCCAAAAAAGGATTTGCAAGTTTGCCCGAACATGGGTATACTTGCACCCTCGCATGAAAAGCCGGTCCTAGGATCGGCTTTTCATGTCGAAACTCAACGATCGGGATCCAGTCCCTGTCCGCCCGCCAGGCCTTGCGCTGCGGCGGTGTTTCTCGGGCAGATCAGGGTTTCCGGTCATTCTCCCGTACGGGACCAATACTATCCGCCTAGCGGAATAAGTTGGATTAATACAAGCCATGATTCAGATGCAAAGCAAGCTGGACGTTGCCGATAACACCGGCGCTCGTTCAGTGATGTGTTTTAAAGTGTTGGGCGGCTCCAAGCGCCGCTACGCGAACATCGGCGACGTCATCAAGGTGACAGTCAAGGAGGCCGCTCCCCGTGGTCGCGTCAAGAAGGGCGAGGTTTACAACGCGGTTGTCGTGCGCACTGCCAAGGGCGTGCGCCGTCCCGATGGTTCTCTCGTTCGTTTCGATGGCAATGCCGTCGTTCTGCTCAACTCGAAGCTGGAGCCTGTGGGCACCCGTATCTTCGGACCGGTTACGCGCGAACTTCGCACGGAAAAGTTCATGAAGATCGTTTCCCTCGCTCCCGAAGTTATTTAAGGAGGCCGACAGATGCAGCGCATCCGTAAAGATGACGAAGTCATTGTCATCGCCGGCAAGGACAAGGGCAAGAAGGGTGTTGTGCTTGCCCGTGTGGACGAGACCCACGTTCTCGTTCAGGGTGTCAACGTTGCCAAGAAGGCCGTTCGTCCGAACCCGATGACGGGTTCCGAGGGTGGCATCGAGGACAAGGTCATGCCGATCGATCAGTCGAACGTCATGCTTGTCAACCCGGCAACCGGCAAGGGCGACCGCGTTGGCTTCAAGGAAGTCGACGGCAAGAAGGTTCGCGTTTTCAAGAGCAACGGCGCCGTCGTCGGCGCTAAGGCGTAAGGAGTAGTGGGATGAGCCGTTTCCAAACTCTGTATCGCGACACCATCGTTGCCGAGCTCACCAAGAAGTTCGGCTACAAGACGGTCATGCAGGTTCCTCGTATCACGAAGATCACCCTGAACATGGGCGTCGGTGAAGCTGTCAACGACAAGAAGATGGTCGACAACGCCGTTGCCGACATGACCAAGATCGCCGGCCAGAAGCCTGCTATCACCCGCACCCGCAAGGCAATCGCGAACTTCAAGATCCGCGAGAACATGCCGATCGGCTGCATGGTGACCCTGCGCGGCGAACGTATGTATGACTTCCTCGACCGCCTGGTCACGATCGCCTTCCCTCGCGTTCGCGACTTCCGTGGCGTGTCCGGCCGTGCTTTCGATGGCCGCGGCAACTACAACATCGGTCTGAAGGAACAGATCATTTTCCCGGAAATCGAATACGACAAGATCGACGCGATCCGCGGTATGAACATTTCCATTACGACGACGGCGAAGACCGACGAGGAAGCCAAGGCGCTTCTCGCTGGGTTCCACTTCCCGTTCCGCAACTGAGGTAGGTGCCAAGATGGCTAAGAAGTCTCTGATCAACCGTGAACTCAAGCGCGAAGCGCTTGTTGCTAAGTTTGCGGCTAAGCGCGCCGAACTCAAGGCGATTATTAATGACGCTGCCCGCTCCGTGGAAGAGCGCCAGGATGCTCGCGCCAAGCTGCAGGCTCTGCCCCGCGACACGAGCCCTGTGCGTCTGCGCAACCGCTGCGGCATCACCGGCCGTCCGCGCGGAACGTTCCGCAAGTTTGGCCTGGCTCGCGGAATGATTCGCGACGCCGCCATGCGTGGTGATATTCCCGGCCTTGTCAAGGCTAGCTGGTAAGCGAGGAGAGATTACGAAATGAGTATGAGTGATCCTATCGCCGATATGCTGACCCGTATCCGCAACGGCCAGATTGTCGAGAAGCAGGAAGTTGTGATGCCGTGCTCCAAGCTCAAGGTCGCAATTGCCAAGGTTCTCAAGGACGAGGGCTACATCAACGGCTTTGACGTTGTTGGCCAGTCCGGCAAGTCTGAACTCCATATCGGTCTGAAGTACTATGAAGGACGTCCGGTCATCGAGCGCATCGAGCGCGTGTCCCGCCCCGGCCTTCGCATCTACAAGAGCCACGGTGCCATTCCCCAGGTCATGAACGGCCTCGGAATCGCCATCGTCTCCACGCCCCAGGGCGTGATGACCGACCGCAAGGCCCGCGCTGCCGGTATCGGCGGCGAAGTGCTCTGCTACGTCGCTTAATAGAGGGAGAGCAATATGAGTCGTATTGGTAAGCTCCCCGTCGTGCTCGGCAAGGGCGTCGAGTTCAAGATGGCTGACGGCATCATCGCCGTCAAGGGCCCGAAGGGCGAAGTCAAGACCCACGTGCTCGACCTCGTGAAGGTTGAGTTTGCTGAAGGCAAGGTCTCCTTCTCTCAGGTCAACGACAGCCGCGAATCCAATGCCAACACTGGCACGATGCGCGCTCTCGTGAACGACATGAACAAGGGCGTTACCGTCGGTTTCGAGAAGAAGCTGACCCTGGTCGGCGTGGGCTATCGCGCCCAGGCTCAGGGCGACAAGCTCAACCTGCAGCTTGGCTTCTCGCACCCGGTCGTGCACCAGATGCCCGAGGGCGTCAAGTGCGCCACCCCGACGCAGACCGAGATCGTGATCAGCGGCGCTGACAAGCAGAAGGTCGGCCAGACCGCTGCCGTGATCCGCAGCTACCGCGCTCCCGAACCCTACAAGGGCAAGGGCATCCGCTACGCTGGCGAGCACGTCGTCATCAAGGAAACCAAGAAGAAGTAAAGCGGGGACGTAAAAATGATCAATAAGAAGCAAAACCGTCTGCGCCGCGCCGGTGCCACCCGCGCCCGCATCAAGCTGCAGAAGGCGATTCGTCTGGTGGTCAATCGCACCAACCTTCACATCTACGCTCAGATCATCTCCGCTGAGGGTGATCGCGTGCTCGCTTCCGCTTCCACGCTTGAAGCCGAAGTGCGTGCCAAGCTGGCTGCTGAAGGCGCCAACGGCGGCAACATCGCCGCTGCCAAGGTTGTCGGAGCCCGCATTGCCGAGAAGGCGAAGGCTGCCGGCATCGAGCAGGTCTCTTTTGACCGCTCCGGTTATCGTTACCACGGCCGTGTTGCCGCGCTCGCTGAAGCTGCGCGCGAAGCCGGCCTCAAGTTCTAAGCAAGGAATCGAGGCTTATGGCTAAGGTTGATAAGAAGAACGCCGTTGAAGAGATCGACGACGGCATTCGTGAAAAGATGATCGCGGTTAACCGCGTCAGCAAGACTGTTAAGGGTGGCCGCATCCTGGCTTTCGCCGCTTTGACGGTGGCCGGTGACGGCGACGGCAAGATCGGCATGGGCACGGGCAAGTCCCGCGAAGTGCCGGCCGCTGTGTCCAAGTCCCTCGAGCGCGCTCGCAAGAGCATGAAGCGTGTTCCGCTTGTGAACGGCACGATTCATCACGCCGTTGAGGGCCAGCACGGCGCCAGCCGCGTGATCCTGATGCCTGCCGTTGAAGGTACCGGCGTGATCGCCGGCGGCCCGATGCGTGCCGTTCTGGATGCCGTCGGCATCCGCAACGTGCTTGCCAAGGCTTATGGCTCCACCAACCCCTACAACATGGTCCGTGCAACGCTCGACGCTCTTTCCCGTCTCCGTTCGCCTGAGCAGATCGCTGCCAAGCGCGGTAAGACCGTGGAAGAACTGACGGCTTAAGGTCTCATGGAGAAACTAGAAATGGCTGAAACCAAGAAGACCGTGAAGGTCACGCTCGTGAAGAGCCCGATCGGCACTGGCGTCAAGCATCGCGCGACGCTCGCCGGTCTTGGTCTGAAGAAGCTTCACCAGACGCGTGAACTCGAAGATACGCCCGCTGTGCGCGGAATGATCACCAAGGTGGCTTTCCTGCTGCGCGTCGAATAAGAGGAAAATCAGATGCGTTTGAATACGATTAAGCCCGCTGAGGGCGAAAAGGGCTCCGCCCATCGCGTCGGACGCGGCGTCGGCTCCGGCTGGGGCAAGACTGCCGGCCGTGGCCACAAGGGCCAGAAGTCCCGCGCCGGCGGCTTCCACAAGGTCGGGTTTGAAGGCGGCCAGATGCCCCTGCATCGCCGTCTGCCCAAGCGCGGCTTTACTTCCCTTACCCGGAAGTTTGTCGAAGTCGTCCGTCTGTCCGAAATCAATGCGATGCCCGTGGATGAAATCGATCTGGCCGCTCTCAAGCAGGCCAATGTGGTTTCCACCCTCGCGCAGGACGCCCGCGTGATCCTTTCCGGTGAAATCACCCGCAAGGTGACCGTGCGCGGTCTCGGCGTCACCAAGGGAGCCAAGGCTGCCATCGAAGCTGCCGGCGGTTCCGTTGTTGAAGCCTAAGAAAAACATCTAACGCTTTAGGACAGTGTCGTGGCGAATAGCCCTAGTAATAAAGCAAGCGGCTGGGCCAAGTACGGCGACCTCAAGAATCGCCTGATCTTCCTGCTGCTTGCCCTGATTGTTTACCGCATCGGCGCGCACGTGCCGGTCCCCGGTATCGATCCCGACATGCTCCGCCAGCTGTTCAACGATCAGCAGGGCGGCATTCTCGGGCTGTTCAACATGTTCTCCGGTGGCGCTTTGTCGCGCTTCTCGGTGTTTGCACTCGGCATCATGCCTTACATCTCTGCATCGATCATCATGCAGATGCTCTCGTATGTCCTGCCGAGTCTTGAAGCGTTGCGTAAAGAAGGCGAGGCCGGTCGCCGCAAGATCACCCAGTACACGCGTTACGGTACGCTTGCGCTGGGCTTCTTCCAGGCCGCCGGCATCGCGGTTGCGCTGGAAACCCAGCCCGGTCTCGTGATCGACCCGGGCATGATGTTCCGCTTTACCTGTGCGGTGAGCCTGGTGACCGGTACGATGTTCCTGATGTGGCTCGGTGAGCAGATCACCGAGCGCGGCCTCGGGAACGGCATCTCGATCATCATCTTCGCCGGTATCGTGGCAGGGCTTCCCTCTGCAGCAAGCGGGCTGTTCCAGCTCGTGAGCACGGGCGCCATCTCGCCCCTCGCGGCCATCTTCGTGGTGGCGGTGGTTGTGCTCGTGACTGCGTTCGTCGTGTTCATCGAGCGCGGCCAGCGCCGGATTACCGTGAACTATGCGCGCCGTCAGATCGGCAACAAGATCTATGGCGGACAGGCCTCGTACCTGCCGCTCAAGATGAACATGTCGGGTGTTATTCCCCCGATCTTCGCTTCGTCCCTGATCCTGTTCCCGGCGACGCTTGCCGGCTGGTTCACGAGCGGCGACTCGACCCGCTGGATCCGCGACCTGGCTGCGGCTTTGAGCCCTGGCCAGCCGCTCTACACGATTCTTTATGCTGCGCTCATCATTTTCTTTGCCTTCTTCTACACGGCTTTGGTTTTCAATCCCAAGGAGACTGCAGAGAATCTGAAGAAGAGTGGTGCGTTTGTGCCGGGCATCCGTCCGGGTGAGCAGACGGCCCGCTACGTGGACAAGGTGCTTGTGCGCCTGACCCTGGGCGGTGCGATCTACCTCACGTTCGTGTGCCTTGTGCCCGAGTTCCTGAATCTGCGTTTCAACGTTCCGTTCTACTTCGGCGGCACCTCGCTGCTGATCGTGGTCGTTGTGACGATGGACTTCATGAGCCAGGTCCAGGCCTACATGATGTCGCACCAGTATGAGAATTTGCTCAAGAAGACCAACTTCAAGGGCTTTGGCAACGGACTGTAAAGATCCGCTGCTTTAACAACAGTGCCTGCCGGCGTTTACCAGAGCGCCGGCATTCACGGCTGAAACGGGAAAAGGGGAGGGAGTTTCTCCATCCCTTTTGCCCCGGACCAGTCGGGCGGAAGAACTCCGGACAACCACTACTCGCGCCGAAGTTCACAAATTTTGTCCGATGGGCTTGATATTTTGCGGATTTCTTCGTAAAATCGCGCCCTTTCCGTCGTGATTGGCACACATATGCCTGCTGATGGCTGACCGCCGCAGTGGGCTGGAGATGAGAATGAAGGTTAACGCTTCGGTCAAAAAAATGTGCAATAAGTGCAAGATCATCAAGCGTAAAGGCATTGTGCGCGTGATCTGCGAAGACCCGCGTCACAAACAGCGTCAAGGCTAATGAGGTAACAAACAATGGCTCGTATCGCCGGTATTAATATTCCGCCGCAGCAGCATGTCGTGATCGGTCTGACCGCCATCTATGGCATCGGCCGCTCCCGCGCCCAGGAGATCCTCTCCTCTTGCGGCATCGTTGAATCCAAGAAGGTCAAGGACCTGGACGACGCTGAGCTCGAGAAGCTCCGCGACGCCGTGGCCAAGTACACCGTCGAAGGTGACCTGCGCCGTGAAGTCCAGCTCTCCATCAAGCGTCTGATCGACCTTGGTACCTATCGTGGAATGCGTCATCGCCGCGGTCTTCCTGTCCGCGGACAGCGCACCCGCACGAACGCCCGCACCCGCAAGGGCCCGCGCAAGGCTGGTGTCACGCTCAAGAAGTAATTCAATACAAGGATAAACAATGGCTCCCAAGTCTCAGCAGGCCGCCCGCGCCCGCAAGAAGGTGAAGAAGGTTGTGACCGAAGGCATCGCCCACGTGCATGCTTCCTTCAACAACACGATCATCACCATTACCGACCGCCAGGGCAACGCCGTTTCCCAGTCGTCTGCCGGCGCCCAGGGTTTCAAGGGTTCCCGCAAGTCCACCCCGTTCGCAGCCCAGGTTGCTGCCGAGCAGGCTGGCAAGGCTGCCCAGGAATTCGGTTTGAAGAACATCGAAGTTCGCATCATGGGGCCCGGCCCCGGCCGCGAATCTTCCGTGCGCGCTCTGAACGCTCTTGGCATCCGTGTCACGAGCATCCAGGACGTCACGCCGGTTCCGCACAATGGCGTGCGCCCCAGCAAGCGTCGTCGCGTTTAATTTGAATTTGAACAGTATCCTGCGTTCGCGTCTGTCATATCGCGGAACGCGAACTGAATGCGGGCAAGGCCCCGCAGGATATAAGAGGTAACAGAAAAAATGGCACGATATCTCGGTCCCAAGTTGAAGCTCTCGCGCCGCGAGGGTTCCGACCTCAATCTGAAGAGCGCCCGTCGTTCCTTTGACTCCAAGTCCAAGCTCTCGGAAGTCAAGCCCGGCCAGCATGGCCGCACGAGCGGTGCGCGTCTTTCGGACTACGGTACGCAGCTGCGCGAAAAGCAGAAGGTCAAGCGTACCTATGGCGTTCTTGAGCGCCAGTTCCGCCGCATTTATGCGGAAGCCAACCGCCGTACGGGCAACACCGGCGAGAACCTGCTCGCTCTGCTCGAATCGCGTCTTGACAATGTTGTTTATCGCATGGGCTTCGGGAGCACCCGCGCTGAAGCGCGCCAGCTCGTGAGCCACTGCGCCATTCTCGTCAACGGAAAGAAGTGCAACATCCCGTCCTATGTCGTCAAGGCCGGTGATGTGATCAGCGTGCGCGAAGGCGCCCGCAAGCAGGCCCGCATCATTGAAGCCCTCGAGCTCGCCGGCCAGAACGGTTTCCCGTCCTGGGTCTCCGTCGATGCCAAGAAGTTCGAAGGCACCTTCAAGAATGCACCTGCACGCGATGAGATCGCTCCGGACATCAACGAAGCTCTGGTCGTCGAACTTTACTCGCGTTAATCTGGTTGATGGATGCGGCTGCCGCCGCGGTAGTGCACGGCCTGGCAGCACGCATCCAGCAAAAATCATCGAGCGTCCGACCCCGCAGGGTGTCGGGCGCATCCGTGTCTTAAGAACCCTGCAGATTTTTCCAGTGACTCAGCCTTATCGGTGTAACGAGCCGAGGGTATTGAAAAGGAAATCCAGTTATGTCCAACACCACGCTCCTGAAGCCGACTTCGGTCTCCGCCGTTGTCGACGACCAGAATCCGAATCTCGCCGTGATCACGCTCGAACCGTTCGAGCGCGGCTATGGCCACACGCTGGGCAATGCCCTGCGCCGCATCCTGCTCGCCTCCATGATCGGCTATGCGCCGACCGAAGCGCAGATCGTCGGCGTTGTGCATGAGTACTCCCAGATCGACGGCGTCATCGAAGACGTTGTCGATATCCTGCTCAACCTCAAGGGCGTCGTGTTCCGCCTCGAGGGCGGCCGCGAAGACGTCATGCTTCGCCTGCAGAAGTCCGGCACGGGACCCGTGACCGCCGGCGACTTCGAGCTGCCCCACGATGTGACCGTGCTCAATCCCGACCATGTCATCGCCAACCTCTCGGGCGGCAAGATTGACATGCAGGTGCGCGTTGAGTCCGGCCGCGGCTACCAGCCGGGCGACGTGCGTGCGTTCCGCGATGACTACAGCAAGCAGACGATCGGCCGCATCATCATGGATGCCTCCTTCTCGCCCGTGCGCCGCGTCGCCTATGCCGTTTCCGCCGCCCGCGTCGGCCAGAGAACCGATCTTGACAAGCTCGTGATGACGATCGAGACGAACGGCGTCATCACCCCGGAAGAGGCTCTGAAGAGCGCCGTGCACATCCTGCAGGACCAGCTCAGCATCTTCGGTACGATCCACACGGTGGACGAGGCCGAGGAGAAGGCCCACGAAGAGCCCACGCCGCCGCCGCTGGATCCGATCCTGATGCGCCCGGTCGACGATCTCGAGCTCACGGTCCGCTCCGCGAACTGCCTCAAGGCCGAGAACATCTACTACATCGGCGACCTCATCCAGCGCACCGAGAACGAGCTTCTGAAGACCCCGAATCTGGGCCGCAAGTCGCTCAATGAGATCAAGGAAGTGCTGGCCGCCCACGGGCTCACGCTCGGCATGCGCCTTGAGAACTGGCCGCCTGCCAACCTCGACCGCTAATCGGTCAGGATTTTCAGGCAAAAAGATTTCACCTGAGCCTTCCGAAGTGTCCGCGCTTCGTGTACACTTCGGAACTCTTTTTTCGACTGACCCGCCCGCCGGCCCCGAAGGCCGGATAGAAGAGTTGGGCGACCGGCGGATTCCCCGCCAGGTCAAAGACTTACAAATAAGGACACAAAAAAATGCGTCATCGTTCCGGACTTCGCAAGCTCAATCGCACGAGCGCCCATCGCCTCGCTCTGCTGCGCAACCTCTCCAATGCCCTGCTGCGCCACGAGGCCATCAAGACCACGCTGCCCAAGGCCAAGGAGCTGCGCCGCGTTGTCGAGCCGCTCATCACGCTTGCCAAGAACCCCACCGTTGCCAACCGCCGCATCGCTTTCAACCGTCTGCGCGACCGCGAGATGGTCGTTAAGCTTTTCGACGTGCTCGGCCCGCGCTTTGCCAACCGCAACGGCGGCTACACCCGCATCCTGAAGATGGGCTTCCGCGTTGGCGACAACGCTCCCATGGCTTACATGGAGCTCACCGAGAAGGCTGCTGAGGTCGAGGAAGTGGCTGAAGAGAAGAAGGAAGAGGCCAAGGCTGAGTAAGCTCTGACAACTCACTTCAAGAATTAGGAAAAGCGGCAGGGTGATTCACTTCTGCCGCTTTTCTCGTGATGGAGGCGGCCGTAGTGCCGCCTCCTTGCCTGCTGGATTCCGAAGGATCAGGCGCTTTTCTCGCGCAGCTTGTGCTCGAAGTTCCAAGCCGATGCGCACATCTCATCGAGCCCGTAATGCGCCTCCCAGTCAAGGAGCTTCTTTGCCTTGGTCGGATCGGCCCAGTTGGCGGCAATGTCGCCCGGGCGGCGGTCCGTGATGCGGTAGGGGATCTCCTTGCCGCAGGCTTTCTCGAACGCCTTGATGATCTCCAGAACGCTGTAGCCGTTGCCCGTGCCGAGGTTGATCGCCTCGCACCCGTGCATCTCGTTGAATCGCTTCAATGCGCATGCATGGCCGCGCGCCAGATCCACCACGTGGATGTAGTCGCGCACGCCCGTGCCGTCCGGCGTGTCGTAGTCGTTGCCATAGACGTTCACGCACTCGAGCTGGCCCGAGGCGACGCGTGCGACGTAGGGCAGCAGGTTGTTCGGAATCCCGTTCGGATTTTCGCCGAGCAGCCCCGATTCATGCGCTCCGATGGGGTTGAAGTAGCGCAGGCACACGATCGACCACAAAGGATCGGAATCGGCAAGATCCTTGAGAATCTCTTCGATCATGAGCTTGGTGCGCCCGTAGGGGTTGGTGACGCCGCCCACGGGATGCTCCTCGGTGAGGGGGAGCTGCTGGGGCGTGCCGTAGACGGTGGAGGAGGACGAGAAGATGAGGCGCTTGATGCCCAGCTTTTTCATCACGCTGAGCATCGTCACCGTGCCGCTCACGTTGTTGTCGTAGTAGTCAAGCGGCTTTTGGACGGATTCGCCCACTGCCTTCAGGCCCGCAAAGTGAATCACCGCCTCGATCGCGTACTTGGACATCGTGCGCTCCAAAAGGGCGCTGTCGCGGATGTCGCCGATCACGAATGCAGGCTTGATACTTGTGATTTCCTCAATCGAGTCGATGACCGATGCGTTGGAGTTGCACAGGTTGTCGTAGATCACGACCGTGTGACCAAGTTCGATCAGGCTGACGGCCGTATGCGATCCGATATAGCCTGTGCCGCCAGTAAGAAGAATGTTCATAGATTTGAATAGGCGCGGAAACCTCTGCATTTATGCAGGGGAGGAGCGCCGTACCTCCGTTAAAAAGGTTGTTTTGCGATTGACAAGACGGAGCCTGTCCGAGCG
>OMXR01000003.1 GCA_900315045.1 uncultured Sutterella sp. | reverse complement strand
CGCTTTATGGCCTGAAGCCTGAGGATACCGCCTACCATGTTCGCCTTGCCTTCGGCGCGGCTCACGCATATGTTCAAAATTCGTGCTCTCGGATCTGCGATCCGAGAGAGGTGACTACAAATTAATGACTATCTACCCTTGACAACCGCGGGCGGTCCAGAGATCAGTCGCGGGTTCTTTACGGTACTGATGTCGTTTGCCAGCGCAGTCTCCGCCTCGCCATCAAGCGTCGCCGCGGGATCATGCCTGAAGGATTCGATCCGCTCGGCAAGCGGCCTGAGCTGCGCGGTGACCTGCTCGTTCAGGCGGGAAAGCGCGTCGGCCGTTCCATGCATCGCAAGCGCCTCGCGCGGCAGCAGTTCCTTCACCTTGGCGTTGAGGATCGCGGTGATGTTGGGATCGGCGTTTTCCCCTTGGGCGGCCTGATTCAAGGCAAACGCCTTCATCTGGTACGCCAGGCGGCTGATCTCGGTAGCGCGCCGGTCGCAGAGCAGACGCATCTCGGCCACCTCGTTTTGCAGCGCCTCGTCCACGCCCCGGAATTTGCGGTTTCGCGCAAGCATCTGATCGGCGTGCCGGGCAATCGAATCAAGCCCCTTGTCAAGATTGGAAAGCATCTCGGAGAGATCGTTCTGTGCCGTGATGGCGTCAAGAACCGCCTTGCCGGCCGGGCTTTCGGCATTGATGTGGTCATCCGCCCCGAAGGCCGCCGCCAGATCCCTGCCGGTGAACGCATTGAGCGCCTTGAGCGCATCCTTTGCCCTGTCCGCCGTCCGCGCAAGCAGCTTGAGCGACTTCTTATCAAGAGCGCCGTCGTCGACGAGTTTTTGCAGGGCGCTCTTGACCGTCTTGCCATCAAGGCTCTTGGTCGATGCCTTCGCCGCCTGGGTGAGCAGCACGTCAAGCTTCCCGATGAGGCCGCCTGCAGCTCGGGGCTGTCCGGCGGGGGCCCCTCTGGGAGCGTCTCTGCCAACAGGAGCCGGCGCGGCAGGCTGCTGCGCGTTCTGAGGCTCCGGCTGCACGCCGTTCATGAAGTAGTCAAGCGGGACTGCACTGATGCTGGTGGGACCGGTCATGGCTGTTCCTTGGAATTGATTCTGTATGCATTCGGAAGGTTTACGCCGGGCGACAAAGCTCCGACACAAACCGGAAACTGATCTTCTGTCAAAACGAGGTACGCATTCCGAAGACAGTGCACATACCCCGATTGAATTACTACTTTAGCGGCACATTATTAAAATAGGAAGGATTGTGGCCGGCTGTTACAACTGCAAACGGGAGAGCCTGAAAACGGTCTTGCTGCGTTTCCCTCTCCATCCGTTTATTTTGAAAGGATTCTGATCATGCCCCCTGTTGACTACTCAAACGTAAATCTTACCCTGCAGCAGTTCCAATCCGTCTCCGATGGCGAGTTCAACGCGGGTGACGTGCACCTTGCCGGACAGGACAAAATTGAAAAAATCAACAATCACGTTGTCTTCACCCTCAGCAACAAAAAGGACATCAATACGCAGGAGACGCTCGCCATCAAGAACGCATTTGTCCGTGCGCTTGAGCAGAACGGCGTCACCGACGAAGCCAAGCTGGGCAATATCCGCCAGCGTCTGGGGCTTGGCGAAGCGGGCCAGGATCCGGCCGATCCCCTCAAGGCCGCAAAGCCCCTCACCCGCCAGGAAATCCGTGAGATTCTGGATGAACACGCAGACACGATCAACAAGTTTGGCACCACGAAGATCGTGACCTCGGCAGAGCTCTACAAGAAGCTCGACGCGAAGGAACTGTCCAACCGCGAGGCTTCCCGCAACAAGGTCAACCAGGATAACGAGACCCGCCTCAAGAGTCTTTATCTCTCCACGAACAGGGATCGCGCCAGCAGGCTTGCCAAGGGCGATTTCCGCGGGCTGTCCGCCGAGGAGCGCGCCGACATGAGGCGCTTTGTCCTGAACCTGCTGAAGACTCTGGATTCCCCCGAAGGGCTTGAGAACAAGGTGCATTTCACCTTCAATCTGGACGACAAGGCGCAGATCTTCGTGCCCGATCCCACGGGCGGCTACAAATCGGCCACGTACGACACCGGCAAGACAAAGGAGGAACTGCGCCAGTTCCTCGAGCAGGCGCACGAGTCCCTCGTCGGCTACAAGGACAAGATGTCCGCGGCCGATGCAACGAAAGTCTCCAATGAAATCATCAAGGGACTGGTCAAAGGCGATTTTTCCCAGGCACCCCGCTCCTTCATCAACGCCGTGAACTCCGAGCTGCAGAAATTCGCCTGGGAGACCGGCTTCGATCCGCTCACCATGGAGGACATTCAAAATCTCGCGGACCGCAATCAGTTCGAGGCCGCTCTCAAGGCGAGCATCGGAAAGAACGGAAAACTCGACGCATCGATGTTTGTCCTTGAACTGCGCCGCGCCGACGTTCCCGGCCCTGTCTCCCGGGCCAGGGAGTTTGCATCGGAACTGCAGGAACTGCTACGCGGGCACCCGCTCGAGGGAATCAACCGCAAGAAGCTCACGCCGGAGCACATCCGCAAGTTCCTTGAGCTCTCGCCCGCACTCAAGGAGCGGCTCGAGGCTTGCAAGAATGCCAATGATGTCAAGGAGCTGGTCAACGGCAGAGGCAGAATCGACACCTGGTACCAGCTGAAGGCCGTGGGCATGAAGTCCGTTCTGACCGCAAGGCTCGATGAGGTGTTCACCAAGGACGGGCTGCGGAATCTGGTTCTCAATGAGCTCACCTTCGCCAAGCCGCTCTCGGCCAAGGAGATGGCGACCATCAGAAAGGAATTCAAGATGCCGGCAAGCCTCTCCGACGAGGCGATCGCCAAGAAGAAGGCGGAGATTCTCGAGAACATCGAATACGGCCGCTATGAGAAGCTCGACGATCTCAATCGCGAAATCAAGAAATTTGCGCTTGAGCCCCTGAGCAGTCTGCAGCACAAGCTCGACGATATCTACAGCAATATCAAGGAACCGGCGCAGCCTGCGTTCTACATGATGGCGCTGCTTGCCGACCAGCCCGAGCAGATCGACACTCGTGCGATCCGCCGCGCTGCCGAGAACGAAGCGGTGAGCAACGCGTACGTCAACGTCCAGCTCAAGCGCATGGAGACCTCCGTCGGAGAATATCCGGCCGCCAACTATGCCGAAGACCTTCGCAAGCTTGGCAATGCGATCGCCGACAGCCTTGAGGAGGAGCTCAAGAGCTCCAACGTCCCCGTCGACCGCAACAGCGGAGAGTTCCGCAAGCTCGTGGGATACGTCTTCATGCAGAAGGTCGGCGACGGCGGTATGCTTTTCCGCATCGCCGAGCTGAAGAGCAAGATCAAGGATGTCGCCCACGGCCAGTATGACTGGGCGAACATCTTCGTCAACATCGCCGATGACTACCACACGCGCTTCACGAACATGAGCCGCGAATGACACAGGGGGCGGCTGCCGACCAGCGCCGCCCGGCGTCAATGCCGGGCGGCATTGCGAGGCATCGATCTTGCTCTTTTGTCATTGCATCCTAAAGGGACTGCTGATCATGGCATTCAACGAAGTAATCTCGGAACTTGCCCAGGAAACAGGCGCTCATCTTGAAGCGATGGACGGCATCTGCGCCTTTGCGGTGGGCGACAATGCGGACGATCTGGTGAAGGTCCTGCTGCAGGATCTGGGCAACGGCAGGCATCTCGTGCTCTGGGCAGACCTAGGCGCGCCGCCTCCCGAATGCAAGGACACGCTCTGGCGGACGGCGCTCGAAGCGAACGACCTGCTCGACCTGACCGGCGGCGCGACGCTGTCGGTCATCCCCGGGAATGGACACTTCCGGCTGCAGCGCATTGAAACATTTGAAGAGATGGAGCTGGCTGGGCGCGCCCACCTGGAAGGGTTCATCGATACCGCCCTCAAATGGCATCAGATTGTGGTGAAGGCGCAGATGCCCGAAAAGACGCAGGAGGAATCGCCCGAAGCCTTCATGATGGATTCGACGTTCATTTCCATCTGAGGAAGGGTCTCTGTCCGCGCCGCCCTGGCGGCGGGCGGAAAATTGCCCTGCCTTTGCGCTAAAATTAGTAAGTTTTCCGTATGACGGCCAGAGCAGCTTGCCTTGGCCGTCTCTTTTGATGATTAGCGAACATGACTGAAATTCGTACCCGCATCGCCCCCTCTCCCACGGGCATGATGCACCTTGGAACCGCCCGCACGGCCATCTACTGCTGGGCTGTCGCACGCCATCTCGGCGGCAAATTCCTGCTGCGCATCGAAGACACCGACCAGAAGCGCTCCACGGCCGAGGCCACCCAAGTGATTCTGGACTCCATGAAGTGGCTGAACCTTGACTATGACGAAGGCCCCATCTACCAGATGGACCGGCTCGACCGCTACCGCGAGATCGTTGATCAGATGCTCGCCGACGGCCGCGCATACAAGTGCTACGCCACGCCCGAGGAACTCGACGAGATGCGCGAGGCGCAGCGCGCGGCCGGCGTCAAGCCGCGCTATGACGGCCGCTGGCGTCCCGAGAACGCCGCCGGCAAGAAGATTCCCGAGGGCGTGAAGCCCGTCATCCGCTTCCGCAACCCGGACGACGGCGACGTGAGCTGGAACGATGCCGTGTACGGCCCGATCACGATTTCCAACCGCGAGCTCGACGACCTCATCATCATGCGCGACGGCATCCCCACGTACAACTTCGCCGTTGTCGTCGATGACTGGGACATGAAGGTGAGCCACGTGATCCGCGGCGCCGACCACATCAACAACACCCCGCGCCAGATCAACCTGTACAAGGCGCTCGGCGCGCCCGTGCCGGTCTTTGCCCACCTGCCGCTCATCAACGGACCCGACGGCCAGAAGCTCTCCAAGCGCCACGGCTCGGTCTCGGTGATGGAATACGAGGCCCGGGGCTTTCTCCCCGAAGCCGTGTTCAACTACCTGGCGCGCCTTGGCTGGGGACACGGCAACATGGAGAAGTTCTCCCGCGAGGAGCTTGCCGAAGTGTTCGAGCTCTCCGGCTGCTCGCGCGCAGCCGCCCGAATCGACTTCAAGAAGTTCGAGTGGCTCAACGCCCAGTACATGAAGGAAGCCGATGACAAGCGCCTCGCCGACCTTGTCGCCCCCCGCATTCTCAAGCGCGGCGGCACGCTCGAGGGGCACGCCGACCTTGCCGCGGTCTGCGCGCTCCTCAAGAGCCGCGCCGCAACGCTCGAAGTGCTCGCCGATTCGGCCATGCTCTTTTACAAGCCCCTTGAGCGCGACGCCGCTGCCGTGAAGCAGGCCCTTGAAGGCGAAAACCGCGTCGCCCTTGAGAAGTTCGTCGAGCGCATCAAGCCCATGCAGTCCTTCACGGCCGCCGAAATCTACGGCGCCATCAAGGCCGTCATGGAAGAGATGGGCATCAAGATGGGACCGATCGCCACGCCGCTTCGCGTGCTCGTGTGCGCCGCAGACCGCACGCCCCAGATCGACCGCACGCTTGAACTCTTCGGAAAGGAAGAAGTGCTCGCGCGCATCGCTTCGGGACTCGCGATGGCCGCCTGAAGCCCCTGATTGGCGACAGAACCCGCAGGGCAGGCATTTCGCCTGCCCTTCTCTTTTTTCCGCCGGCGCGCCGTCAATCCGCGGGCGAGCCGCCCTCCCCAAGAATGCCGGCCGCATTCTGCTCGAGCCAGTCCATGGCCTGCTCGGGGATTCTGTACCGGAACTTCTTCCTGAAGTTCTTCGAAAGGCTACCTGCGTTGAGCCAGGCCGCCACCATTGTCTGCCTGTCGCCCAGCTCCAGATCGAACATCTCGTTGACGGCCCGGTCCAAAAGGTCAAACCTGCCGATGAATCGAATTTCGTTCTTCAGGTCGACGTTGAGCGCTTCGTCGAACATGTCGAACAGAAACTCCGTCTGCCCGGTCGCGTCCCAGTAGCGGTACATGCCGTCCGAACCGGCAGGAAAACTGAACTCAAAGGCCGGGGTCCCGCCCGTAAAAACGACATCCCAGGCTCGTCTTGCAGGTGCCGAGAACAGGCTGAGCGCCGCGAGATACCGCTCTTCGTTCCTTCGCATGGCGATCGAAACCGGCAGCAGACGCCCCGAAGCGAGTCCCCCCGATCGCTGGATCTGCTGATGAATCAGAAAACGGCTCAGCCGTCCGTTTCCGTCCATGAAAGGATGCAAATAGACAAAGCCGAAGGAAACAACCGACGCAGCGATCACGGGATGAACCGAAGATGCCAGCGTATTGGCCGCCTGCAGCCATCCCTGCATGAGCTGATCGAGACATTCCGGAGGCGGCGGGACATAGGCAACATCTACTGCACTGCCCGTCCCGCCTCCAAGCCAGTTCTGATTGGTCCGATACGAAAACGCGTGCAGGAAGGGATTTGCGACGATCTCGTGCTGCAGATCGCACAAGTAATCCTCGCTCAGAACCCGGGATTCATGCGCGTGCCTGAGCAAATGCACGAAGCGCTTTGACTTGTCGCCGGAAACGGGTTCCCGTTCCAGTTCGAAAGAACCTTTTGTTTCGTTCAGAAAGGCCCATCCGAGCGCGCGATCAAGCGTGCGACCTGACACGCTCTCGAGTGCCTTCGCTGCGGCCTGCAGAATGTCCGCACTGAGCGCCTTTTGGATTTTCTCCGTCCGCTCAACCGTTGCACACCAGGCCATGGATCCGAGACCGTTGAACTCGATCCTCCATTTTGGATTTCTGCTCCCCGGAGCCGTCACGTACAGGTCCGGCTCAAACAGTGGAGCATAGCGTCCCGAGACCTGCACGCCGTCGATCGTGCGCCCGGTAAAGAACTCCCAGAGAAACGCGAGTTTGCGGACAGGAACGCTGTTGGGTTTTGCGCAGACTGCAGCCCGCACCTGGCTCTCTGCGAGTTCCGGCACAGCCCGGGAGAGTATCTGCAGATTGACGCCCTCGTGCCGAAGGGCAAAGAGGATGTGCATCAGCGGATCCTCGCTATCGGGATATGCGGACGCGGGAAAAAGGATTCTTCCGTCAGATTCGACGCGGGTTTTCACGCGGGGCGAATTTTCAGCCTGCCGGCGCGGCGGAAAAGCGGTTCTGCCGATTTGCGATGCAAGATAGGAATAGCCGTAGAGCATGTTTTTTTATTTTTGAGGAAGAACTGGAAACTTTTTCTCAGTTTGAGCAGATTTTATTCAGAACTAGAGAAAAACAGAAGAAAAAATTCAGAATTCCGCAGCCATGCCGGCGAGCAGCGCCCGCGAGACCAAAAATAATCCCCCGCAGCGAAAACCCGCAACGAGGGACTTATGCCGCGCCCCGTCTCACGGAGCCGCGGCCAGGGAACGGAGCCGGACTATTTCTCCTTGTACTTCTTGCAGGTCAGCCTCTGGCTGTGCACCAGCGCCTTGGCGCTCTTGGGCTCGAGCTTGGTGTAGTGGTTGTCGCTGTCAAGAATCCACGTGCGGGCGTTGTCAGCAAGCTGCAGCTCGAGCACGTCCTCAGCAATGCGCGTTCTGAGAACCGGATTGAGAATCGGCGTCACCACCTCGATACGGCGGTCGAGATTGCGCCCCATCATGTCGGCCGAACCGATGAAGCAGCGCGCCTTGACCGGATCCTCGAGCGGCCCGAACCAGTACACGCGGCCGTGTTCAAGGAACTTGCCGAGGATGCTGCGCACGGTGATGTTCTCGGAAACGCCGGGGATGCCGGGCTTCAGGCAGCAGATGCCGCGGATCAGGCAGTCGACCTTGACGCCGGCCTGGCTGGCTTCGTAAAGCAGCTTGATCATGTCCGGATCGACGAGCTGGTTGCACTTGACGATGATCCGTCCGTTGCCCTCGGCCTTGTGGCGCTCGATCTCGGCGCGGATGTTGCGCTCGAGCCCCGGACGCAGCGTGTTGGGCGAAACCAGGAGCCGCTCGTACTTGTCGCGCACGGCGTAGCCGGTCATGACATTGAACAGCCCCATGACGTCGGCCGTGATCTGCGGGTCGCACGTGAGCAGCCCCAGGTCGGTGTAGATCTTGGCAGAGCCCGGGTTGTAGTTGCCCGTGCCGATGTGCACGTAGGACTTGATGCCGCCATCTTCGCGGCGCACCACGAGGCAGAGCTTGGCATGGACCTTCAGGCCGACGAAGCCGTACACGACGTTCACGCCGATCTTCTCCATCTCCTCGGCCCAGCCCATGTTGCGCTCTTCGTCAAAGCGCGCCTTGAGCTCGACCACGGCCGTGACCTGCTTGCCGTTGCGGCGCGCATCCATCAGAGCCTTCACGATGGGCGAGTTGTTGCCCACGCGGTACAGGGTCATCTTGATGCCCGCAACGTGCGGATCGCGCGCAGCCTGCTGCACGAAGTCGACCACGCTGCCGAAGGTCTGGTACGGATGGTAGAGCAGAATGTCCTTCTTGGTGATGTTGTCGAAGATCTGCTCGGGCGGCATGCAGTCCGGATTGTGGCTAGCGTGATAGGAGGACTCCTTCAGGCCCGGCGCGTTGAAGTCGAGCAAGGACATGAACCCTGAGAAGGCCATGGGACCCTTCACGCGATAGATCTGGATCGGACGCAGATCGAGCTTCTCGACGAGGAAGTCAAGAAGGTTCTCAGGCATGTCGTAGGAGGTCTCAAGGCGCACCACTCCGCCGAACTGGCGGCGGGAGACGAAGTCGCGCACGGCCTGCAGCAGGTCGTCGGCCTCGTCTTCCTCGATCTCCACGTCCGTGTTGCGGGTGATGCGGAACAGCCCCTTGCCGACCACGCTGTAGCCCGAGAAGAGCATCGGCAGGTACTCGCTGATGATCTCCTCAGAGAGCACCACGTCGCAGTCCTTATCGTTTCCGATGCCGTTGAAGTTCGGATCGATCTTGCGCGGAATCTTGTTAAAGCGCGGAATGTTGCTCGGCACGCGCAGCCGTGCATAGCGGCGGCGTCCGTCCGGACCGGCAAGCTCGATGAGGAAGTTGATCGAGACGTTGGAAATGCGCGGGAACGGATGCCCCGGGTCGATCGCCTGTGGCGTGAGGATCGGATAGATCTCGCGCTCGAACTTGGCAAGCAGGAACGCCTTCTGCTCCTCGGACAGATCGGCAAAGTGCGTCACGCGCACGCCGGCCTTCGCGAGCGCCGGACGGATCGACTTGATCCAGTGGTCGGAAGCCGTGTTCACGAGCTTCTGGGCGACCTTGCGGATCTCCTGCAGCTGCTTGGCCGGCGGCATCTTGTCCGGGCCGGTTGCGCCGGCGTTGGACTGGTACTGCTTGAAGATGTTGGCCACGCGCACCATGAAGAACTCGTCAAGGTTCGTGTAGAAGATCGACAGGAACTTCACCTGGTCAAGAAGCGGCCGGTCGGGCTCCATGGCGGTCTCGAGCACGCGGCGGTTGAACTCGAGCCAGGAGAGCTCGCGGTTGGTGTAGTAGGCAGAGGAATTCAGATTGAGCTCCTTGGCAAGCGCGGCGGCAGCCTTCTTCACAGCCGGCTTCTTGGCTGCGGCTTCGGCAGCCTTGCGGCGAGCCGTCGCCTTTGCGGCCGCGGGCTTTTTCTCAGAGGGCTTCTTCTCAGCTGCCTTCTTCGCGACAGGCTTGGCCTCGGGCTTCACAGCGGCAGGCGAAGCGGCTTCGTCAGCCTTCTTTGCCGCGGTCTTCTTCACCTCGGTCTTGGCCGCGGCAGGCTTCTTTGCCGCAGGCTTCTTTGCGGCAGGCTTTCTGGCTGCCGGCTTTTTTGCTGCAGGCTTGGCCGGCGCTTCGGCCGCCTTGTCCGCCACAGCCGCGGGAGCAGCTGCCGGAGCTGCGGGCTGCGGCTCGGCGGGTGCTTGATCTAGCGGCTTGACGTCTTTGTTCTCTGTATCTGCCATGGCGATATTCTCCCGGTTCTGGACATCCCCGGAATGGAAGCGAAAACCCCTACAGGATTCCGGAGATCCCTAAGTGTTTACCATAGCAATAATACCTAGAAAACTGCAATGCTGTCAGCAGAAAAAACGCCTGAAAGGCTTTGGCCGCAAGTGTTTGTTCCACTTGCCGGCATTCAAGTGCCGGCAAAGCCCGAGCCAAGGAAAAAGAACTTCTCCCGCAGTCAAAACATCCTCGGGAAATGAATAAATTCTTACTTTGACGTGATGACTTCGGCCGCATGAACCCGGAAGGCCGAATACGGGCAGTCGGTCGGATCGGTGCAGTTGTAGGGAATGCCGCGGCGCGTTTCCATGTAGACCTGCCTCACCTGCTGGCGCAGCAGATCCTTCTCGCCCTGGCTCATGCGCACCCGGGGCGGCTGCTCGCTCTTGGCAAAGAGCGCGGCGACGGTCGAGTCGATCACGTAGCGGTGCTTCATGATCTGGCGCTCGGAAGCCGTGAGCTGGCTGCGCAGCGCCGCACGCTCGGCCTTGTTCATGTAGCGCCAGTGGAAATTTCTCTGCTCGGGCGTAAGCAGCGGCCAGAGCAGCACGCGCTGCTCGGAGTTCATCTGATCCCAGAAGATGAACTCGGCATGCTGAAGATCGATCTTTTCATGCGTGACAACGGGCGGCGGGAACAGCGGAATCTGGGGCGCAATCACATACGAGACGGTCTCGACAACGACAGGCTCGCACTGAGCCTGCGCCGCGCAGCCGAGCGCTGCCAAAGCAAAGACGCATTGTCCGACATGCCTGCGCATCTGTTTATCTGGCCTCCCCAAAATCACAGTGCGCAGTTTAGCCTACGCCGCGGCTCCGTTTGCGGCCGGACTGTTGCAAATGTCATCAAAATGTAACGCCGGGATGCAGTCCCTCCCGCAGAGCGCGGACAGGCTGCCGCCCGGCTCTTGCCCTCCCCTGCCAAGCGTCCGGCCTTGAATGCCGGCGTGCCCGCCCCCATATACAATGTACTGAACGCCGCCATTTTTGCTGCGGGCGGCAGCCCGCAGGACGGCATGGTTTCCAACGAACAGATGGAAGATTCAGATGACCGATACCGAACGCAAGCCCAAGATTCTTGTTGTGGATGACGACCCGAAGCTGCGCGACCTGCTGCGCCGCTACCTCGGGGACAACGGCTTTGCCGTGTCCGTTGCGGACGGCGGCCAGTCGATGACGCGGCTGTGGCTGCGCGAGCGGTTCGACGCACTGATCCTCGACCTCATGATGCCGGGCGAGGACGGCCTGCAGATCCTGCGCCGCCTGAGGGCCAGCAAGGATCAGACGCCCGTCATCATGCTCACCGCCCGCGGCGAGGAAGTCGACCGCATCGTGGGGCTCGAGCTCGGCGCGGACGACTATCTGGGCAAGCCCTTCAACCCGCGCGAGCTTCTCGCGCGCATTCACGCCGTGCTGCGCCGCAGGCCTGCGGGCGACCAGCCGGGAGCCCCCTCGCGTGAAAACGAGATCGTGCGCTTCGGGCAGTTCGAGCTTGACCTCGGCCGGCGCGAGCTGCGCAAGAACGGCGAGCCGATCGCCCTCACGACCGGCGAATTCGCCGTCATGAAGGCCTTTGCGCGGCATCCGAGAATGCCCCTTTCGCGCGACAAGCTGATGGAAATGGCGCGCGGGCGCGAATATGCGGCCTTTGACCGGTCGCTTGACGTGCAGGTGAGCCGCCTGAGGAAGCTGATCGAGCCGGATCCCGCCAAGCCCCGCTACCTGCAGACCGTCTGGGGCCTTGGCTACGTCTTCATTCCGGACGACAATCCGGACGAGACCGCCCCGGGTTCGTAATTTCCGCGCCCGGAGCCCCGACCGATGATCGCCCAGCCGGTCCCCAATCTCTTCTGGCGCACCTTCGTGCTCCTCATCCTGCTCATCATCCTCTCGGTGATGGGCTGGCTGCAGAGCTTCCGCGTCCTGAACGAGCAGCCCTACACGCGCAGCACCGCCGAGCAGATCGTCTCGATGGCCAATCTCACGCGCTACGCGCTCATCACCGCCGACCCGCGCTACCGCACCGATCTGCTGATGGTGCTCGCCAGCCGCGAAGGCGTGCGCATTCTGCCCAAGGAAGAGGGAGACGCGGTCTCGCCCCTGGTTGCCGAGTCCAACTACTCGAGCTCGGTCGCGGACATCGAGGCGATGGTGCGCCGGGAACTCGGCGCCGAGACCGTGCTCGCCAGCCGGGTGAACGGTGAAAAGGGCCTTTGGGTGTCATTCTCGATCGAGGGCGACGAGTACTGGCTGCTCACGCGCTCGACCCTGATCAATCCCATCTACGGCACTTCCTGGCTCTGGTGGGCCCTGGCGGCATTCATCGGCACCATTCTGGGCTCGATTCTGATTTCCCAGCGCCTCTCCTCGCCCCTCAAGGAAATCGCCGAATACGCCCGCAAGGTGGGCCGGGGGCTCACGCCGCCCAGCCTGCCCGAAGACAGCGGGCCGATCGAGCTGCGCGAGGTGAACTCCGCATTCAACCGCATGGTGCAGGACATCCAGAACATGGAAAACGGCAGGGAGATGCTCCTTGCCGGCGTCTCGCACGACCTGCGCACGCCGATCACCAGGCTGCGGCTTGAAGCCGAAATCGCCAATCTGCCCGACGAGACGCGCGAGAGCATGGTGAGCGACCTCGAGCAGATGGAAATGATCGTGAACCAGTTCATGGACTATGCAAGGCGCAGCGACCAGCCCCTTTCGCGCGTGAACCTGTCCGAGACCGTCCAGACCGCGATCGCCACGGCCCGCATCGAGATCGACAACAGCATCCGGCTCACGAGCGCCATTGCGCCGGACGTTTTCGTCATGGCCCAGCCTCTTGAGCTTTCGCGCGTCGTGCAGAACCTCTTTACGAACGCCATGCGCTACGGCAGGAGCGATGACTCGCTGCTTTACCTCTCGGTGAGCGTCAGGAAGGAAAAGAACGCCGCCGTGCTCGTCGTCTCCGACCAGGGACCGGGGCTGGATCCGAGTCAGGCCGAGCGCGTGCTGCGGCCCTTTGAGCGCGGAGATGCTTCGCGCTCGGGCGTCTCAGGCACGGGGCTGGGGCTCGCCATCGTCGACCGCATCGTGCGGCGCAGCGGCGGCAAGGTCTCCCTCGGCGCCGTCTCCCCGCACGGGCTGGCGGTCACGATCCAGATGCCTTTTGCGCCGGCCGAGAAAAAATCCCGCCAGCCCAAGCCGGGCAAGAGTGCGGCATAGGGCGCGCCGGAGCGCCGGCCGCAGAAGCGTTTCTGCAAAAAATCCAAAACAATTTGAAAAAAAATCACAGCGTTCGCCCCACAGTCCGCTGTATTTGTAGCAAAATACTTAACATGGGTGTAAGTGGTCTTTACACATTGGATTAATCGGGCCGGCCGCTTGCCCGGACGGCCTTCTGCTTGCTGGAGACAATCGTGGATACTTCTCTGAAACCTCTTGTGCGCGTCATTGATGATGATGATGCGGTACGCCGCTCGTGGGCCTTTCTCATTGAAGGCGAGGGCTGGGATGTCGTCACGTACTCCGATGCGCTCGACTTCATCGCCTCGAACGATTTCCAGCGCCCGGGATGCCTGGTTCTCGATGTGCGCATGCCGCGCATGAGCGGCCTTGAGCTCCAGGACAAGCTTCTTGAGATCGGCGTCGATCTGCCGATCATCTTCATCTCCGGCCACGGCGACATCGACATGGCCGTGCGCACGCTCAAGCAGGGCGCAATCGACTTCCTGCAAAAGCCCGTTGACGACCAGCGGCTGCTCAACACGATCAGCTCGGCAGTCACCAAGAATCTCAACCACCGCCGCAACGAGATGGAGCTGTCGACATTCCGCAGCCGCCTCGAACAGCTCACGCAGCGCGAGCGCGAAGTGATCCGCATGGTCGCCCAGGGCATGAGCAACAAGGTTGTGGCCGAGAACCTAGGCATCAGCGAAAAGACGGTTCAGGTGCACCGCGGCTCGGCCTACCGCAAGCTCGATCTGCACAACGCGGCCGAGATCGCCAGGCTGCTTCTGCGCTCGGGCGATCCGCTCTGATTCCTTCATGCGGGGGCCTTCTGCGCCCCTGCCCCGCAATCATGAAGGTTCAGTCTTCTTCTGACTGGACCTTCATTGCTTTCCGGCCCCGGGCTAGCTGAGACGATTTCTGAAGAGCCACGCCGCGAGCGGCATGAAGACGCTCATCACGCAAAAAAGCGGCACGAAATCGAACCAGACCTGCTCGAGCCCCGCGCCTTCCAAGTAGATCCGCCGCACCGCATCGACGCCAAACCGCAGCGGATTGGCGAACGTGAGCCACTGCAGCACCTCGGCCATGTTGTGGACGGGGCTGAAGATCCCAGAGAGCAGCATCATCGGGACAGCGGCAAAAAACGCGTAGAGCATCGCCTGCTGCATCGTGAGCGCAAAGGCCGAGATGCTGAGCCCGATGCCCACCGTCGCGCAGTTGAAGACAAGGAGCACGAGATAGAGCAGCGGCAGGCTTCCCGCCATCGGGATCCCGAACCAGAAGCGGATCACGAGAAAAATGATCGTGGACTGCAGCAGCCCCACCATGATCGGAGGCAGCGCCTTGCCGATCAGAATCTGCCAGGGCACGAGCGGCGTCACGAGAAGCTGGTCGAACGTTCCCTGCTCGCGCTCCCTTGCGACCGAAAAGGCTGCCGTCATGAGCGTCTGCAGCATGGCAAGTGCCGCGATCAGCCCGACGAGAATCGTCCAGCGCGAGTCCAGATTTTCGTTGAACCAGGCTCTGACCTGCACGGCAACCGCGCCGCCCGAGCCCCGCAGCTGCGCGCCGAACCGGGCGGCGATCGATGCGATGTAGGCGCTTGCCATGCCGGCCGTTACGGAGTTGCGGCCGTCAAGGATGAGTTCGATCACGCCGCTGCCGCCCGTGGCGATGTCCTCGGCAAATCCCGGCGGAATGCAGATCGCAATCGAGGCTGCGGAAGACGTGATCATCTCCGGGACCTGGCTCGGGCTGTCAAGCGTCGCCTCGCGCACGAAAATGCCCGAAGCGTCAATCCGCCGCATGAGCTCGGTGCTTTCGCGCGACCGGCTCCCGTCGTACACGACGTAGGGGGCGGACGTAAGATCGTACGTTGCCGCGTATCCGAAAAGCAGGCACTGCATGAACACCGGAGCAACAAGGATCACACGGCTCGACCTGTCCTTGAGAAGCGCCAGAAACTCCTTTCCAATGAGAAAGAGGATCTGGGAGAGGAAATATCTGATCTGCTCCATCGTTTTTCCTCCTCTCTAAGCGAGTTTCTTGGCGAGCAGCTTCGTGCTCAAAAGAACGAAGAGAAGCGCGTATCCAAGCAGCACCGCTGCTTCGAACCCGACGATCGAAGCTTCATTGCCGACGAGAAACACCGTCTTGATCGCCTTCATGAAATGCGTTGCCGGCAGCAGGCTGCAGATCGGCTGGATCCAGTGCGGCATGCTGCGCAGATCAAAGATGAATCCCGAGAGAACCACAGCCGGCATAAAGCTCACAAGCAGAGCTACCTGGCTCGCCAGGAACTGCGTTCTTGCCAGAGCCGAGATCACAAGCCCCATCAGCACCGAAACGATGAGGAACTCAAGCGAGACGCCCGCGAGAACCGCAAGCGAACCGCGGATCGGGACATCAAAGACAAACACTGCAAACCCGAGCACGACGGCCACGTCCGCCAGTCCTATCGCAACGTACGGAACGGCTTTGGACAGGACGATCTCAAGAGGCTGCACGGGCGAGACGAAGAGCGCCTCGAACGTCCCCCTCTCCCACTCCCTTGCAACGAGCAGCGAGGCAAGGAACGCCCCGATCAGCGTGAGAATGACGCCGATCAGCCCGGGGATGATGAACCAGGTGCTTGTGTTCGCCTCGTTGAACCACATGCGTGGAACAACCGTGACGGCGGGCGTGGCCGGCGCCACCCCGCAGCGCACGTTCGCGAGAGCTCCCGAGACGTACGCCTCGAGCGTTCTGGCACTCTGCGCCTCGGTGCCGTTCAAGACGAGCTGCGCGGCCGCGCCCCCTGAAGATGCGTCCTTGTCAAAATCGCCGGGCAGACGCAGGATGCCGGTGACTTCGCCCCGGCGCAGCATCTGCTCGGCCCCCGCAAAATGCCTCAGGATCCGCGTGTCGAAATACTTCGAGGAGCGCAGCGCAACGGCAACCCGGTCGGCGCATGCGCCGCCGCCCTCGTCGACAATCGCAAGCGCGGCATGCTCCAGATCAAAGGAGATTCCGTATCCGAACAGCATGATCATGATCACCGGCAGCGTCACGCCCACGGCAAGATTGCTGCGGTCCCGGAGCATCTGCCGGAACTCCTTCTTCACAAGCGCAAGAAGACGCAGGAAAAACTCAGGCATGCGCGCCCTCCCCGCCCCTGGCGTCACGGACAAGCTCGATGAACGCCTCGTTCATGTCCCGGGCCGAGCCGCCTGCAGCCCGCTCGAGCAGCTCGCGCGGAGAGCCGAGCGCAAGCAGCCTGCCCGCATCCTGAATCGCCATCCGGTCGCAGTACTCGGCCTCCTCCATGAAGTGCGTCGTCACGATGATCGTGATGCCGCCCGCCGCCAGATGCGTGATGAGGCGCCAGAACTCGCGCCGCGCCTGCGGATCGATGCCGCTCGTAGGCTCGTCAAGAAAGAGGATTTCCGGTTCGTGCAGCAGCGCGGCTGCCATCGCCAGGCGCCGCTTGTAACCAAGTGCAAGGCGCTCGGCGCTCTCCTCAAGCGGGAGCGAAAACAGCGAGGCCGCGTGCTGCACGCGCTCGCGAAGCCTTTGCCCGCGCAGCCCGTAGGCTCCGCCAAAGAACATGAGGTTCTGCCGCACGGACAGATTCCCGTAGAGGGCGAACTTCTGCGCCACGTACCCGATGCGGCCCCGAGCACGCGCGGCCGCCCTGCGCAGGTCGCACCCGGCAACCCGCAGGCTCCCCTCGCTCGCGGGCAGCAGTCCGCAGAGCATGCGGAAGGTCGTTGTCTTGCCCGCGCCGTTCGGTCCGAGAAGACCGAAGATCTCGCCCCTGCCAACCTCAAAGCTCGTGCGGTTCACGGCGATGAAGGAGCCAAAGCGCCGAACAAGATCCCGCACTTCGATCACGGGAACTCCATCCTGAACCGAACTGCTCGGGGCTCCGGCCCCGGAGGCCGGATACATCGCCCGCCCGTCCGAGGGCCGTCCGATGAGCGTCATGAACGCGTCCTCGAACCGCGGCTCGCGCCCGCTGATTCTTTCGCCGTACAGGGAGCAAAGCTCGCAGGCCGCAGCCTCGCTGCGCGCGACAACGCTCACCCGTCCCACGCGGGGAACGGCATCGGCAACGAGCCCGGCCCTGTCATAGAGCTCGGCCTGAAGCGCGCGGGGCTTCTGCCCGGGAAGCGGCTCCACGGTGAACGTGAGCCCCCGCACCCGCCCGGTGAGCTCGCCCGGCCTGCCCGTCTGCAGGATCCGCCCCTCATGCATGACGGCGATCTCATCGGCCTTTTCGGCCTCGTCCATGTAGGAGGTCGCCCAAAGCACCGTGAGATGCTCCTCGCGCGAAAGCGCCGAAACGATGTTCCAGAGTTCAAGCCGCGAGAGCGGGTCAACGCCGACGGAAGGCTCGTCAAGCACCAGCAGTTCGGGCAGACGCACCAGCGTGCAGGCAAGCCCGAGCTTCTGCTTCATGCCCCCCGAGAGCTTGCCGGCGGGACGCGCCGTGAACGCCGTGAGGTCGGTCATCGAAAGAAGCTTTTCGTACCGGCGGCTGCGCTCGGGCATCGGAACGCCGTGCAGATCGGCATACAGGTCGAGATTCTCCTGAACCGTGAGATCCTCGTACAGGCCAAAGCGCTGGGGCATGTAGCTGATGCGCCTTTGCACGGACTGCGCACGGGCAGGAACCTCCTCCCCGAGCACCGAGAGCGTCCCCGAATCCGGGCTCATCAGCGCGCAGATCATGCGCAGAAACGTGGTCTTTCCGGCGCCGTCCGCCCCCACAAGCGCGGTAATCACGCCGCTGCCGATCTTGAGGTCAACGCCGCCCAAAGCCTGCACGGCGCTGCCGTCGGCCATCCGGAACGTCTTTCTGAGATTTTGAGCGTGAACGCATGCAGTCATGACACCCCCGGCGCTCTGCCGCACCCTCAGGGCGCGCTCTTCAGAACAACGGTGGCGGGCTGCCCGAGCCTGAGCGCATCGGAGGGATCCTCCACCAACACTCTCACCTCGTACACCAAGCTTGTGCGCAACTCCTCGGTCTGTACGCTCTTGGGCGTGAATTCGGCAACCGAGGAAATGTAGCCGACGGATCCGGCGATCGCCCGGCCGGGATCGGTATCCGTATAGACGGCGGCCTTCATGCCGGGCTTCACCCGCCCGAGGCTCGGCTCGCTCACGTAGACCCGAACCCACTTGGGCGTCATCAGCGCCAGCGTATAGACGGCCCGCGTGCTCGAAGCCATGTCGCCGGCTTCCAGAAGACGGGTCCGAACGATTCCATCCTGCGGTGAGCGCAGGCTTCCGAGCTCGATCTGGTGCTCGAGCAGCCGCAGATTTGCGAGCGCCTCGTCGCGCAGCCCTGCCGCCGCCCCGATGTCTTCGGCCCGTGGACCGATTCTGGCAAGACGGTAGGTCTGCTCGGCGGCGGTCACTTCGGCCTTTGCGGCATCAAGCGCGTTTCTGGCCGAT
Organism: uncultured Sutterella sp.; assembly: GCA_900315045.1. Lineage (GTDB taxonomy): Bacteria > Pseudomonadota > Gammaproteobacteria > Burkholderiales > Burkholderiaceae_F > Duodenibacillus. The sequence continues at coordinate 35,111 of OMXR01000003.1, read as the reverse complement.
TCGTACTGCTGCGTGCTGACGGCCCGGGTCGCAGTGTTCTTCCAGAGCTTTGCGGCAATGTCGTAATCGGTTGAGGCCTTGCGCTCGCGGGCTTTTGCCGCCTGCAGCATGCTTTTTGCCTGCTCGATTTCCTCGGGCCGGGAGCCGTTCTGCAGTTTTTTGAGCCCCTGCTCTGCCTGCTCAAGGCGCGCCCTGGCCTGCGCGGCCTGCAGCCTGAGCGTCGTGGTATCGAGCTCGGCAAGCAGATCTCCGCGCTTGACGCCCTGCCCCTCATCGGCATGGACGGCCTTGATGCGGCCCGGCACTTCAAAGGCAAGCGAGACCTGCCGGATGTCAACATTGCCGTAGAGCCTGAGATCGGCCTGCGCATCGGACGTCTTGACCTGATTCCAGTACCAGCAGGCGCCGGAGACCGCCGCGGCTACCAGAACAGCCAGTACAACAATTTTCTTCATGAAAAAAAGCTCCATCAGCTCATTGCGTTTTAATGGGAGCGTGTCTCAAGCCTTTGTCTGATTCTCGACTTTCCTAAACCGTGATGAGGATTTTTCTCAACTTTTCTTAATCACACTAAGGAAAAGTCGAAAACCTCAGGTTCGGCAGCATCCCGCGGCTCCATCGCAAATTCCAAAAGTGCAACTCTATCAATAGAATTAGCACCTGTGTTATCAGCAGATGACTGCGAGCCGCCTTTGCAAACGATTGAGTGGAGAGTCCTACAGCAATGCCTACAAGTGGAAAATACGTCCGCATCCTGCTGGACAGCATCCCCGGAATGAGTTTTCTGAAGAGCGCAAAGACGGGGGTGTACCTCGCATGCAATCAGGCGTTCGCCAACTACGCGCGCAAGCCGCATCCGAAGGATGTGGTGGGTCTGACCGACGCCCAGATTTTCGATGCGGAGACAGCCCGGCATTTCGTCGAAGACGACCGCAAGGCTCTTGCGATGAACGAGCCGCACATCTTCTTTGAGGACGTTCCGGATGCCGCCGGGACGCCCATGCACTTACAGACAACCAAGACCCGGTACGCCGACGCCGACGGCGAAGTCTATTGCATCGGCCTGTGCCGGGACGTCACCGAAAGCGTTCGCCTTCAGAAGGAGAACGCCTTCGTCAAGGCCGCCTACGAGAAGGCAAAGGCCGACGGCATCATGTTCTCCCGCATCGCCAAGACGCTCGCGGGCGACTATATCGACCTTTACCACGTCAACCTGCGCACCGGCTCCTACGTCGAATATCTCACCGAGGACGCAAGCGGCGAGCTCACGGAAGTGCAGCGCGGAGCGGACTTTTTCGCCTCCGGCATTCAGGAAATTGCACTTGCCGCAGCCCCCGAGGATCGCGAGATGCTGCTCAAGGGCCTCAGCCGCAGCGCCATCGCGGAGGCGCTCAGCCACAAGCATTCCTTCCTTCTGACATATCTCATGCAAAAGGGGGAGAGGCCGCTTTATGTCTCGATGAAGGTCTCCCGGATGATGGACGACGACGAGAGCATCATCATCAGCCTGTCCGATGTCGATGAGCAGGTCCGCAAGCAAAAGCTGATCGACCAGCTTGCGCAGGAGCGACTTGCCTACTCCCGGTTCAATGCCCTCAACGGCGATCTCGTCTGCATGTACGTCGTGGAGCCTCAGAGCGGCCGCTACTGGGAATACAGCTCAGCACGCGGCACCGATCTTCTCGGAATGCCCGCCCGGGGCGAGGATTTCTTTGCCGCGGTCCAGCAATGCTGCCATCTGGCGGTTCATCCGGGCGATCTCGAACGCTTTCGCGCCGCCCTCACGCGGGAAAGCGTCCTGCAGGAAATCGAGCGCCAGGGCCTTTTCGTGCATACCTACCGGATCGTCCTCAAAGACGGCCCCCTGCACGTGAAGGTCAGGGCGGCGAAAGTTCTGGAGAGCGACGGTGAGCGTCTCATTTTCGGCCTGGTCAATATCGAAAGCCTCGTCCAGAAGAAGAACGAGTATGAGCGGCGTCTTGCCCAGGCGCAGGAAAGCGCTCACATCGATGCGCTCACGCATGTCAAGAACAAGCATGCGTACCTTGAGACGGAAACGGTGTTCGACAAGCGGATCCAGGAACACCGCCAGAGCGAGTTTGCTCTTGCCATTCTTGACGTCAACGACCTCAAGCAGATCAATGACACGGCCGGTCACCAGGCCGGAGACCAGCACCTTTGCACGGCCTGCGGAATCATCTGCAAATTCTTCAAGTGCAGCCCGGTCTACCGCTTCGGCGGAGACGAGTTTGCCATTCTCATCGAGGGCGATGACTACGAACGCCTCGATGAGCTGTGCAAGGCCATGGACAAGCGCAACGAGGTGGCCAACCTGACCGGCGGAATCGTCATTGCCTACGGCATCGCGAAGTACGGCAATGAGTCCTGCGTTGCCGAACTCTTCAAGCGCGCGGACGAGCTGATGTACAAGAGCAAGCGGGAACTGAAGGCCCGCAAGCAGCAGATTCGGGAATCCGCCCGCTCGTCGGCAGGCGACTGAAACGGACAGCCGCATCCGAAGCAGAGCCTGACAGCGCCGGGCAGGTTTCCAATTCGGGCGTTCGCGTCCAGTCCGAACCGGTTTTGAAATCCTGGGGGATCGGGTTCGTCCGTGTCAAGAACTACCTTGCGTTCCATACCATCTCGAAAGAAAACCGTGCGGTCTACATCGTGCGGTTTCTGTACGGCAAGAGAGACTGGGTGAGCGAGCTGAAACAAGATTTGCAAAAGGAATCAACCGCGTGAGAAACGAAAAACCCGCAGCAGTAACAGCAAAGACGTGGCTCTCGCCCTGCGGGCCGATCGAGCTTGCCGCGACCGGCTCCGAACTGGTGATGAGCGACTGGGTGAACGGCTGGCACAGAAAGGCAACGCTGGCAAGGATGCAAAGGCTTCTCAAGACCGGGATGGTTCCCGGCACCAGTTCCGTCATCGAGCAGGCCGAGCGCGAACTTGAGGAGTTCTTCGGGGGAACACGCCGGACCTTTTCCGTCCCTGTCAGGCTTGTCGGGACTCCCTTTCAGATCCGGGTCTGGAATGCGCTTGGCGCTCTTCAGTACGGCGAAGTGACAACGTATGGCGAACTTGCTGCCCGGATCGGCATGCCCGGGGCGGTCCGCGCCGTTGCCAACGCCGTGGGAGCCAATCCCCTCTCGATCATCGTTCCCTGCCACCGGGTGATCGGCGCAGACGGCACGCTCACGGGATACGGCGGGGGATATCCGGCCAAAAGACGCCTGCTCGCGATCGAAGCGGGAGTGCCCGAGAGCGCGCTTCCCTGGCCGGAGAAATGACCGTCCGGATGACCGCGCACAAATCGCAGAGGAAAACGGCCGATTCAGGCTGTCAGTCTGGCGGAACCGCCCTGCCCGTTTGTCGATTGGCTTGTTCGGCGGCATCGGCAAGCCTCTCCCGCGAGCGCTAGAGAGGCCGAGTTTCTGCCGTTCCGCTACGGCTTGGTGTTCAGCGTCGCAAGCGACTGCCCGAGCCATTTGGTGAAATCCTCGCGGCTTCTGGAACTGACCAGCACACGGCCATTGCCGCTGAATCTCAGAACCACCATGGCACCGGACACCACGCTCTGAACCATCGACCCGAACAGCCCCTTGTGAGCCGTGTTCAGCGCGACCTCGTACTTGAGCGAGGAATCCCAGGCGACCAGATGTCCGTTGTCAACGAGAATGGGATGATCGGGACGCACTTCGAGCTCATGGATCGACCCGAAACCGGAAACGGCAAGCGTCCCCTGCCCGGATGTCTTCATCGTGAAAAAGCCCCCGCTTTTGGCAAAAAGCGCCTTGCCGATGCCCTGCGTGGCCAGTTCCAGCCTGACCGCGGCAGTGTTCGCCAGGTAGCAGCCGTCGGCCACCGTGAACTGGGCCGTGCCAACATCCAGAAGCCGCACGTCACCGGCAAGCTGCGGCGACAAAAGCACCTCGCCGCCCTGCGTCCCCGCTTCGATCTTCTGCTGGAAGAATGACTCGTCGTTGAGCATCTTCCTGCCGATTGCAGAAAGCACGCCGCCCCTGGCCTTGCCGGTGAGCGAGAGGCATTCGTCCATGCTGACCATCGCGCCGGATTCACAATAGAGCTCGTCTCCAGGGTGAAGCCGTGCCTTGAGGATGGGATCCACGCTGCCAGCGATTTCGAAGTTGATCATCTCTTCGATTCCATGAAATTGTCCATGCGCAATCGTACGCGCAGAACATCTGTTTCGGGCATCGCTGCGCATCAGCCTTTCGACTCTTTCCTGTCCTTTCACCCAACCTATAATTACGAGCCTTGCATGAAAGGAACCGCCTGAATGATGAATTTTCTCTCCCCCCGACACGTCTTTCGCGGACTGCCCGGCGCCGGGCAACGGCTCGACTGCGCTCTGGCCATCGGAAACTTCGACGGAGTGCATCTCGGCCACCAGGCGCTCCTCAGGGAGGTTGTTCAGGCGGCGGGCCGGCTTGGCCTTGTACCCGCCGTGCTCACGTTCGAGCCGCATCCGCGCGAGGTCTTCGGGCTGGAGCCGCTCAAGCGCATCGCCACGCTGCGCGACAAGATCGACCGCATTCGCGCATGCGGCATTGAGCGCATCCATGTCATGCCCTTTTCACGCGAATTTGCCGCACTCTCGCCGGCCGAGTTTGCCAAGCACATCCTTGCCGAGCGGCTTGCATGCCGGTGGCTCACCGTGGGAGAGAATTTCCGGTTCGGCGCCAACCGGGCGGGCACGGTGGATACGCTTACCGAACTCGGCCGCCACTACGGGTTCGAAGTCTTTGCCTCTCCGCTGCTCTTTTCCGGCAAGGCGCGCATCTCGAGCTCGCGCGTCCGGGCTGCCTTGGAACTCGGCGATCTCGTTGAGGCGGCGCGCATGCTCGGCAACCCGTACTACGTCACCGGACGGGTGACGCACGGGCAGGCACTCGGCAGAACGATCGGCTATCCGACCCTGAACCAAAGGCTGCTGCCGCCTGGCTCCAAAGCCAAGTTCGCCCTGCACGGGGTGTATGCCGTCCGTGTGACAGGCGTAACACCGGTAGAGGTCAATTTCGCCGGCATGGCGAGCCTCGGAACCAAGCCCACGGTGGGCGGCAATGCCTGGTGTCTGGAGACGAGCATCTTTGACTGGAAGGGCGATGCGTACGGCAAGATCGTGCGCGTTGAGTTCCTCTCTAAAATCCGCGACGAAAAGCGCTTCTCGGGCATTGACGAGCTGCGCGAGGCGATCGCCGCAGACGAACGCGAAGCCAGGCGCAGGCTCGGGATCCTGATCTAGCCGCACCAGCAAGAGACAGAAGGCAGGGATACTGAGCAATAGCCTGTGCGTCAGCAGGATCAACAGCGCGAGCCCGGCAGCACTTACCGCCAGAGCACCGACATCCCCCAGCGCCCGCCTTTCTCCCGCCCTGCACGCTCATGCAGTTCAGAAAGGCAAAAAGGCTGGCGGCAACAAGCCAGCCGCAGCACCGCCCCCGTCACGGATCATTTCTGTGTCGAGCCTGGGCCTCGCGGTCGGGGACAACGGAGAACTCGAATTTCTTCAGGAAAAATGCCTGAAGACTTTCCGGCAGGCACTCAAGGAGAAAAATCCCAATCGCAACAATCCGGGGGAAGACGATCCTGAACCGATTCTTTTCCAGCCTCACGGCAATGATCTGCGCGGCCTTCTCGGCACTCATTTCAAAGGGCTTTCGGCCGACAAAGCGCCGGCTCATCGGGCTTGTCACATAGCCGGGGAGCACGACGCTCACGGAAATGCCGCTTCCCCGGCAGACACGGCGCATTGCCTGTCCATAGGTCACGAGTGCGGCCTTCGATGCACTGTAGCCGGGAGATGAAGGCAATCCGGTGAGGGCGGCAACCGAGGCGATCAGAGCGATCCGACATTGCCTCTCTGGCCGCGTGCGGAGCAGATTCCCGATCGCCCGATTGGCTGCCAGAATCGTGCTCGTGGCATTCACGTCCAATTGACGCGCAAGATCCCACTGGGTTTCCGGGACCACCTGGGACGCCTCGCTGCGCACGGAGGCCGAAACCCCGGCAGCCAAAATCAGGGCGTGCAGATCCTCCTTTGCGGTCACGTCGTCGATCCAGTCGCCAAACGCCCGCTCATCACGCACATCGAAAGTGCTGACAGTGACCTCCGCCCCCTTTTCCCTGCATCGCTGCGCGAGATCGGAGAGAACCTGTTCATCACGTCCTGCAAGCTCCAGCGCCACACCGGGAGCGGCATAGTGCAGCGCCAGTGCAATCCCGATTCCTCCGGAGGCTCCGGTAAGCGCGTATCGGCTATATTCTTGTTTCATTTGACGCCTTCAATTCAATGATTCCGTCATTTTATGTGCTCTAAAAAAAGTACCGCAGTCAAGTCCGCGAACAACCTCACTGGAAGGTGCGAAAAAACGCTTTCTTTTGCAGGCCTTTTTTGGATAAAATGAAAAGTCTTTTAGGGTCTATTTCCCGACAGAGGGAACCGATCCGTCTTGTTTCAACCAGAAGAGCCCGAGGGGGCCTGGAGTATCACCGATGGCAAAAGCCAAGAATGCTGCCGACGCAGCCAGCAGAAAATATCCCCTGAACCTGCCCGACACGCCGTTCCCGATGCGCGGGGATCTCGCCAAGCGCGAGCCCGGCTGGGTCGAACAGTTTGAGAAGAACGACATTTACGGCAAGGTGCGCGCCGCCCGCAAGGGCGCTCCCCGCTATCTGCTGCACGACGGCCCCCCGTACGCCAACGGCGACATTCACATGGGCCATGCGCTCAACAAGGTCCTCAAGGACATCATCAACAAGTCCAAGGTGCTCGGCGGCTTTGACGCCCCCTACACGCCCGGCTGGGACTGCCACGGCATGCCGATCGAGATCCAGATCGAAAAGAAGTTCGGCAAGGGGCTGGCCCCTGAAGAGCTGATGAGCCGAGCCCGCGCCTATGCAGCCGAACAGGTCGACCGACAGCGGGAAGGCTTCAAGCGGCTCGGCGTGCTCGGCGACTGGTCCGATCCCTATCTCACCCTGCGCCCGGACACCGAGGCCGCGGAAATCCGCACCCTCAAGAAAATCGTTGAAAAGGGATTTGTGTACCGCGGCCTGAAGCCCGTCAACTGGTGCTTTGACTGCCAGTCGGCCCTGGCCGAGGCCGAGGTCGAGTACAAGGACATCGACAGCTACGCGATCGACGTTGCGTTCCTGCTCTCAGAAAATTCCAAGAGCGATGTTGAAGCGCTCTTCTCCTGCAGCATCGACAAGCCCTGCTACGCCGTCATCTGGACGACGACCCCCTGGACGATCCCTTCGAACCAGGCCCTGAACATGCACCCCGAACTGCAGTACGCCCTTGTCGACTGCGGCGACAAAATGGTGATTCTGGCCGAGACGCTCGTTGAGGAATCCCTCAAGCGCTTCGGCTTTGAGGGCAAAGTGGTCGCAACGGCCGCCGGCGCCGGTTTTGCCGGAGCCAAGTTCTGGCATCCGCTCAGCTCCCTGCACGAAGGCTACAAGCGCGAATCCTTCGTGATCCTTGCCGACTACGTCGACGCATCCTCGGGCACGGGCATCGTGCACTGCGCCCCGGCCTACGGTGTCGAGGACTTCATGAGCTGCAAGGGCGTCGGCATGACCAACGACGAGATCATCAATCCGGTCCAGGGCAACGGCGTGTACGCCGAGAGCCTGCCCCTTTTCGGCGGCAACTTCATCTGGAAGATTCAGGACAAGATCTGCGATGCGATGCGGCTTGCCGGCGCGCTCTTCTCCTGCGGCAAGATGAGCCACAGCTACATGCACTGCTGGCGCCACAAGACTCCGCTCATCTACCGCGCGACCGCTCAGTGGTTCGTGCGCATGGATGCGCCCACGGCCGACACCAAGAGCGTGCTCGGAATCCCCGCTTCGGAAAAGACGCTGCGCCAGATGGCGCTTGAAGGCGTCGAGCGCACCCAGTTCGTTCCCGACTGGGGCTACAACCGCCTGAAGGCCATGATCGAAAACCGTCCCGACTGGTGCATCTCGCGCCAGAGGCGCTGGGGCGTTCCCCTGCCCTTCTTCCTGAACCGGCAGACCGGGCAGCTCCATCCCGAGACGCTCCGCATCATGGACGAAGTCGCCGCCAAGGTTGAGAAGGAAGGCATCGAAGCCTGGGCCCGCGCCAAGGCCGAGGACTACATGCCCGCAGAGGAAGCCGCCCAGTACGACAAGGTCAACGACATCCTTGACGTCTGGTTCGACTCGGGCTCGACCCACAACACCGTGATGCGCGGCAGCCACAAGGACAAGCTCGGGTACCCGGCGGATCTCTACCTCGAGGGCAGCGACCAGCACCGCGGCTGGTTCCAGACCTCGCTCCTCGTGGGCACGATGATTGACGGACGCCCGCCCTTTGACAAGCTGCTCACGCACGGGTTCCTCGTGGATGAAAACGGCGAAAAGATGAGCAAGTCCAAGGGCAACACCGTGAGCCCGAAGGAGATCTGCGACAAGTACGGCGCCGAGATCTGCCGCCTGTGGGTCGCGAGCACCGACTACGCCAACGAGCTGCGCATCGGCCCGACCATCATCAAGCGCGTCGTGGACAGCTACCGCCGCATCCGCAACACGCTGCGCTTTTTGCTTGCCAACACTTCCGACTTCAGCATTGCCACGGACGCCGTCCCCCTCGGGGAGATGCTCGAGATCGACCGCTGGGCCCTGGCGCGCGCCGCGCAGTTCCAGGCCGACGTGCTCAAGCTGAGCAATGAATGCCAGTTCCACATGGTGACGAGCCAGCTGATGAGCTTTGCCTCGGACGATCTGGGCAGCTTCTACCTTGACATTCTGAAGGACCGCCTCTACACGACCGGCGCGAAGAGCCTGCCCCGGCGCTCGGCCCAGACCGCGCTCTGGCACATCACCGCGATGTATCTGCGCCTGATGGCTCCGATCCTTTCGTTCACGGCCGAAGAAGCCTTCGCAATCTTCAGCCCCAACGAATCGGGCACCATCTTCACCGAGCGCTACCACGAGCTGCCCGCCGTTGAGGGCGCCGAAGCGCTCCTTGCCAAGTGGCAGACGATTCGCGAAGTGCGCGCCGAAGTCATGCGCAGGATCGAAGAGCTGCGCACCGAGGGCAAGGTGGGCTCCAGCCTGCAGGCCGAGTGCGTGATCTCCGCCCCCGCGCGCGAGTACGGTGCACTTGCCGAGCTTGGTGACGAGCTCAAGTTCGTCATGATGACGAGCCGCGCCGCGCTTGAGCGCACCGAAGGCGAGCTTGCCGTTGCCGTGACCGCTTCGCAGATGAAGAAGTGCTCGCGCTGCTGGCACTACGTTGCGGGCGTTGGCGAAGATGCCGAGCATCCGGAGCTGTGCCCGCGCTGCCGCGTGAACCTGTTCGGCGAAGGCGAAAAGCGCCTGATCGCCTAACCCGGAAAGACACAAGGAGCCTCAGCCATGCCGCATGAATTCCACCTGAAGGAGCCGGCAAGCAGCTCGCCTGCGCGCTTTTGGATGTACATGGCTGTCGCTCTTGCTGTCGTTGCTCTGGACCAGGCAACCAAGTGGGCCGTCACCCGGCTCATCGCCTACGGCCACTCGATCGACATCACCTCATTTTTCAATCTGGTGTACGTGCGCAATACCGGGGCGGCGTTCTCGTTCCTGGCAAACATGGGCGGAACGCAGGTCGTGATCTTCAGCGCGATTGCACTCGTCGTGAGCGCCGTCCTCATGGCCATTCTCTGGATGAACAGCCGCGCAAGGCCCCTGTTTTGCACGTCGCTCGCCCTCATGCTGGGCGGCGCCATCGGCAACCTCATCGACCGTCTGGCATTCGGCTCGGTTGTGGATTTTCTTGACTTCTATCTGAGCGCCTATCACTGGCCGGCATTCAATGTCGCAGATATCGCCGTGTGCTGCGGGGCGGCCGGCATCATCCTTGAGAGTTTTCTGCATAAGAGCTCATAGCTGCACCAGCAGGTACGCCTCCTGGCAAAACGCCGCCCGGTTTCTTTCCCCGGACGGCGTTTTTTCTGATCTCTTCGGACAAGAATCAGCTATGAGCTCAGCAGCGTCGAATCGCTGACCGTGCCGGCATTCTTCTCAAAGAGCTTAAGCAGATCGGGAACAGTCAGACTCTTCTTCTCTTCATCGGACACATCCACCACGATCCTGCCCTCGTGCATCATGAGAAGGCGGTTGCCGTAGCGCAGTGCGTCGCGCATGTTGTGCGTGATCATGAGCGTGGTGAGCTTCTCGCCCGTCACGATCTTTTCCGTGAGGCGCAGCACCTTTTCCGCAGTCTTGGGATCGAGCGCCGCCGTGTGCTCGTCAAGAAGCAGCAGCTGCGGGCGCACGAGCGTAGCCATGAGCAGCGTCACGGCCTGCCTCTGGCCGCCCGAGAGCAGGCCCACATGCGCCGTCATGCGGCTCTCAAGCCCGAGCTCGAGCTCGGCAAGGAGCTTGCGGAAATGCTCGGTCTGGCCAGCGCTGGAGCTCCATTTGAGCCCCGGCCGCTTGCCGCGGCGGGCTGCCATGGCAAGGTTCTCCTCGATCATCATTCCTGCCGCGGTTCCCTTCATCGGATCCTGGAACACGCGTCCGATGTAGCGGGCGCGCACGTGCTCGGGCATCGAAGTGATGTCCACGCCGTCGATCTCGATCTTGCCCGCATCAATGGGAAAAACGCCTGCGACAGCGTTCAGGAACGTGGACTTGCCCGCCCCGTTCGAGCCGATCACCGTCGCAAAATCCCCGTCCCTCAGCGTGAGGTTCACGCCCTGGAGCGCCTTCTTCTCATTGACGCTTCCCGGAAAGAAGGTCTTGTGCACATTGGTTGCTACCAGCATTTTTCTTCTCCCTTGGGCAGTCTCAGGCGCGCGCCTTGCGCTCGGCGATCTTCGAGCGGATGAGCGGCAGCGACAGAGCAATGGCCACCAGCACCGCGGTAAAGAGCTTCAGATCGTTGGGCGGCATGCCCATCTGCAGCACGAGGGCGATCACAAGGCGATAGACGATCGAGCCGAGAATGACGGAAATGAGGCAGTTCTTGAAGCTCCTAGAGCCGAAGAGCACTTCGCCGATGATGACCGAAGCCAGTCCGATCACGATCGTGCCGACACCCATGCCCACGTCGGCAAAGCCGTTGGCCTGGGCGACGAACGCGCCGGTGAGCGCAACGAGCGCATTGCTGATGAGAAGTCCCAGCACGACCATCGTGTCGGTGTTGATGCCCTGGGCCCTTGCCATCTGGGGGTTGAAGCCCGTGGCGCGCAGGCTCGTGCCGATTTCAGTTCCGAAGAACCAGTAAAGGAAAAAGCCCACGGCAAGAACCGCTATGAGACCGACGACGAGCGTGGCGATGTCATCGTTCATCCCGAGGCTGTCGGTAAAGAACGTAAAGACCGTGTCCACGCGCAGGAGCGAGACGTTTGCCTTGCCCATCACGTGCAGATTGACCGAATACAGGCCGATCATCGTCAGAATGCCCGCAAGCAGCGCCGGGATCTTGAGCTTTGTCGTGAGCAGTCCGGTCACCACGCCTGCAAGGGCTCCCGCAATCGTTGCCAGGACAAAGGCGGCGAAAATGCCCATGTCGGCGGAGAGCGCCGTTGCGGCCACAGCCGCGCCCAGCGGAAAAGTGCCTTCGACAGAGAGGTCTGCCACGTCAAGCACGCGGAAAGTGAGGTATACGCCGATCGCCATCAGAGCCCAGAGCAGGCCCTGCGCAACGGTTGGAATCAAGAGGTCTATCATCGTCGGAACCGTAAGTGTTTCGGATAAGCCCCGCGCAATCGTCCATTGATGCGAAGGGCAATTTGGAAATTATGCCCTTTGCATGCTGGCTTTGTCATTTTCCGGGCGGTGCGGCAGCGCTTTTTTCCGCCATCTGTTCCCTTTGCGCCCCAAATCGGGCGATCAGCCCCCATATAATGTTCCGTCCGAAACTTATTTTTTAAAGGTTCAAACCCATGTCTGAAATCAAGCACGCAAAAGTCATCGTTCTCGGCTCGGGTCCCGCGGGCTACACCGCCGCCCTTTACTGCGCCAGAGCCAATCTGAGTCCCCTCATCATCACCGGCATGGAACAGGGCGGGCAGCTCATGACCACCACCGAAGTGGACAACTGGCCAGGCGACGTTCAGGGCGTTCAGGGGCCCGATCTCATGGCCCGGCTTGAAGCGCACGTCAAGCGCTTCAAGGCGGAGGTCACCTTCGACGTCATCCACACGGCGCATCTCACCGAAAAGCCGATCCGCCTCGAGGGCGATCTTGCCTCCTACACGTGCGACGCGCTCATCATTGCCACGGGCGCCTCGGCCCGTTACCTCGGGCTGCCGAGCGAGCAGGCCTACCGCGGACGCGGCGTGTCGGCCTGCGCCACCTGCGACGGCTTCTTCTACCGCGGCAAGCCCGTTGCGGTCGTGGGCGGCGGCAACAGCGCGATCGAAGAGGCGCTCTACCTCTCGCAGATCGCCTCCCACGTGCACCTCGTGCACCGCCGAACCCAGTTCCGCGCCGAGCCGATCCAGATCGACAAGCTCATGGCGGCCGTGAAGGAAGGCAAAATCACCCTGCACACGCCTTGCGAGGTGGACTCCGTCAAGGGCGACGAAAAGGGCGTGACCGCGCTTTGCATCCGAAAGGGCGATGCGCTCTCCGACATCCCCGTTGACGGCGTGTTCATCGCCATCGGCCACAGCCCCAACACCAAGATCTTCGAGGGGCAGCTCACGCTCGAAGGCGGATACATCGTCACCCGGCGCGACAGCCGCGCCGTCACCTCGACGAACGTGCCCGGAGTCTTTGCCGCCGGTGACTGCGCAGACCCCATCTACCGCCAGGCGATCACGAGCGCGGGCTCGGGCTGCCAGGCGGCCCTTGACGCGCAGCGTTACCTGGAAAGCCAGGCTGGTTAAGGAAGAACATCAAAATTGCGAAATACCTCTGTCCTTCTGTTTCGCAAAAATCAGTTTTTCTTGATTTTGCGAAACAGATGCGACCGGTCGCTTCGCATTTTTGTGAGAACTAAAAGGTTTTTGGGATGAGCAACGGTTTTGAAGCACTCGCCCCTTATGCGGCGGACATCAAGCAGAAGGCCCGGGACAAGGCCGCACAGGACGAAAAGGAACAGAAGGCGCGGCAGAAAATCGCAAGCGAGACCGAGCAGTTCCTGCGCACCATGCGCAAGACCGGAGTGAAGTCGGCTTCGAGCCTGCGGCTTTCAAGCAGTCTTGATGAAAAGGACATCGACTTTTCCAAGGCGATGAAGATGGCGGGCGTCGAGCCGCTTGGCGAGGACAAGCGCGTACGGCATGCAAAAAAGACGGCCGCCCCCGTCCCCAGCCAGACCATCGCCGACAACCGGCAGGTGCTTGAGGACTCGCTTTCCGACGAGCTCGACTCGGTCGAGTTTCTTGAAAGCGAGGACGGCCTCGCGTTCCGCCGTCCCGGCGTCGGCCCGGATGTGCCGCGCGACCTGCGGCGCGGCCGCTGGAGCGTCGTGGGGCAGATCGACCTGCACGGCATGTTCGTCGATGAGGCGCGGGACGCCGTGGCGCAGTTCCTGAAGCGCGCCCAGGCGACCGAACGGCTTTGCGTGCGCATCATCCACGGCAAGGGCAACGGCTCTCCGAACCGCCAGAGCGTGCTGCGCGAGAAGGTGCGCCGCTGGCTCAAGCAACGCGACGAGGTGATCGCCTTTGCCGAGCCCAGGGAGAACGACGGAGGAGCAGGAGCCACGCTCGTTCGTCTGCGTCCGCAAAAACGCCACTAACGAAAATCGCCCGAGTGCTCTAGCATTTGCCTTTCTCAGTCACACGCAACAGTCAAGGTATTTTTTATGACTCGCTACGCCCCCGCATACCGCATCGCCCCGTCGATTCTCTCGGCCGATTTCGCTCGCCTCGGACAGGAGGTCGCCGATGTGATCGAAGCTGGAGCGGACTGGATTCACTTTGACGTGATGGACAACCATTACGTGCCGAACCTCACTGTGGGGCCGCTCGTGTGCAAGGCGATCCGCCCCTGCACCAAGGCGCCCATCGACGTGCATCTCATGGTCGAGCCCGTCGACGCCCTTGTGCCCATGTTCGCCAAGGCAGGCGCCGACTGGATCACCTTCCACTGCGAGGCGAGCCGCCACATCGACCGCACGATCGGACTCATCCGCGAGTGCGGCGCAAGGCCGGGACTCGTCTTCAACCCGGCCACTCCCCTCGCCTGCCTTGAATACGAGCTCGACAAGATCGACATGATCCTTCTGATGAGCGTGAACCCGGGCTTTGGCGGACAGAAGTTCATTCCCGGAACGCTTGCCAAGATCCGCGCCGTGCGCGCCCTTGTCGAGCGCCATTACGAGCAGACCGGCCACGAAGTGCTGATCGAGGTCGACGGGGGCATCAAGCCCGCAAACATTGCCGAAGTGGCTGCTGCCGGCGCAAACGTCTTCGTTGCCGGCTCGGCCATCTATGGTGCGGGCGACAAGGCCGGATACGAGCGCGAGATCCGCGCCATGCGCGAGGCGATCGCAACGCGCTGCTGAGCGCGCCGGCTTCAGAAAACTTCCAGCAAGTTGAAAAGCTCCTGACAAGGCGTTGCGGGACGGCAGACCGAGGGCTTCCAAGCCGCAGCTTTTGTTCCCTCGGACCGATTTTCCTAAGGCAAAGTCAGCCACTTTCGGACTGCCTCATCGCAGTCAAAGCGCTCTGACACGGTCTCCCGTGCCGTCGGGCAAATTCCGCCCCGCCCTGCCGGCCATGTCGGAGTCAGGAGAACGATTTTTCAGCGTTCTTCCCGAAACGTTCCTGCAGCGTGCGGTTCATGCGGATCGGACAGAAGCGCGGGCCGCACATCGAGCAATAGCGCACGTCGTGCGAATCGGCGCACTTTTCGGGCATCTGTGCGCGCCAGACCTCATAGGCGTTCTGCGGATCAAGCGAGAGCGCAAACTGATCGAACCAGCGGAAATCGGCCCGCGCCCTTGCCATCGCATCATCGCGCGAGCGCGCTCCGGGCAGCCCCTTGGCCAGATCGGCCGCATGCGCGGCAAGCCTGTACGTGATGAGTCCCGTTTTCACGTCGTCCTCGCCCGGGAGCGCAAGGTGCTCGGCAGGCGTCACGTAGCAGAGCATGGCCGTTCCGAACGAGGCGATCATTGCGCCGCCGATCGCAGAGGTGATGTGGTCGTATCCCGGAGCGATGTCGGTCACGAGAGGCCCAAGCGTATAGAAGGGCGCACGGCGGCAGAGCTCCTCCTGCAGTCGCTGGTTTTCCTCGACCCGGTCCATCGGCACGTGCCCGGGCCCTTCGATGAAGCACTGCACGCCCGCCTCGTAGCAGCGCGCCGCAAGAGCGCCGATCACCCGCAGTTCTCCATACTGCGCCTCGTCGCACGCATCGGCGATGCACCCGGGGCGCAGGCCGTCCCCGAGCGAGAGCGCCACGTCATAGTCGTGGCAGATTTCAAGGAGCTCGTCGAAATGCTCGTAGGCCATGTTCTCGCTTCCGTCCGCGAGCATCCGGCTTGCCATGATCGAGCCGCCGCGGGAGACGATGCCCAGAACGCGCTGTGCCGCATGCGGAAGGAGCTTTGAGACAAGTCCGGCGTGGATCGTGAAATAGTCCACGCCCTGGCGCGCCTGATCGATCACGGTCTGCTTGAAAACGTCCCAGGAAAGCGCCCTGATGCTGCCGCGTACACGATCGAGGGCCTCGTACACGGGCACGGTGCCGATCGGCACGGGACTTGCCCTGAGGATGGCGCGCCGCAACCCCGGGAGATCGGCGATGCCGGTCGAGAGATCCATCACGGTGTCCGCGCCGAACCGCAGCGCGAGACGCAGCTTGCCGATTTCGGCGTCAAAGCCGGAAGAGAGCGCCGAGGTGCCGATGTTGGCGTTGACCTTCACCGAAAAACGGTTGCCGATCACCATGGGCTCGGCCTCGGGATGGTTGACGTTGCACGGAATGACGGCCCGGCCGGCCGCCACCTCCTCGCACACGAGCTCGGGCGAAAATGCCATCCGGCTGCGGTCCCGGTCGTATCCGAAGGACTCGCGGATCGCCGCATACTCCATGTGGGCCGTCACCTCGCCCGCCCTGGCGCGCTCCAGAATGGTTCTTTTGACGCGACGCGCATCCCCTGCGGAAACGTACGGGGCAAAAGGCTCGCTCACGGGCGGCAGGCTCGAAGCGGCCGAACGGCCCTGCTGCGTGCGAAGAAGAAGCTTTTCGCCGTTCTCGAGCCGCAGCTCGCGGAACGGAACCTGAATGTCCGGGGAGGCGCCCGAAACGAGCACCGTCGCGCTGTCGGGGATGAATTTGCCGTTTTCGATTCTGTGGGTCATGCCGGCACACCTGCTGCAAGGAAAAGAAACGAATTCGCATGCCGGACAGCCTGTTTCCTACGCCGGTCCTAACCGGTTCAGGTTCTCGGATTCCTCTCCGCGCGAGAGGTCTCAGCCGCAACCGGCACTCCGACAAGCGATGCAGATTATGCGGCAGAACTTTCCCCGGGGCAACAAAGCCGGTGCCCTGCAAAGCCGCTCTTTGCGATGTGCCACATTTTGTCGGGCGCTCTCCCCGCCTGCCGGAAACGGCTAGAATGGCGAACCCGCGCCTGCCCCGCATGGCGCATCATCCCTCTTAACCAACAAATAAAGACCCCCTCGCATCATGCTTGAAACCATGCTGATCAGCACGGGCGCCGTCGTGCTGGCCGAAATGGGCGACAAGACGCAGCTGCTCGCGCTTCTGCTCGCCGCCCGCTTTCACAAGAACACCCCGATCGTGCTCGGCATTCTGGCGGCAACGCTCATCAACCACGGCCTAGCCGGTGCATTCGGCGGCTGGCTCACCACGCAGTTCAGCCCCCAGACGATCAAGTGGATCCTCGCGGGGAGCTTCATTGCGATGGGCCTGTGGATGCTGATTCCCGACAAGGAGGACGGCGCTTCGCTCGAGAGCGAGTGGCTGAAGAAGGCCGGCGTCTTCACCGCGACGTTCGTCACCTTCTTTCTGGCGGAAATGGGAGACAAGACCCAGATCGCCACGATCGCGCTTGCCGTCAAGTATCCGGCTCTCTGGGTTGTGGCGGGCACGACGCTCGGCATGCTGATCGCCGACGTGCCCGCGGTCTATCTCGGCGACAAGCTGAGCGCAAAGCTTCCGATGAAGTGGATTCATGCGGCCTGCGCCGCGCTCTTCATCGGACTTGGCCTTGCGACCCTGCTTTTTTAAGCAACAGCTTTCCGGTACGCGCACCGGTCTGCACGGCCTGCCGCACCACGCCGTGCACGGTCGATTCGATCGAGCGCCTCACGTCGGTCTTGATGCGCTGCAGGGCATTTTCCATCTGCTCGTCGAGAACCGCGTCGACGTGCGCGGCCACCCGCTCCACGATGATCGGAGTGACTGAATTGACGATTTCAGCAATCATCTCCTCGCGCTCGACGGCAAACTGAAACATTCTGGCGTCGGCCTCGGCAGCGGCTTCGGCCGACGGCCTCAGGGCGGACTTCTCGGCCACGGGTTCGGGCTGCGGCGCCTCCCGCCTCGGCAGCTGGGGCGCAGTCCTCACCTGAGGAATGCTCGGCCCCATATAGGTTGCCCGAGGTGTCAGGCGCAGCTTTCCCTTCATGCGTCTTGCCGCATCGTTCAGTTCCGCCCAGGAATAGGTTACCCGCTTGGTCAGCACGGGAGTTGTATATACGCCGCTCACTTGCATTGCCCCATCTGTCAAAAATGATTACTTGCGTCCGGACAGATCGTGCGCCTTGAGGTTCACCCCTGCGCGCAGGTACGTGCGGTAGCGCTCACGCGCCGGAACCACTTCACTCTGGCTGGCCGAGACGATGTCGATCACGCGCTTGAATGGCGCGAGAGCCCTCTGCCAGTCCTCAGGCACCTGCTCGTCAAGCAGAACGATGACGTCGCTTGCGGGCAGATCGGCCAGAGTCTGGGAAAACAGCACCCGACACTTGTCCGCATAGGCGCTCCCCGCCCACGCGTGCGCGATGAACGTCAGATCCTCGAACCGGTAGAGATCATCGTAGACGCGGCGCAGGAAGAACGCATTGCTGCTCCAGACCGCGACGGAAAGCCCCATGCCGGCCACCTTCTTGATGAACTTGCAGGCATAGAGCGCGCGGTTGGGAACGCCAAAGTGAAAGTCGATCTGATCCATGGGGGGCAATCTTAGCCGCTTTTGGGCCGGGCGCACGGACGGCAAATGCATGGGCAGCATCCTCTCCAGCCCCCTTCCCGCCCGGCGGCAGCGGGAAAACACACGCCAGAAGAAAGCGGCAGGCCCGCGCCTCGGATCCGGCACATTTTTCTAAAGGGCCCGTTCGGGGTATATTGCTCGGGACGATTCCGTCTTTTTCATGAGGGTTTGTTCATTATGGAAAACACACCGAAAGTGCGCCTGTCCCGTCCCACGAACAATCTTGAGCGCGACATCCTGTTTTATCGCGACGGACTTGGCTTTGACATCCTCGACCGTTTCGTCGAGCAGCACGGCCTGGACGGAGTGATCTTCGGCCACCGCGGCTGGCCCTACCAGATTGAAGTTGTGAGCCGCAGGGACGAGAAGGAAGTTCCGCGCGCCCCGTCGGCCGACATGGCCATGATCTTTTCCATCCCCGAGCCCGAGAACTGGGAAGCGCGCCTGAAGGCGCTCTTTGACGCGGGCTTCTCTCCGGTGCCGCTGCCCAGCCTGTACGACGACGGCGCCAGCGTGTGCTATGAGGACCCGGACGGATACCGCGTGATTCTGCGCAAGGGCAAATGGAAGAAATAACCTTCCGCCAGAATCTGGATCAAACGGCCCGGAGATTGCTGTAAAGCGTCTCCGGGTTTTGATTTCATTGAGGTTTTATTTTTCTGAAATATTCCGTTACGAATTGTTGACATTCCAGACAAACACCCCCTGCATCTGACACAGTTGAGAAACATTTGCCTGTTAGAGTGCGACCGTCAGAAACCATAAACTGTGATTGGAACCTTATGCCTCAGATTCTCTTCATTCAATCCGTGCCTCCGACAACGAACACGCGCGATGAACAGGGAACCATCACACGGAAGATGGCCCGAAAACTGAAGGAAGCCGTGCGCGGCCGCGGCGCGCATGTCGTCGACAGGGATCTCGCCACCCGGCCGCCGTGCCTGGTGGACGCGTTCTGGAAGGACGCGGCAAGCCGGGTTGCCGATGAGCGGACGGACGATCAGAAGTCCCGCCTGCGCGAAAGCGACGAGCTCGTGGACGAGGTGATGCTCTCGGACGTGATCGTGGTGTCCTGCCCCGAGTACGGCTACGGCACCCCGGCGCCCCTGGCCGCCTGGCTTGACAACCTCGTGCGCCCCGGCTGCACCTATACGGTGAACGAGCGCAACCCGGAGGTCGTGTACGGCCTGCTGCACAACAAGAAGGTCGTCGTCCTCATGAGCGGCGAAGACGACAAGGCCGAAGAGACGGCCGAAGCGATCCGCAGGCGCTTTTCAAAACTCGGCGTGCGCAATTTCGATCTGGTGAAAATGCGCCTTGCCCCGCAGGATGATCCGGACATCCGCCAGCGCAAGTGGGATCAGACGCAGACCCATATCCTCAGTGTCGCCAGGGGCATCCAGTCGCGCTGGAATCAGGCGGCCTGATCGGCATAGACCATTTTCGAAAGCGAGAGAGACAGAGGGGATCGGAGCGCAGGCGGCTTCAATTCCCTTTTTTGACAGCTGGAGCAGCCCGCGGGCTATCCGGCTTCCGGCTTCAGAACGGATCCCGCGGCGCGCGCCCGCTCGAGCTCCATGAGGTACTCCTCGGTGATGTCCCCGGTCACATAGTCCCCGTCAAAGCACGAGCAGTCAAAGCGGGGCATGCCGGGATTCATGTCGCTGAGCGCCCCCACGAGGCCGCGCACGCTCAGGAAGACCACCGCGTCCGCCCCGATCTGTTCGGCAACATGCTCGGCGCTCTGCCCGCCTCCGCAGATGAGCTCGCTTCGTGTCGGCATGTCGATGCCGTACACGTTGGGATACATCACGCGCGGAGCGGAGGACGCGACAAAGACGCGCTTCGCACCGCAGTCCCTCGCCATCCGCACGATCTGCCTCATGGTCGTGCCGCGCACGATCGAATCGTCGACAAGGAGCACGTTCCTGCCCGCAAACTCCACGGGCATTGCGTTCAGCTTCTGCCGCACGCTCCTTTTGCGAGCCGCCTGCCCGGGCATGATGAAGGTTCTGCCCACATACCGGTTCTTGATGAGCCCTTCCCTGTAGGGCAGCCCGAGCACGGCCGCGAGCTGCTGCGCCGCCGGGCGGCTCGAATCGGGAACCGGCATCACCACGTCGATCGGCTGGCTGGAGAGCTTGGCGGCCACCTCGCGGGCGAGGTATTCGCCGAGCTTGAGCCTGGCGCCATAGACGCTGATGCCGTCGATCACGCTGTCGGGACGGGCAAAGTACACGTACTCGAATGCGCACGGCGAGAGGATCGGGTGCTCCGCGCACCGGGCGCTGAAAAGCCGCCTCTCGCCGTCGATGAAAATCGCTTCTCCCGGCGCAAGATCCCGCTCAAGGGAAAACTCCAGCCCGTCAAGCGCCGCGGACTCGCTGGCGATGAGATATTCCTTCGCGCCGTCGCTGCCCGTCCTTGAGCCGAAGCACAGCGGCCTGATCGCACAGGGATCGCGGAACGCCAGCACGCCCTTTCCGGCGATCACGGCAACGGCCGCGTAGGAGCCCCTCACGCGCCGGTGCAGGCCGCGGACGGCCTGGAACGCCACCTCCGGCGTGAACGTGCGGCCGTCTGCGGTCAGGCGGCTGATCTCGTCGGCAAGCACATTGAGCAGCACTTCCGAATCGCTCGTCGTATTCAGGTGCCGCCGATCCTTGTCATAGAGCTCGCGGTGCACTTCGGCAGCGTTGGTGAGGTTGCCGTTGTGGGCAAAGAGAATTCCATAGGGAGCGTTGACGTAAAAGGGCTGGCTTTCCTCGCTGCTGCCCGCGCACCCTTGCGTGGGATAGCGCACGTGCCCGATGCCGATTCTCCCCGTGAGATCGCGCATGTTTCGCGTGCGGAAGACATCCCGCACCAGCCCCATCGCCTTGTGAATGTGGAACCTTCCGTCGAACGTTCCGATGCCCGCGGCGTCCTGCCCGCGGTGCTGAAGCAGCAAAAGCGCGTCGTACAGACGCTGATTGACCGGCTCGCTGCCCACCATTGCCACAATACCGCACATGTCAGACCTGCCTTTCGTGTCCTGCGGTTGGGAAAAATTCCGGCCGCATTCTACAGATGTGCGGACGGCGAATCCGGCGTCTCGGGGATTCTTCAGCAACAGCTAAGAATCCTTGCCTAGACGATTTGATAGAATCGTGTTTTCGGGTGCAGGGTTAACAATACAACATAAGCTTATCCTTTTCGCACCAATTCATTTTCTCAGCAGGCGGAGTAACCAAATTGGCAACGATTCAAAGCGGGTTTGCCCTCAGCAACGGAGTGAAGCTTCCGTGCATCGGTCTTGGCACGTGGCAGATCCCGGAAGAAAAGACGCTCCTTGCCACTTTGACCTCGGCCATCAAGCTCGGCTACCGGCACTTTGACACGGCGCACATCTACGGCAACGAGCGCACGATTGCCCGCGCAATTGAAATGAGCGGCCTGCCCCGGAGCGAGTTCTTCATCACCACCAAGCTCTGGAACGCGGACCGCGGCTATCGCCCCGCAATCGAGGCCTTCAACGCATCCCTCAAGGCCTTCGGACTCGAGTACATCGATCTCTTCCTCATGCAGTGGCCCGCGGCAAAGGGCGAAGCCATGACCTGGCAGAGCATCAATGCGGGCACCTGGAGAGCCTTCGAGGAACTCTACGAGGGCGGGGTCGTGCGCGCCATCGGCGTGAGCAACTTCCTCGTGCACCATCTTGTGCCGCTGCTTGCCAAAGCCAAGGTTGCCCCCATGGTCAACCAGCTCGAGATCCATCCCGGCTACACCCAGATGTCCACGGTCACGTTCTGCCAGGATCACGGCATCCAGGCCGTTGCCTGGTCTCCGCTCGGACGCGGCGCACTGCTGCGTCATCCGGCAGTTTCCGAAATCGCCGACCGCATGGGCGTACAGCCCTCGCAGGTGATCCTGCGCTGGTGCCTGCAGCACGGCATAGCAGCCGTTCCGAAATCGCTCAATCCCGAGCACCAGAGGCAGAACGCTGACCTGTTCGGCTTTGAGCTCTCCGAGACGGACATGGAGCGGCTCGACAAGCTGCCCCAGTCCTGCTTCTCGGGACTCGATCCCGACCACGTCACCTTCTAAGGAAAAAACGGGGAGCCAGCGCTCCCCTTTCTTTTCTCCGCAGTCTGCCCGCCTTTTTCAGCCAAACAGCTTTCCGGTTCTGACAATGCGCTCGCCGCGCTTGGTTCCGTACGTGAGCGCGCATCGCGGACTGAACGCGAAATAGAGCGTCCAGAGAATGGCCCATCCGAAGAGCTGCACCACGGAGAACGCTGCCAGATGCAGGTGGAAGTACCACCCCTGGCAGAGCGCCGCCACGGGCCCCATGAGCCAGAGCAGCACGATCGCCTCGCCCAGCACGAAGCTCGTGCGGCGCCGGCCGAGATCCCAGAGCAGCACTGCGCCGAGCACGAGCGCCACGGCCGAGGGCATCACCACCATGAGTGCCTCGGGCAGTTTGGATGGCACGGCAACGGCGATCCGCGCCAGGCTCCCCAAAGCGAAGGAAACGTCCCAGAGGGCACGCAGCAGCCAGGCGATCTGGCCGATGAAAAACAGGACGAGCGCCCCGCCCACCCCGCTTCTGACCTTCGGATGCGTGAGCGCCGGCGCGTGCCTGCCCGCCCACTTCACATAGCCCCAGGAAAGGGCCAGCACCACGGCGGCAACCCCCGCCACCACAAGTCCTATTCCAAGATACTGCTGCATCCCGCACATTCCATCAAAAAAACAATCGGCAGGCTTCCAGCGTCTGCCGCAAAGTGCAGATTCTAGCCCGTCCCGTCTCCCGGCCCGACCGCTGCGCTCTCAATCCGATGCGGCTTCGGCCGGCTGCATCGGCTGCCGGCAAAGAAAACCGCAGAGACTGCGCGCGGCTAAAATGGCAGCGAAAGGGGGTCTCATCATGAAACGCTTTCTGACCACGCTTGCAAGCCTCAGCCTTTGCCTGACGACAGCCGCGTTTGCCCAGCCGGCCGCAATGCCGCATCACGGCATTCAAGGCGAGGTCATCCGGTCCGTTCCCTATCACGACGACAGCGGGGCGCACCGAGTCGTGCTCACGCACAGCGGATTCATCCAGAGCCGCCCCGATCCCCGGGATCCGGACATGATCGCGGTGAGCGCCGCACTGCGGGCGTACGATTTTTCCGCCGGTCCGTACGGCAAGCACCAGAACTGGCGCATGCGCGATTTCGTGAACAGGTGCACGGAAAGCGCGACAGCCGAGTTCTCAGCCGACAGCCCCATCATCACGGATGTTGACCGCAACGGCTACTCCGAAGTCTGGCTTGTCTACTACACGGGATGCCGCGGCGACGTGGGTCCCGACACCATGAAGATCATCATGTACGAGGCGGGCATCAAGCACGCCCTGCGCGGAACCACCTTCGTGCACGTGGACGGCATGGATCAGGGCGGCAATTTCCGGGGGGACGACGCCTTTGCCAGCGCTTCGCCCGAGATCCGCCGCTTCGGAGTCGACCTGTGGATGCGCCACCGGGTCCGCAAGTGACCAGCAATGCGAATGCGTTCCCGACACAGCCAAGGAGACGAACATGCAGTACATCATCACCGCATATGACGGAAGGGGCATGCTGGAAAAGCGCCTTGCGGTGCGGTCCCGGCATCTGCAGAACCTGGCTCAGGTCAAAGGCCGGATCCTCTGCGCGGGCGGGCTCCTCGATGATGCGGGCCGCATGAAGGGCTCGGTTCTTGTCATGGAATTCGAAAACCGCGCCGACCTCGATGCATACCTCGCGTCCGAGCCTTACATCGCCGAAAAGGTCTGGGAGCGCGTGCAGGTCGAGCGCATGAACGTCGTTGTGCTGAACGGCGAGAAGGTCGGATCGTAGCCTTTCCAGCCAGCTCTCGCCTTCCGGAGCGCGCTCCCCCTGCACTTTTCAGCGGCTATGCCGCTCCTTTGCGCAATTTCCCGGATGCCCGCAGTGCGTGCAGTGGCTCGGCTCGCACTGCTCCAGCCCGCAGATCACGCCGCACTTTTCTCCCGTCCCGTGCCCGTGACAGCAGGCGAGCAGCTCCCTTAAATTGCCGCGCAGGGTTTCCAGTTCGGAAATGCGCTTTCCGATGTTCTCGATCTGCTGCTCGATGAGCGAGTGGATTCGCTCGGCATCCGCGCCGCTCGTGGGATCGAAGGAGACAAGCTGCGCAATATCCGCAAGCGGAATATCCAGGTTGCGGCAGTGCCGGATGAAGTGCAGCCGCGCCAGATGACGCGGCCCGTATGAACGGTAGTTGTTCGCAAGGCGCACAGGCGCGGGCAGCAGCCCCTTGGCCTCGTAAAAGCGCACCGTTTCCACCGGCACCCCGGCGCTTTGCGCGAGCTCGCCGATCCGCATTGGCAAGTCCCCCTTTACCCTGAAGTTACTTCATGGTTTTTAATGCTAGCACCAAACCTCATCGGGACAAGCAAAAGTGTCAGACATTCAATCCCAGAGGCCGGCAGGAGCTGCCGGCGAAGCGAAAAAGCGCGACATCGTCTTTCGCATTCCGCTCATGGACTGTCCGGTCGAAGCGGGCGAGATCGAGCGGGCCCTGACCGGGATGCCGGGCCTTGCCGGCATGCGGTTCGATCCTCCCGCGCGTCAGGCATTTTTCACGGTGGGCGAGCAGTTCGACGCGCTGCAGATCGCCCGGGTGCTCGAGAAAATCGGCTTTCCCGGAGAGCTCGTTGCCACGAGCGAAGAAAAGTCCTACATCTTTGAAGTGACCTCGGACGCAGGAGAGCCGCCGCAAGACAGAATCCTCACGCTCATCGGCCCCGGCGCGCAGAACGCAGGCAGCGGGCGCTACCGCGCCCCGATGACGCCTCAGGCCGCATTTGCCGCTGCAGAGCGCCTCGAGAAGGCGGGAATCACCGTCAAAATCCATGTCGAGCGTGTTACAAGCGTCGCACAGGAAGACAAGCCGCCCTTTGCAAAACTCGGGATTGCGCTCGCCCTTGCGGCGGCTGCCGAAATCATGGAGCTCGCCGGCGCGAACATCTATCCGATCATTGCAGCAAGCGCTGCTGCGATCGCGCTGGCGGGCGTGGGCACGATCCTGCGCGGTCTGAAAAACCTGCTTCGATTCACGTTCAACATGAGCACGCTCATGAGCGTTGCCGTGATCGGCGCTTGCCTGCTCGGCTCCTGGCCCGAAGCCGCCATGGTGATGACGCTCTACGAGATCGGCGAAGCGATCGAGTCGCTTGCCGCGGGACGCGCGAGAAACGCCATCCGCACGCTGCTCGGACATGCCCCGGACACGGTCAAGGTGCGCATGAACGGGCTCTGGCGCGAGATGCCCGCCGAGGCGGTTCCGGTCGGCACCGTCTACCGGCTCGAGCCCGGAGAGCAGGCGGCGCTCGACGGCGTCGTGCTTGAAGGCGAAGGCTCGATGGACGAGTCGGCGATCACGGGCGAGAGCCTTCCCGTGACAAAGAGCGCCGGCTCGGAAGTCTGGGCCGGAGCCGTCACGCTCGAGAGCGGCCTTGTCATCCGGTCGACGAAAATGGCGGGCGACTCCATGACGGCCCGCATCATCGCCGCGGTCGAGTCCGCCGAACAAAAGAAAGCCCCCATGCAGCGCTTCATCGACAAGTTCGCCGCCATCTACACCCCGAGCGTCTTCGCCCTTGCGCTCGCTGTCATGGCCTGCGGCATTCTCCTTGACCCCGGTGCATGGCAGCGCTGGGTGTACCGGGGACTCGTGCTCCTTGTGATCGCCTGCCCCTGCGCGCTTGTGATCTCCACCCCGGTAACGATCGTCTCGGCGCTTGCGCTTGCGGCGCGCCACGGCGTGCTCGTCAAGGGCGGCGTCTATCTCGAGCAGGGACGCTGCCTGAAGAACGTCGCGCTTGACAAAACCGGCACCATCACCCGGGGCGAGCCCGAGCTGCAAAGCGAGCAGCTGCTGGGGCTCGCCGATGCCGCGACGGCCCGCACGCTGGCCGCAAGCCTTGCTGCGATGAGCTCGCATCCGGTGAGCGCAGCCCTCGCCCGGCACTTTGACTCGCTCGGAACCGAGCGGCGCGAAGTGGCGAACTTCCGTGCCATTCCCGGACACGGAACGGAGGGCGTCATTGACGGCTCGCTCGTGCGCCTCACGAACCTCTCCTGGCTCGAGCAGAACGGCAAGGCAAGCGGCCCCGTGAAAGAGGCCTTTGCCCGGGCCGAGAGCGCCGGACAGAGCGCCGTCGCCCTCTCGGACCTCTTCGGCGTGATTGCCGTCTACACGGTCTCCGATGCCGTCAAGCCCGAGTCCGCCGCGGGAATCGCCGCCATGAAGCGCGCGGGGCTCACTCCGCACCTGCTCACCGGCGACACGGCGCGCGCGGCCGAAGCGATTGCCACATCGGTTGGAATTGAAAACGTGCGCAGCAGCCTGCTGCCGCAGGAAAAGCTCGACCGCATCGTGGAACTCGATCGGCAGGCTCCGACCGCCATGGCGGGCGACGGCATCAACGACGCCCCGGCGCTCAGTGCCGCGCGGATCGGCTTTGCCATGGGCATCCGCGGCGCGGACAGCGCCATCGAAGCCGCCGACGTCGCGCTCATGGACGACGACATCGGCAAAATCGCCTGGTTCAAGCGGCTTTCCGAGCTCACGCACCGCACGCTCATGCAGAACATCGTTTTTGCGCTCGGCGTGAAGGCGCTCTTTGCCGTCGCCGCGGTGTGCGGCCTGGCGAACATGTGGATGGCCGTCTTTGCCGACACGGGCGTGCTGCTCCTGGTCGTCGCCTGGGGGATGCGCCTGGCCAAGGCCGGCGGGAAGGTCGCGCAGATGACGGCAGCCTAGCGAGGCGCCCTCCTCATCTTGCGCCAGTCCCAGGGAGGCACGGGATCCTCCGGATCGGACCAGAGCCCCCTTCGGGCGTCCCTGGCCTCGCGCTCGGCCTGCAGATAAAGGCGCCGGGCGTCATAGGGCAGCTCATCAAGATAGCGCGTGTACACCCAGGCAAGCCCCCTGCGCAGCTGCTCGACGCCCACGTCCGCGCCATCCACGGTCACGACCGCCACACACCTGCCGTACCGGTCGGTCTTGCCGACGTATGCCCGCGCCTGCCTGCCCGCGGCAAGGGCGCTCATCGACCGGCGGGATCTCTGTCCCCAGGCCTGCCCCTTTTCGGGGGCATCAATTCCGGAAAAGCGGATCTTGACCTGCGTGCGGTCGGCAAGCAGCATCGTGATCGTGTCGCCGTCGGCAACATGGATCACCTTGCCTTCGAGCACATAGGGACGGGCGGCAAGCGCTGAACCCGAGGGGGCAAGCGCCATCAGAGCCGCCGCGCAAAGCGCTGTGAGGAATGTCTTTCGAAGCATGGGTGGGGATGGAAAAGAAAACTCCGTGTGGTGCGGCATGCTAACACTAATATCCAAAGAGAGATGCGGCTGCGGCTCTGGATTTTCGCCTTCCCGTCAGCCTGCCGTCGTGCAACGCGAAATATAGCCATTCAACTATGCAACTAGTCAAATTGCCTAGTTAAGTACTCAGTTGATTGACTAGTTGCCTGACTAGTTATCTGTGCCGCTCCTTCTCACAAGGCGATAGCGCTGTCTCGGACTTTTTGCGATTTCAGTCGGCTCGGCCAATCCCTCTGCAACAAGGCTGCGCAAATGCGAAGAAATGGCGCCTCGGCTGAGCTGAGACATCTCAATGAGTTCTTTTACCGAGAGCGACTCATTGGTTCGCAGCGCGGCAAGAATGGCCTCGCGAGTGGAGAGATGCCGCTTGGGATTGCGCTCAGCCTCCGATAAAGTCCGTTTTCCAAAGGAAATGGCAAAGTAGGACAGGGCGTTGGTTATCCTTGCCGCAGGCATGAGCGCATCGCTCAGTTCCTTGCGAATCAGAAAAAGTCCGGTGCCTCGATTTTCGACCACAAATCCCTGCCCCGCCCCCTCAAAAGGCGTTGACTCAAGAATATTCGAGAGATTGACGTTGCGCGTTGCTGAGATCCCAGGGGCGATGTCATCAATGGATGCGCCCCCGAAGAGTCCTCCAGGACTCAGGACCTCGATATGGTCGCTGAACATGTTCACCTGCACAGCGCTACTCCTTGCTTCGGGCGAATAGTCCCTGTGCTGCAAAGCATTGGCAACCGCTTCGCGCAGCGCGCGGATGGGGTAATCGGGGACATCCTGGCGAAAGCCTGTGTCAACAATCGCTCCGGTTCTCATGTTGGAGGCAACCCTTTCCAGCGTCTCCCGCAGCATTTCGGGGATGCTTCCGGCGATGTTGCGGGTTTCCAGATACCGGACAGCGCCTCCCGCTTTGCTGTTCCCTGGGTAGATTGTGAAAAGGACGCTCAGCCGCGGAAAGAACTGTTGCGGATAGATGCCGCAGGCCAGAAGTCCTCCGAGTGTCGGGACAAGTTTTCCGTCGTGCTTGGCGAGTATGCCAAGCCGCAGCTGAATGTCCGCATCGGAGAATGTTCCAAAGATTCTGGGGCTGAGAAGCTTCTGCCGCTCAATCACCTTGGCAATGACTGCGGTATTGAGGTCTGAGAGAGAAGCCTCCGGCACGGGCTCAAGATCGTACTTGGGCTGGCGGAGATTTTCGAGCATACGGTTGATCTCATAGTGCGTGAGCCGCCGATCTCCGTCACCAGTCCGGATGAATGCGCCGCTGTATCGGCCACGCTCGGTGATGTAGCATGGCCGGGCACTTGGATCAATGGCGGGAACCCATGCAGCGACGATGGGAGCTCCTTCGAGCATCAATATTTCAGCATGCAGCCGACAGACGGGAGTGAGTTTGCCAGCAATGGAAATCAGCGCATCCCGTGCACTCTTTGGCTCGAAGCCCGGAACCGGTGCAAAGCGGTCTTTCTCTGAAAGACCGAGGAGGACAAGACCTCCGCTGCCGTTGGCAAACGCACAGACGGATTCGATGAGTGTCTTGGGGACGCCCGATGCTGCCGCTTTGACTTCGCAGTGTTCAGTGTCGGTGCCTATCGCCCGCATGTGAGAGACGATTTCGCTGATGCTTTCCAGAGACAAATCCATTGTTGGTTCTCGCACTAGTCAAACTGAACACTAGAAAGCATAGTTAACTGTCCAGAACTAGTCAATCTAACAAAGCAAGTGTGCAATTGCTCGGACCATCTCTGTTCTGTGCGCCATACTGGCACTGATATCCGAAGAGAGATGCGGCTGCGGCTCTGGATTTTCGCCTTCCCGGCAGCCGCCGCAGAACGCCCTCCCGTTTTTTGACAATCCAGGATTTCCTCACCAAAATAGCCCCCGTCCCGATTTTCCTCTTTCCCATGGCCCCGATCAGACTGATTCTTGCAGCAGTGCTTTGCAGCGCCGCAACGGCGAGCCTTGCTCAGACCGCCAGCTACTCCGATTCCACCGGAATGGAGCAGCGTGCGCGCGACCTGCTGCAGCTTGCGGGCCCTGAATTCATAGACAGCATCCGGGCTGACGGGCTCTGGGAAAACACATCGGAAATTGAAGAGCGCAGCCAGGCACTCGTGAAAAAGGCGCTTGAGGTGCCGGCGGCGCCGCGCGTCACAAGCGTGAGCGACGCCCACTACAGCCGTGCTCTTGCCCATGAAGCCGCCGGGAACTACGACGCGGCCGTCGGAGAGCTTCAGCGGGCGGCGGCCGGGGGCAGCGCCTATGCCCAAGCGCGCCTTGCCGACTACTACCACTACGGACGCTCTGTGCGGCGGGACCGGACCAAGGCCATGTGGTGGCTGCAGCGCAGCGCCGCTTCGGGCAACGCGCTTGCCGCCCGGCGCATCGCCGAGATCCTGATGCATTCCCCCGACGGCTCGGTGAGCCCCAGATACCGCACGGCGCTGCACTGGTACGCCCGCGCAGCGGAAATGGGCGACGTGAATTCCATGCTTGAGCTCGCCAGATACAGCCTGCACCCGCTCACCAGCCGGGAAAAGTCCAATCCGCTTGCGGCGACGGAGTGGTACACGCGGGCGGCGAGCGTCGGAAACCAGAAGGCGCAGCTTGCGCTCGCCGACATCTTCTCAAGCGGCGTGCTGGGCGAGCCAGACTACCGCGCCGCCCGGCACGAACTGGTGCGTGCAGCCGGCAACGGCTCGAGTGCGGCCCGAGTGATGCTGAGCAATCTTTATGAGAAGGGGCTTGGCGTTGCAGCCGATCCCGTGAAGGCCTATGCGCTGCTGCGCTCGATTCCCGACAAGGATTTTTCCGACCGGATCCGCGCGCGCGCCGAGATGCTCAACCGCAAGCTTCTCACCGCCGAGCGCATTCAGGCCGAAATCCTCGCGCAGAAGATCTCCGGCCCGTTTGCTTCGGAAACGATCGAGCGGGAAATCTCCGAACACTAGAAGCCCGATGCCTTGAGCCAGGCGTCCAGCTCGCCGAGCGAGCTGCGCGCCTCGCTTCCCGGCACCCAGAATTCCCGTCTCACCTTGCAGCCCGGAGCGAGGCGCTTGACATCCCGCACCAGGATCTCCGGAGAGCTGCTCCCCGAGGTTGTGACGGGGAAAAGTTCTTTTCCGGAAAGTTTGGCCTCGGCAAGGTATGAGCGCATCGGCACGTTAAGCGCCCCCCACCAGAGCGGTCCGCAAATGAACACCTTGCGGTACCGGGAAAGATCCGGCAGAGGCTTTTTGAGCTCCCGGCGCGCGTCGGAGCGGATCTCCGACTGAGCAATGTACGTCATGTCCGAATAGCTCTCCGCATAGGGAACCGCTGGCTCGATCTCGAAGATCGGCGCTCCCGTCCGTGCGGCAATGTGCTCGGCAAGGATGCGCGTGTTTCCCGTCCGGGAAAAAAGAACGATGGCGCTCGTACCCGCAGCCTGGGCAGGGGCGGCAACCGCAGCAAGCGAAGCCGCCGCGGCAGCAAAAAAGGTTCGTCTGGTGAAATAACGCATCCTTTTTCCCCTATTCCGCCCGGAATCCTAAGAACAGAGCCGTCCCTGCACGGAAAATCGAATCATCATGCAAGACTCCAATAAACGGCTTCTTGAGCGTTTTCTGCGTTATGTCTCGATTGACACGCGCAGCGATCCGGCAAGCAGCGAGAGCCCGACAACCAAGGGACAGATCACGCTTGCCGGCATGCTCGCCGGCGAATTGCGCGCGATGGGCGCCAGCGACGTCCACTGCTCGGAAACCGGCACCCTTTACGCAAAGATCCCCGCGAGCGCGGGCTGCGAGCAGCTTCCCGCAATCGGGTTCATCGCCCACATGGACACGTCGTTCGAGGCGCCAGGCGCAAACGTGCGCCCGAAGAACATCGTGCTCAGCCTGGCGAAGTTCCCCGAACTCGGCCGCTACATCGGCAAGGACATCATCTTCACCGACGGCACGACGCTGCTCGGAGCCGATGACAAGGCGGGGGTCGCAGCCATCATGGAAATGGCCGAGTGCGTGCTTGCGGACCCCGCAATCGTGCACGGTCCGCTCTGCCTCGCGTTCACGCCGGACGAGGAGATCGGACGCGGCACCAAATATTTTGACCTCAAGCGCTTCGGCGCCGAGTTTGCCTACACCTTTGACGGCGGCGAGGTCGGAGAGCTCGAGTGGGAAAACTTCAACGCGGCCGAAGTGATTGTCCGATTCAAGGGCATCGTCGTGCACCCCGGCAGCGCCAAGGGCAAGATGGTGAACGCCATCCGCTGCGCCGCGCACTTCCTCGCCCTGATTGAAAAGGAGCCCGCGCCCGAGAACACCGAGCGGCGCGAAGGCTTTTTCCATCCGATCAGCGTCACGGGCGAAGTCTCGGAGGCCTCCTGCAAGGTGCTGATCCGCGACCACGACGCCCAGAAATTCGAGGCCAAGAAACGGCGCCTCGAAGAGCTTGCCAGAACCGCCTCTTCAAGCTTCCCCGGCAGCGCCTACGATGTCCAGATCACGGACACGTACTGCAACATGCGCCCCTTCATCGAGCGCGCGCCGCAGGTGCTCGACCTTGTCCGCAAGGCCTATGCCGGCGCTTCTCTCAGGCCGGTTGAAAAACCGATCCGCGGAGGCACGGACGGAGCCTTGCTCTCGGAGATGGGACTGCCCTGCCCGAATGTCTTTGCTGGCGGAGTGAATTTCCACAGCGTCTACGAGTTCCTGCCCGTCGCGTCGCTGCAGAAGGCACGGGACGTCGCGATCGAGCTTGCAAGGATCTCGGCCAAGGCAAGATAGCGGCGTCGCAGAAAACCCTGCCGAAAAAAAAGCGCTCCCGCTTTCGCTGGAGCGCTCTTTTTTCGGCGTCCGGCCGGCTTCAGGCAAACCGGCCGTCAGTCACTCTGAAGCTACTTGCTGCTGATTTCAGCAAGCTTGCGCCAGGTGTCAACCACCGTGTCGGGGTTGAGCGAGATCGACTCGATCCCCTGCTTCATCAGCCACTCGGCGAGGTCCGGATGGTCCGAGGGGCCCTGTCCGCAGATACCGACGTATTTGCCGCGCTCGCGGCAGGTCTTGATCGCCATGCCGAGGAGCACCTTCACGGCCGCATTGCGCTCGTCAAAGGAACTGGCAACGAGACCGGAATCGCGGTCCAGGCCAAGCGTGAGCTGCGTGAGGTCGTTCGAACCGATCGAGAAGCCGTCGACGTAGTCGAGGAACTGGTCGGCGAGCAGCGCGTTGGACGGAATCTCGCACATCATGTTGAGCTTCAGGCCATTCACGCCGCGCTTCAGGCCATTGGCCTCGAGCACTTGGTTCACCTTCTTGATCTCGTCGATCGTGCGCACGAACGGCACCATGAGCTCGACATTGGTGAGGCCCATCTCGTCGCGCACGCGCTTCATGGCTTCGCACTCGATCTCGAAGCAGTCGGCAAAGCTGTGGGCGATGTAGCGGGAGGCGCCGCGGAAGCCGAGCATCGGATTTTCCTCAACCGGCTCATAGAGCTTGCCGCCGATCAGCTTGCGGTACTCGTTGCTCTTGAAGTCGGACATGCGCACGATGACCTTGCGCGGATAGAACGCGCAGGCGATCGTGGCCACGCCCTCGGCAACCTTGCTCACGAAGAATTCGCGCGGGCTCTTGTAGCCGGCGGAGCGGCGCTCGACGATGTCGCGCAGATCGCTCGGGATGTTCGGGTAGTCCAGGACAAGCTTCGGATGCACGCCGACGTTGTTGTTGATGATGAACTCGAGGCGGGCAAGGCCCACGCCCTTGTTCGGAATCTGGCAGAAGTCAAAGGCAAGCTGCGGGTTGCCGATGTTCATCATGACCTTGACGGGAATGTCGGGCAGTTCGCCGCGACGCTTCTCCTCGGTCGTGAACTCGAGCAGCCCCTCGTAGATGTTGCCCGTGTCGCCTTCGGCGCAGGACACGGTGACCGGCTGGTCTTCGGCGAGCACTTCGGTTGCGTCGCCGCAGCCCACCACAGCCGGAATGCCCAGCTCGCGGGCGATGATGGCCGCATGGCAGGTGCGTCCGCCGCGGTTGGTGACGATGGCGCTCGCACGCTTCATCACCGGCTCCCAGTTGGGGTCGGTCATGTCGGTGACCAGCACGTCGCCCGTCTTGACGCGCTCCATCTCGGCAGCGCTCTCGACGATGCGCACGGGGCCGGCGCCGATCTTCTGGCCGATGGCACGGCCCTGGGCGAGCACGCGGCTCTTGCCCTTGAGGGTGTACTTGATCTGCACGTCGGCGTTCTTCTGGCGGCTCTTCACGGTCTCGGGACGGGCCTGCAGGATGTAGATCTTGCCGTCAATGCCGTCCTTGCCCCACTCGATGTCCATCGGGCGGCCGTAGTGCTTCTCAATGATGCAGGCGAACTTGGCGAGCTCGATCACGTCCTCGTCGGTGAGGGCGAAGCGGTTGCGGTCCGCTTCGGGCACGTCCACCGTGCGCACGGAGCGGCCGGAAGCCTTGTCAAGGTCAAACTCCATCTTGATGAGCTTGCTGCCGAGCGTCTTGCGCACGATCGGATACTTGCCCTGGGCAAGGATGGGCTTGTGCACGTAGAACTCGTCGGGGTTCACGGCGCCC
Organism: uncultured Sutterella sp.; assembly: GCA_900315045.1. Taxonomy (GTDB): domain Bacteria; phylum Pseudomonadota; class Gammaproteobacteria; order Burkholderiales; family Burkholderiaceae_F; genus Duodenibacillus. Next base: position 990 of record OMXR01000003.1, on the reverse strand, counting down.
TGCACGACGGTTTCGCCAAGGCCGTAGCTGGCCGTGACGAACACAACCTGGTCAAAGCCGCTTTCGGTGTCGAGCGTGAACATCACGCCGGCGGCGCCCTTGTCGGAGCGGCACATGCGCTGCACGCCCGCGGACAGGGCCACTTCCATGTGGGTGAAGCCCTTGTGGACGCGGTAGCTGATGGCGCGGTCGTTGTACAGCGAGGCGAACACCTCCTTCATGCGGGCGAGCACCTGATCGATGCCGACCACGTTCAGGTATGTCTCCTGCTGGCCTGCAAAGGAGGCATCCGGCAGATCTTCCGCCGTTGCCGAAGAGCGAACGGCCACGGAGATCTCCTCCTGGCCGTCCTTGAGCCAATCATAGAATTCGCGGATTTCCTTCTCGAGTTCGGCAGGGAACTCGGCCTGCTCGACCCAGCTGCGGATTTCGGCGCCAGCCTTGGCGAGCTCCTTCACATCGTCAACGTCAAGGGAAGCCAGACGCTTGGCGATGCGATCCTCCAGACCGCTTTCCTTGATGAACAGGCGGAAACCTTCAGCGGTTGTCGCAAAGCCGTCGGGAACGCGGATCCCGGCGCTGGTGAGCTGGCTGAGCAGTTCGCCAAGAGAGGCATTCTTGCCGCCGACGCGGTCGACGTCAGTCATGCGCAGTTGACTAAACGGAAATACATAACGGCCTTGAACCATTTGATCCTCTGATTTGTTGGCTTCCAGGACTGTCCTCTTCAAGAGCACAAGCGAAAACGCCCGTCCGAAGCCGGTTACTGGGAAAATCTTTCGTATTTTAGCTATTTCCCCGGCATGTAGGGACTTTTGCCGAGATCCCGCAAGTGGCGCAAATGCAAGCCCAAAACCTGGGCTTACAGATCTTGCCCGTAAAGCCGTCGGTTTTTAACCGATGGATATAAGGGCAAGAGCCGCAGGCTCTTTGTTCTGTAATATAGCAGTCGGGATCACATTTGCAGTCCATCATGCAGACCTTCAAGTT